>NZ_JBBHZK010000004.1:0-300000 GCF_049843555.1 Methyloversatilis sp. MC4-4
CGCCCGTTTCGCCTTCTCGCTCTTGTCCCACAGCGCATCGGGCTTTGCCTTGTGCTTCGCTTGATCGGCGTATCTCGGGTCGCGCTGCCGGTAGCCGTTGTCGCACACCCAGGCGGGGATGTTTCGGCTATCCAGTCCAGCGAGATTCTTCTCGGAGTGGTAGCCCGCGTCGGCGCAGATCGCCGTGTGCTGTTCTCGCTGCGTGAGGATTGCGTCGACCACGGGTAACAGCAGTTCCTGTTCCGACCCGGTGCCGTGCGCCTGGGCATCGACCACGATCTGGTGGGCGGCATCGACGGCTGCCACGCCGGTATAGCCTTGGACCACGCCCTTGGCGGTGGCCATCTTGGCCGAATCGTTGTCGGTGCGATTCGACAGGCGCACCGCACCCTTGGCGCCGCGTCGCTCGTCCGGGTTGAGCGCGAGCCAGTCACGGATCTTCGCGGCCTCGTGGCTCAGACGTTCGCGGGTGCGCAGCGCGCGGGCTACGTCGTCTTCGCAAGGTGCGGCGTCGCGCGCCTTCTGCTCGCTGATCATGCGCTGCACGGCCGCTTCCATCTTCGCTGCTTCACGTTCGAAATCGGCACGCGTACCACTCTTCGCTTTGGACGCATTCGATGGCAGCTTCACGCCGTCGATGGCGAAGAGCTCGCGCCCGATCAGCCCCTGGCGGTCGCACACCAGCAGGACCTCGGTGAAGAGCGTCTGCGCTTCATCGCCCAGACTACTGATGAAGTGCGCGACGGTGGTGAAGTGCGGTGCGCTGTCGCCGGAGACGGCCATGAACAGCACGTTGGTGCGGCAGGCACTGGCGATGGAGCGGGAGCTGATCAGCCCGCGCGAGTACCCGAGCAGCACGATCTTGAGCAGCACCGCAGGATCGAAGGCCGGAGCGCCGCCTGCGTCGTTGGTGTAGCGGGCTCGGAGTGTGGAGAGATCGAGTTCGTTGTCGACCAGGTGGCAGAGCGCGAACTCGAAGGTACCGGGCAGCACCTGCTGTGCGAAATCGACCGGAATCAACTTCAGGCCGTAGTCGGGTGTCTTGAATCGCGGCATCGCGGGGCTCCGGAGAGGCGATGCGGAATCATAACAACGGCATGTGAACGGGTGAGGGTGGGAAGGGGTTTTTCTACAGCCTCAACGTAAAGCTAACCGGCGCTGCGCGGCTCTATCGCGCAGCGTCCAGCGACCGAAGGGAGCGAGGTTGAGCGCCATGTTAGCCGTGCGCCTCCCTCAAAGAAAAGATGGTGTTGTCCCTTGATGCCGCGAGACTGTCGAGTACTTCGTCAGAGGACCACAGGCCCCCGAAATCATCATCAAGGACCGCTGGAGCCAAGTCCTTCATAAGATGGGTCGCCAACTCCAATGCGACACGAGCACATGCGCCGTACCTTGATTCAATCAGAACTGCGCAGGTCGGATTGCCACCAAGTGCATTCTGTATCTTGTGCAATTCTTCTTCGGAAGTCTCGGCGACCCAATCGTCGTAGGCTCGAAGGAACACACTTTCCTGCCCTGGAATGCCGTGCTTCGCGGCGACCTCTTCAGTCTGTGAAACCGAGGCACCTCTAAAGTAAATGGCAACCGCGTCCATCAGATTTAGTGGCTAACGTGATGTATACATCATGACTGCGTGATATATCAGAACGCTGCGTGATATTCCAGCGGACCGTGCAACTCATTTGGCATTGAAATCATCGCGTTATCCTCTATGCTGTGTTTACGTACAGTATGGGGGCTGCGGTGTTACACGAACACGTGCGTGAAGGGGTTCCGGGGCCGCGCTTGCTGGACCAGGTGCGGGAGAGGATACGGTACCGGCACTACAGTCTGCGCACCGAGCGGGCATATGTGCATTGGGTGCGCGGTTTCGTACGCTTTCATGGGCTTCGGCATCCGCGCGAGATGGGGGCTGCAGAGGTGGAAGCCTTTCTGCAGTGGTTGGCGAGCGACCGCAGCGTCGCGCCGTCCACGCACAATCAGGCGTTGTCGGCGCTGCTGTTTCTCTATCGCGAGGTGCTGGGTGTTCAGTTGCCCTGGCTCAACGAAATAGGCCGGCCAAAGGTGCGTGAGCGGGTGCCGGTTGTGCTGTCTCAGTCGGAGGTACAGCGTTTGCTCGCCGTGTGCGGAGGCATCGAGGGTGAGGTGCTCCATATGCTGTACGGGACCGGCATGCGTCTGATGGAAGCGCTGCGTCTGCGGGTCAAGGATATCGATTTCGAACGCGGCGACATCACGGTCCGTGAAGGTAAGGGCGGCAAGGACCGTCGCGTCATGTTGCCGCAGTCCCTGCGCGCACAGCTTTCCGCGCGACTGGTGCAGACGCGGGCGCTCTGGCGGGATGATCGGGTCAGCGGTCGAGGTGGCGTGCATCTGCCGGATGCGCTGGAGCGCAAGTATCCGCGAGCGGCGATGTCCTGGGGCTGGTTCTGGGTGTGGCCGTCGGAGCGGATGTCAGTTGATCCGCAGACAGGCGTGGTGCGCCGCCACCATCTTTTCGAGCAGCGCATGCAGCGCGCGCTGCGGCGTGCGGCGCAGACCGTGGGCCTCGTGAAGCCGGTCACTGTGCACACGCTTCGCCATTCCTTCGCGACGCACCTGCTCGAGTCCGGCCACGACATCCGCACCATCCAGGAATTGCTCGGTCACGCGGACGTGAGCACCACGATGATCTACACCCATGTGCTGAATCGCGGGACGCATGGGGTGCGCTCACCGCTGGACAGACTGCAGTCGATGTAGACGCGCGCAGCCGTTTGGGCAGAGAGGTCCGGCAGGCGAGGCCGAACTGCGGACCGCCCGCCGATGACCCGATGTCAGCCGCCCAGCTTCTTCTTCAGCAGCTCGTTCACCTGCGCCGGGCTGGCCTTGCCTCGGCTGGCTTTCATCACCTGGCCGACCAGGGCGTTGAAGGCCTTTTCCTTGCCGGCGCGGTATTCCTCGACCGACTTCGGGTTGGCGGCCAGCACTTCGTCGATGATGGGTTCGATGGCCGAGGCGTCGGTCACCTGCTTCAGGCCCTGCGCGTCGATGATGGCGTCGGCATCCGGGCCTTCGCCGTTCCACAGCGCGTCGAACACCTTCTTGCCGATGCTGTTCGAGATCGTGTTGTCGGCGATGCGGGCGACCAGGCCGGCGAGCTGGGCCGGGCTGACCGGGCTTTGCTCGATGTCGCGCTCTTCGCGGTTCAGGCGTGCGGCCAGTTCGCCCATGACCCAGTTGGCGAGCGGTTTAGCCAACTGAGTGGCCTGCGCAGCGCCGGCGATGGCGAGCGCGTCGGTGAAGTACTGGGCGGTTTCGCGGCTGGCGGTGATGCCGGCGGCGTCGTAGGCGGACAGGCCGTAGTCCGATTGCAGGCGCGCGGCCAGCGCGGCCGGCAGTTCGGGCATGGCGCGGCGCACTTCGTCTACCCACTCGGCGGCGATTACCAGCGGCGGCAGGTCGGGGTCGGGGAAGTAACGGTAGTCGTGCGCGTCTTCCTTGCTGCGCATCATGCGGGTTTCACCGCTGTCCGGGTCGAACAGCACGGTGGCCTGCTGGATCTTGTGGCCGTCCTCGATCTGTTCGATCTGCCAGTTGATCTCGTAGTCGATCGCCTGCTGCAGGAAGCGGAAGCTGTTCAGGTTCTTGATTTCGCGGCGGGTGCCCAGCGGCTCACCCGGGCGACGCACGCTCACGTTGGCGTCGCAGCGGAAGCTGCCTTCCTGCATGTTGCCGTCGCAGATGTCGACCCAGCGCACCAGCGCATGCAGCGCGCGCGCGTAGGCCACCGCTTCGGCGCTCGACGACATGTCCGGCTCGCTGACGATTTCCAGCAGCGGCGTGCCGGCGCGGTTCAGGTCTATACCCGACATGCCATGAAAATCCTCGTGCAGGCTCTTGCCGGCGTCTTCTTCGAGGTGGGCACGGGTGAGCCGTACCACTTTCTCGTACGCCTTGTCACCTTCGCCCACGCGTATCGTCAGCGTGCCGCCCTGCACCACCGGCAGTTCGTACTGGCTGATCTGGTAGCCCTTCGGCAGGTCGGGGTAGAAGTAATTCTTGCGCGCGAACACCGAGCGCGGAGCGACGGTGGCGCCGATGGCCAGGCCGAAGCGGATGGCGCGCTCGACGGCGGCGCGATTCATCACCGGCAGCACGCCAGGCAGCGCCAGGTCGACCGGGCTAGCCTGCGCGTTGGGCGCGGCGCCGAAGGCGGTCGAGCTGCCGGAGAAGATTTTCGAGGCCGTGTTCAGCTGGGTATGTGTTTCCAGACCGATCACGACTTCCCAGTTCGCTCTGCTCATGGTGCTTTCTCTCTGTGCTTTACCGGCAGTTGCCGGTCCTGCGGCTCACCAGCGTGGGCCACAGGTAATCGTGTGCGCCGGGCGTGCAGTGCGCGGCGCAGTTGCGGTAGGACACGGTCACTTCGTCCTTCTGTTCCCACATGCTGATGGTGCAGGCACCGGCGACCAGCGTGGGCGTGTGATCGAAACTCGTCTGCCGGAAAGCCGACAGATCGAAGCTGCAGCGACCCTTGCTGCCCATGTTCACGTCGGACGCGAAGCGTTCGACCTTCGAATTCTTCACCTCCAGCTGCAGTCGGCCCTCGGTGCCGATGTCGTCGCGGTAGCTGCAGTCGGCCTTCGCCTGCAGTGGCCGCGCGGGAATCGGCAGCGGCTTGGTGCTCTTGATCGGCGGCTTCGGACGCGCCGCTTCCGGCGTCTGTGCCGGCGGCAGCGGTCGCTGTTGCGCCGGCGGCTGTTGCAGGGGGGCGCACGCGGCAAGGAGTGCGAGCGCCGCGATCAGCGGCAGCGCGAAACGAAGGGTCAAAGCAGTTCGTCCCGCTTCTTGCGCAGACCGTCCGGCATCTTCAGCGAGGTCTTGTCCCAGCCCTCGATGTCGAGCACGCGGTCGAGCGCCTCTTCGAGCAGCGCGTGTGCGCGGAAAACGGCGTCGGCGATGGTGCGATGGCTGTCGGCCATGTCAGGCATTTCGCTCATGCAGTTCATCTGGTACTGGTGCAGGGTGCGCAGCTCCATCATCTGCGCGGCCAGCTGGGCCGGGCAGGCGCACATGTAGATGCCGGCTTGGTCGAGTATCAGTTGCAGCTGCGTGCTGCTGTAGCGAAATGTCTGCATCGTGTCAGTTCTCCGGTGTGCGCAGGTGCCAGTCGGTCGCCTGCTGGAACTGGTGGGCGGCGCCCAGCATGCGCGCCTCGTCGAACCAGCGGCCGACGATCTGCAAGCCGACCGGCAGGCCGTCGGCGCCGAAGCCGGCGGGAATGCTCATGCCCGGCAGGCCGGCCAGATTGATCGACGTCGTGTAGATGTCGCCCAGGTACATGGCCAGCGGGTCTTCGTCGTTCTGGCCGATGCGGTACGCGGTGTTCGGCGTCGTCGGCCCCATGATGAGGTCGCACTGCGCAAAGGCCGCTTCGTAATCTTCGGCGATCAGCCGGCGAACCTTCTGCGCCT
Source organism: Methyloversatilis sp. MC4-4 (assembly GCF_049843555.1). GTDB lineage: Bacteria > Pseudomonadota > Gammaproteobacteria > Burkholderiales > Rhodocyclaceae > Methyloversatilis > Methyloversatilis discipulorum_B. The sequence goes on from NZ_JBBHZK010000004.1 coordinate 5,457, forward strand.
GCAGGTAGTAGGCGTCGTAGTAGCCGTGCGACAGCACGTAGGTGCCGATCAGGATGCGCCGCTTCACCTCGGCGCCGAAACCCTGGGCGCGCGTCTTTGCGTACATGTCGTCGAGGTTGCCGTACTCGGGGGCGCGGTAGCCGTAGCGCACGCCGTCGAAGCGGCTGAGGTTGGAGCTGGCTTCCGCCGGCGCGATGACGTAGTAGGCCGGCACCGCCATGCCCGAGCGCGGCAGGCTCACCTCGACGGTGACCGCGCCCAGCGTGCGGAAGGTGGCGAGCGCGGCATCGACCGCGGCGCGCACGTCGGCCGACATGCCGTCGCCGAAGAATTCCTTCGGCACGCCGATGCGCAGGCCGGCCAGCGGCTGCGCCAGCACGCGGGTGTAGTCCTCGGCCGGGCGCTGCAGGCTGGTCGAGTCGCGTTCGTCGAAGCCAGCGAAGGCGTTCAGCAGCAGCGCGCAGTCTTCGGCGGTGCGTGCCATCGGCCCGCCCTGGTCGAGGCTGGAGGCGTAAGCGATCATGCCCCAGCGCGACACAATGCCGTAGGTGGGCTTGATGCCGCTGATGCCGCAGAAGGCTGCCGGCTGGCGGATCGAACCGCCGGTGTCGGTGCCGCTGGCGGCCGGCGCCAGGCCGGCGGCGATGGCCGCAGCCGATCCGCCGCTGGAGCCGCCCGGCACGTGCTCAGTGTTCCACGGGTTGCGCACCGCGCCGTAGTAACTGGATTCGTTGGTCGAGCCCATCGCGAACTCGTCCATGTTCGTGCGGCCCAGCGTGACCAGGCCGGCGGCACGCGAGCGTTCGATCAGGCCGGCGTCGTAGGGCGCGGCGAAGCTTTCCAGCATCTTCGAGCCGCAGCGGGCGTGCCAGCCGGTCTGGCAGAAGATGTCCTTGTGCGCGATCGGCACGCCGGTCAGCAGGCCTGCCCGACCTTCGGCGCGCAGCGCGTCGGCGGCGCGGGCTTCGGTCAGGGTCTGTTCGTCGTTCAGTTCGACATAGGCGTTCAGCGTCGCATTGGCGCCGCGGATGCGCGCCAGGTAGTCCTGCGCCAGCTCGACGGCCGACGCTTCGCCTGCCGCCAGCTTCGCGGCCAGCGACTTCACGGTTTCGGGGGCGCTCATACGATCACTCATTCGATGACTTTGGGCACGAGATACAGGCCGTCCTCGACCGCCGGGGCGACCGCCTGGTAGGCGGCACGGCGGTCGCTTTCGGTCACGCGGTCCTCGCGCAGGCGCAGCACCAGATCGGTGGCGTGCGCCATCGGCTCGACGCCGGTGGTGTCGATGGCCTGCAGCTGCTCGATCAGGCCGAGCATGGAATTGAGGTGGCTGCGCGTGTGTTCGAGTTCCGCGTCGGGCAGTTCGATACGCGCCAGCTTCGCAATGTGGCGGACTTCTTGGTCGGTCAGGGACATGGAATGCAGATCCGGGCTGTCAGGTGCCGGGGCACCCGCAGGCAAAGATGTTTCGGTTCAAGGAGCTTATGCACTGTTGGGTTATCATTATGAACCATTCAGGCTGCCCGCCCGGCAGCTGGCCCGAACGTCCGGCCGCCACCCGCGGCCCGGGTCCGACGAAAGCTGCCGCCGGGTCGCCCGCCGCAACACCGCTGCTGACCACACCCGACCCGATTCCTGTTCCGGCCGCTGAGCGGCCGCTTTCATATAAGACCATCCATGTTCGGTTTCCTGCGTTCCTATTTTTCCAATGATCTGGCCATCGACCTTGGCACCGCCAACACGCTGATTTACGTGCGTGGTCAGGGCATCGTGCTGGACGAGCCTTCGGTTGTCGCCATCCGTACCGAAGGCGGCCCCAACGCCAAGAAGACCATCCAGGCCGTGGGTCTGCAGGCCAAGCTGATGCTCGGCAAGACGCCGGGCAACATCACTGCCATTCGCCCAATGAAGGACGGCGTGATCGCCGACTTCACGGTGACCGAGCAGATGCTCAAGCAGTTCATCAAGAAGGTGCACGACTCGCGGCTGTTCTCGCCGTCGCCCCGGATAATCATCTGCGTGCCTTGCGGCTCCACCCAGGTCGAACGCCGCGCCATCCGTGAATCGGCGCTCGGCGCGGGCGCCAGCCAGGTGTACCTGATCGAGGAACCGATGGCCGCGGCCATCGGCGCCGGTCTGCCGGTGTCGGAAGCGACCGGCTCGATGGTGGTCGATATCGGCGGCGGCACCACCGAAGTCGGCGTGATCTCGCTCGGCGGCATGGTGTACGCCGGCAGCGTGCGCGTCGGCGGCGACAAGTTCGACGAAGCCATCATCAATTACATCCGCCGCAACTACGGCATGCTGATCGGCGAAACGACCGCCGAGGCGATCAAGAAGGAAATCGGCTCCGCCTTCCCCGGCTCCGAGGTGAAGGAGATGGAAGTGAAGGGCCGCAACCTGGCCGAGGGCATCCCGCGCAGCTTCACCATTTCGTCGAACGAAATCCTCGAAGCGCTGACCGAGCCGCTGAACCAGATCGTGTCGGCGGTGAAGAGCGCACTCGAACAGACCCCGCCGGAACTGGGCGCCGACATCGCCGAGCGCGGCATGGTGCTGACCGGCGGCGGCGCGCTGCTGCGCGACCTCTACCGTCTGCTGATGGAAGAGACCGGCCTGCCGGTGGTGGTGGCCGACGACCCGCTCACCTGCGTGGTGCGCGGCTCCGGCACCGCGCTGGAGAAGCTGGACCAGCTCGGCAGCATCTTCGCCAACGAGTGATCCAGCCCGTGACGTCCCGCCTGCTCACGCCCGCTTCGCCGCCGGCGCGGCGGGACGCCCGCCGCGCGGTGTGCGCGGCACCTTCGTGACGGTTTCCTGATTCATGGCTTCACCGGTCGCCGGACATTCCCCACCGCCGTTCTTCCGGCGCGGCCCGGCGCCGCTCGTGCGCCTCGTACTGCTGGCCAGCGCCTCGCTGACGCTGATCGTGGTCGACTACCGGCTGCATTACCTCGAACTGGTGCGCCAGGCGCTGTCGGTGGTCACCACGCCGCTGCAGGTCGCCGCCGGCATGCCGGTGGCTGGCGTCCGTTCGGCCGGTGAGTACTTCGCCGACCTCGCACGGTTGCAGGCGGAAAACGCGCAGCTCAGGCGCGAACACACCGAACTGGCGACGATACGGCTGCGCCAGGAACAGCTGGACCAGGAAAACACCCGCCTGCGCGCGCTGCTCGACATGCGCGAGCGGGTGAAGGTCGATGCGCGCGTGGCCGAGGTGATCTACGCGGTGCGCGACCCGTTCTCGCGCCGCGTCGTCGTCGACAAGGGCCTCACCCACGGCATCGAGCCGGGCAGCCCGGTGGTGGACGACGTCGGCGTGATCGGCCAGGTCACCCGCGTCTATCCGCTCAACGCCGAAGTCACCCTCATTTCCGACAAGGACCAGGCGCTGCCGGTGCAGGTTGCCCGCACGGGCGTGCGCGCCGTCATGTTCGGCGCCGGCAGCGGCACGCTGGAACTGCGCTACCTGGCGGCCGACGTCGATCTGCGTGAGGGCGACCGCATCGTCACCTCCGGCCTCGACGGCGTGTTCGTGCCCGGTCTGCCGGTGGCGCGCGTGAAGTCGGTCGACCGCGATGGCGAAGGCGGCTTCGTGCGCATCCTCTGTGTGCCGATCGCCGGCGTCGAGGCGCATTCGGCCGTGCTCATCATGGCCCCCGGCAAGCCGGTGCAGCCCGACAGCGTGCTGCCGGCCGACGCGGCGCCGCAGGAGGCGAAGAAATGAACCAGCCCTCCTTCAGTTCGCGCCGCATCCTGCGTCCGGTCCGTCCGTGGTTCATCTGGCTGTCGCTGCTGGTGGCGCTGGTGGTGAACCTGATGCCGCTCGGCCGCGCCTTCTGGCTGCCCGACTGGGTGGCGCTGGTGCTGTGTTTCTGGTGCGTGCGCGAGCCGCTGCGCGTCGGCATGGGCAGCGCCTTCGTGATGGGTGTCGTGATGGACGTCGGCTACGGCAGCCTGATGGGTCAGCACGCCCTGGCCTACGTGCTGCTCGCCTACGCGGCGACCACCTTCTCCCGCCGCATCCTGTGGTTCGGCCCGCTGCGCCAGTCGCTGCACGTGCTGCCGATGCTGGTCGGCGCCCAGTGCGTGATGCTGCTGGTGCGGCTGGCCGGCGACGCCGAGTTTCCCGGGCTCGAATACTTCGCCGGTGCGCTGATCGCGACGCTGCTGTGGCATCCGATCAGCTTCGTGCTGCTGCTGCCGCAGTACCGGCCGGAGAACAAGGATGAAAACCGGCCCATATGAGTGCCCCCACGCTCACTTCGTTTGCTCGGGAGGGCCGGCTTTGCACAGCCGGTCCGTTCGCCCGGCACGACGCGTGACTGACAAGGGTCCTTCCTGCGCATGACCGACCTGAACAGCCCGGAACTGCAGCTCGTCCGCTTCCGCCGCCGCGTGTACTTCGCCGGCGCGCTGGTGCTGGTGTGCTTCGCGCTGCTGTTCTCGCGCTTCTTCTGGTTGCAGGTGGTCCGGCACGACTACTACGCCACCCGCGCCGAGGACAACCGCATCGCGCTGCTGCCGGTCACGCCCAATCGCGGCCTCATCATCGACCGCAACGGCGAGGTGCTGGCGCGCAACTACTCGGCCTACACGCTGGAAATACAGCCCTCGCGCGTGGCCGATCTCGAAACGACGATAGACGAACTGGCGCAGCTGGTGAATATCGAGGCGCGCGACCGCAAGCGTTTCCGCAAGCTGATGGACGAGTCGCGCAACTTCGATTCGCTGCCGATACGCACCCGGCTGACCGACGAGGAGGTGGCGCGCTTCATCGCCCAGCGCTACCGCTTCCCCGGCGTCGAGGTGCGGGCGCGGCTGTTCCGCCAGTACCCGAACACCGAACTGGCGTCGCACGTGCTCGGCTACATGGGCCGCATCAACCGGCGCGACGCCGAGCGCATCGACGAGGCGGGCGTGGCCGACAACTACCGCGGTACCGACCACATCGGCAAGAGCGGGCTGGAACTGTCGTACGAGAACGACCTGCACGGCGTCACCGGCTTCGAACAGGTCGAGGTGACCGCCGCCGGTCGTGCGGTGCGCGTGCTGTCGCGCACGCCGCCGCAGAACGGCAGCAACCTGCGGCTGACGCTGGACGCCGGCCTGCAGCGCGTGGTCGAACAGGCCTTCGGCGAGCGGCGCGGCGCGCTGGTGGCGATCGAGCCGTCGTCCGGCGGCGTGCTGGCGCTGGTGAGCAAGCCCACCTTCGATCCCAACCTGTTCGTCGATGGCATCGACAGCGCCAACTGGGAGGCGCTGAACACCTCGGCCGACCACCCGCTGCTGAACCGCGCCATCTATTCGGCCTACCCGCCGGGCTCGACCTTCAAGCCCTTCATGGCGCTCGGCGCGCTGACCGCCGGCAAGCGCACGCCGCAGTTCGCCATCGCCGACCCCGGCCACTTCGACTTCGGTGGCCACCGCTTCCGCGACGACAAGGTGGGCGGTCATGGCTCGGTCGACATGCACAAGTCCATTGTCGTGTCGTGCAACACCTATTACTACCGTCTGGCTGCCGATTGGGGCATAGACGGCATCGCCGGCTTCATGGCGCAGATGGGGCTGGGCAGCCGTACTGGCATCGACATCGAGGGCGAGGCGACCGGCGTGCTGCCGTCGCCGGAGTGGAAGAAGAAGCGCTTCAAGAAGCCGGAGCAGCAGAAGTGGTATGCCGGCGAAACGATTTCGGTGGGCATCGGTCAGGGCTACAACGCCTATACGATGCTGCAGCTGGCGCACGCGGTGTCGATACTGGCGGCCGACGGCGTCGTGTACAAGCCGCATCTGGTGAAGCAGGTCGAGAACGTGCGCACCGGTGCGGTGCGGCAGATCGAGCCGCAGCCGACGCGGCGGGTGAATCTGAAGCCGGAGCACATCGCCGTGATCAAGCAGGCGATGGAAGACGTGAACAAGGCGGGCACCGGCGCCCGTGCCTTCGCCGGCGCGCCCTATGTCGCCGCCGGCAAGACCGGTACCGCGCAGGCCTTCTCGCTGCGCGGCGCGCAGTATCGCGGCGGCAAGCTGGCGGAAAAGCTGCGCGACCACGCGCTGTTCATCGCCTACGCGCCGGCCGACGATCCGAAGATCGCGCTCGCCGTCATCGTCGAGAACGCCGGTTTCGGTGCACAGTCGGCGGCGCCGATCGCGCGCCAGGTGTTCGATTACTACCTGCTGGGCAACAAGCCGGCAGGCCCCGCACCGGAGGATGCCGATGCAACTGACAGCGAGTAGATGGTCGGCGCTGCGTGAGCGCATCTTCGGCCTGCTGTCGGCGCTCGATCCGCCGCTGCTGGCGATCACCTTCGTGCTGCTGTCGCTGGCGACGCTGGTCATGGCCAGCGCCACCGCCGACTTCTCCTTCCGCTTCGACGCCCATCTGGTCAATCTGGCGGTCGCCCTCGGCGTCATGCTGGTGGTGGCGCAGATTCCGCCGCTGCGCCTGATGCAGCTGGCGCTGCCCTTCTACGTCGTCGGCGTCGTGCTGCTGATCGGCGTCGAACTGTTCGGCGAGACGTCGAAGGGCGCGCAGCGCTGGCTCAACATCGGCTTCACCCGGATACAGCCGTCGGAAATGCTGAAGATTTCGGTGCCGCTGATGCTGGCCTGGTACTTCCACCGGCACGAGGCGCAGTTGAGGCTGCGCGACTTCCTGGTGGCGCTGGTCATCCTGCTGATACCGGTCGGCCTGATCTTCCACCAGCCGGATCTCGGCACCGCCATCCTGGTGCTGGCGGCCGGCGTATTCGTCATCTTCTTCGCCGGCCTGTCGTGGAAGCTCATCATCCCGGTGCTCGCGATCGGCGTCGTCGGCATCGCCACGCTGGCGGTCGAGGGCGACGCGATGTGCGCCGAAGGCGTCGAGTGGCCCGGCTTCAAGGCTTACCAGCGGCAGCGCGTGTGCACCCTGCTCGATCCGACGTCGGACCCGCGCGGCAGCGGCTTCCACATCATCCAGTCCAGCATCGCCATCGGCTCCGGCGGCGTGTTCGGCAAGGGCTGGAAGGAGGGCACGCAGACCCACCTCGAATTCGTGCCCGAACGCCACACCGACTTCATCTTCGCCGTGATGGCCGAGGAGTTCGGCCTGCTGGGTGCGGTGGTGCTGCTGCTCATCTATATGGCGATGATAGGGCGCGGCCTGATGATCGCCGCCCGCTCGCCACTGCTGTTCGGTCGCCTGCTGGCCGGCGCGATTTCGCTGTCCTGCTTCACCTATGCCTTCGTGAACATGGGCATGGTGACCGGCGTGCTGCCAGTGGTCGGCGTGCCCTTGCCCTTCGTGAGCTACGGCGGCACCGCGCTGGTGACGCTGTGCATCGGTCTCGGGCTGCTGATGTCGATCGAGGCGCACCGGCGCCGGCGGCGGGAGCGCTGATCGTGCACATCCGTGGCCTGCTCGCGCTGCTGTCGATCGCCGCCGTGCTCGCCGGCTGTGCCGGCGCGCCGCCGGTGACCGAGGTCGAGCCGGACCCGGCGCCGGTCGTGCGCGCTCCGCCGGGCGAACCGGCGAAACCGGCTCCGCCGGTGACGAAGCGCGGCGGCGGCTATTACCTGGACGACGGCCCGGGCGACAACGCGCCGGACGCCGCCACGCTGGCCGCCATCCCCGACGCCGTGCCGCGCGACGAACCCTTGCACCGCTTCGCCAACCGGCCGTACAGCGCGCTCGGCATGCAGTTCGTGCCGATGACCGAGGCGAAACCTTTCCGCCAGCGCGGCCGCGGTTCCTGGTACGGCCGCAAGTTCCACGGCCAGAAGACCTCCAGCGGCGAGGTCTACGATATGTACGCGATGACCGCCGCGCACGCGACGCTGCCGATTCCGAGCTACGCCCGCGTCACTCACCTGGCCAGTGGCCGCTCGGTCGTCGTGCGGGTGAATGACCGCGGTCCGTTCAAGCCGGGCCGGGTGATCGACCTGTCGTGGACCGCCGCGGCCAAGCTCGGCTATGTGAACGACGGCAGTGCCGAGGTCGAGGTCGAGGCCGTGTTCGCCGAAGGCAGCCCGGGCGATCTGCTGGCGCGTCGCGCCGCCGGACGGCCGGAAGTGCAGCGCACGCCGCCGGTCGAGCGTGCCGCCGCCGATGCGGACGTGATTGCCGCACTGTCGGCCGAAGCCGCGCCAGCGGCGGCCGACACCGGTCACTGGCTGCAGCTGGGCGCCTTTGCCGGCCTCGACAACGCGCAGGCGCTGAGCCGGCGTGTCGTCGACGGGCTGGCCGAACTGGCCGACCGGGTGCGGGTGAACAGTGACGGCAGCCGCCACCGGGTGCAGGCCGGGCCCTTCGCCAGCCGCGAAGCGGCCGAATCGGCCGCCCGCCTGCTGCGCGACCGGCTGGGTCTGGACGCGCTGCTCATCGCGCGCTGAGCGCGCACACCCCGGTCCACTGCGTCTGCGCCGGCCACTGGCCGCGCGCACTGGCGCGTCCGTCCTTGATCACCACCCAGCCCTGCTGACCGTAGTGCGGCAACGCCCGCCGGGCGCCGGTCAGCGCGTCGGCATCGCGTGCGGCGACCAATGCCAGCGTACCGCCAGCCGCGCTGCGCACGGCCCAGGCCACGACATCGCCGTCGCGCGGGCGGGCCGGCAGGCCGTGCCGCGCCAGCCAGCGGTCGAGGTCGGCGCTGCGGCCGATCACCATGCGGGCAGTGCGCCCGGGTACGACGTCGGCGGCGAGCCGCGGCGGCGGCGTGTCCAGCCAGTCGCCAACCAGTGCGTCGGCCGCTGCACTGACGCGCGCGTCGCCGCCGTCGAGCACGGTCAGCGCCAGCGTGCCGTCCAGCGTCGCTTCGCGCAGGATGGGCGGCGCCTCGCCGGGGCGCAGCCGGCGCGCGGTGCGGAAGTCCGGGTCGATCGCCAGTTCGGCGCAGCCCTTCAGCGGCAGCGTGAAGGACTGCTGCGGCCGGTCGACCGTCAGCGTTTCGATGCGCAGCGCGCCGCTGTCCGGGTCGCGCAGGTGCAGCGGCAGGCCGGGCGGATAGGGCGGCGCCGGCTGCGCCAGCGTCAGCGTCACGCTGTCGGTGCCGGGTCTGACCCCGTCCAGTCGCGGTTCGGCCAGACCGCGGCCCTCTACCCATTCGGCGAAGAAGCGGCGCAGGTCGCGGCCGGACGCCTGCTCGAAAGCGATGCGCAGATCGTCCCAGCCGGCGCGGCGGTGACGATGGGTGGACCAGAAGGTGCGCAGCGCGCGGTCGAAGGATGCCGTACCCAGCGTGTCGCGCAGCATCAGGAACACCAGGGCCGCCTTGTGATAGCCGATGGCTTGCGACGCGTCGTGCGTGCGGCCGCCGAAGTCGGCCAGGCTGTCGTGCGCAGCCGGCGCCAGCGCCGACAGGCCGCGCAGCCAGTCCAGGCGCAGCGTGCGCGCCGCATCGTCGCCCTGCGCTTCGCGCTGTGCGTAGTCGGCGACGAAAGTGGTCAGGCCTTCCGACCAGTTGCCGCTGTCCGGCGCCAGATGCACGCCATTGCCCCACCAGTTGTGCGCGATTTCGTGCGGCAGCGAGGTGTGGCGGATGAAGGGCAGGCGCAGCACGTCGATGCCGAGGTAGGTCAGGCCGGCCATGCCGAAGCCGGTCGGCGTCGGCGATGAGGCGATGCTGAAGCGGCTGTACGGGTAGTCGCCGAAGCGCGCCTCGAACTGCGTCAGTGCCTGCGCCGCAGCGTCGAGATAGCCCTCGGCTTCAGCCGCCAGCTCTGGGTGGAACAGCGTGACCAGCGTCAGTGTGCGGCCGTCGCGGGCGCGCAGCGCGCGCGTCGTCTGCTGCCACGGGCCGGCCATCAGGTCGGCGCCCTCGCCGTCCTGGCGCGCTTCGAAGCGCTGGCTGCGGCGGCCGTCGCGCACCGTGTCCTGCGTCAGGTCGCCCGGCGCCAGCGCGCGTTGCGTGGCGGGCAGGTCCACGTTGAGCGCGTAGCGGTGCAGCAGCGGGCCGGCGCTGTCATGCGGCAGCGGATACCAGGCGCCGCCGGCCGGCAGGAAGCTGCCTGCCTCGCCGATCTGTGGCGCGAAGGCAGTCAGCGTGTCGCGATGGCGGGCGGCGCTGTCCGGCGCCTGGGCGCGGATCTGCCAGCGCAGTTCGAGCTGGCGGTCGCGCGGGGCGGCAGCGAGCTCGATGCGCCACTGCCCGCCGTCGCGCGCGGCGCTCAGCGGGCGGCCGTCGAGCTGCATCGACTCTATGCGATGGGCGCCGTCCATGCGCAGCGCCACCGTTTCGCCGGCCGGCAGCACGATGCGGGCGGCGGCGTCCAGCGTGCCGCTGGCCGGCGCCAGCCGGGCGGTGATCGCATACTGCGGTGCGGCCAGCGCGCTGCCGCAGCACAGTGTGCAGGCGACGCCCAGCCGGTGCAGCGCGCGCATCAGCGCAGTCTGTCCTGCACCGTCGGCACGATGCCGAACACGGCGTCGGCGACGCCGGCGACCAGATCGTTGCAGTCGGCGTCGCTGTCCCACGGCAGCAGGCTGCCGACGTCGGCCACGCCGAGTGCGCGCAGCTGGTGTTCAACGCCGTGACCGTGGATGACGTGGCCGCTGCCCATCAGGCCGACCACCAGCGCCTGCGGGTGTTCGCGCGCCGCCGCCACCAGCGCCTCGGCCATCGCGCGGTCCCACAGCAGCTGGCCCTGCATGAAGCGCACGAACGCCTCGTTCGACGCCGCCTGCGCCTGCGGCATGTGATCGCTCCAGATCTGCTTGAGCCAGTTGCGGTAGTTGTCCGGAGCCTCGGCCGGATCACCGACGCCTTCGCGCCGGGCGGGCGGTACGCCGGCCAGACCCCGCTTCGACACCTCGCGCACCACCTGGCGTTCGATGTTCAGCGCGCGCATCGGCAGCCGGTGCTCGCGCGCGAAGCGGAAGATGCCCACGTACAGCGACGGCGGCACGCCCCAGGTGCGCGTCCAGCCGGTGCGCTCGAACAATGCCGTCTCGTCGAGGTCGCCACGCACCCAGGCGTCGAGCACCGGCTGGGCGTTGCGCGGCAGCATTTCCAGGCCGATCACCATCTGCGGGCGCCGCGCGTGCAGCGCGCGCAGCGTGTCGAGCTGCCAGTCATGGTGAGCGGCGACGTCGTGCGTTTCGCCGAGCAGCAGCACGCTCTGTGCGCTGGCGCGGGCGAGCACGCTGCCGGCGTCGAGTTCACCCTTGCCCGGAGCGATCCAGCGGCCCGGCGGGACGCACTGGGCGGCAAGGGCGGGCTGCAGGAAGGCCACAAGAATGAGGCCGAAGCGGAGCAGGCGTGTCATCGTGGTCGACGAGGGTTAAGGGCTGGGCGGTGGACGTCGCGCCGCGTCCATCGTTCCTTGTGCCGATAGGTCGCGGTGCCGGAAGGACGCTAAGATGCGCCGACTATTCACTGCCGCAGCATATCGTGTCTGCATCTCCGCGCGCCTCGTTGCACCCGCTCCGCTACGTCGCCAGCGCGGCCGCCTGTGCACTGGCGACCCAGGTCGATCCGCTGCTCGGCCTGTCCGACGGCCAGCCGCCGGTTCTGCAGATCGGCCTCGGCGTTGCCTTCGCCGTGGTACTGCTGTTCGGCCTCGCCCACGCGCTGCCGGTCATGCTGGTGACGCTGGCGCAGGGCGTGCTGGCCGGGCAGACGCCTCTGGCCGCGACGCTGAATGCGGCACTGATCGGCGTCCTGGTCTGCGTCGGCACGCAGGTGCTGCGCACCTTCCCGCTGCAGCCCTACCCGCGCATGCGCGCCGACCATTACGCCTGGTTCATCGGCGTTGCGCTGCTGCTGGCCATCGCCCGTGGCGCCAGCGACGCCTGGACGTCGGGCGCCCCCTTCTATCTGTCGGACTGGACGCTGCACGCGGCCGCCCACTTCGCCGGAACGCTGCTGGTGGTGCAGCTGGTCGCCGGCTGGATCGGCCGCCTGCAGCTGCAGCGGCTGATGGCCGACCTGCTGACCGTGCTGCCCTGGCTGCTGCTGACGCTGGGCGTGACGGCCGCCCTCTTCCTGCGCGTGCTCGATGGTCCCGAGCCCTACATGCTGGTGCTGCCGGCGGTTTTGGTGTGGTCGGCGATCCGCCTCAAGGTGCGCTGGATGAGCCTGTTGCTGGTGCTGATGAACGCGGTCGCGCTGTACGGCACGCAGACCGGACTCGGCCCCTTCGGCAGCGAGACGCCGCTGCGCGCGCTTCTGCTGCTGCAGGCCTTCGTCATCACGATGTCGATCGCGCCCTATTCGCTGTCGATCACGCTGAACGAGCGCGCCGCCGCGTCGCGTCGCGCGCGTACCCGTGAGGCGCAGCTGCTCGACCTGTTCGACGGCTCGATCCAGGGCATCCTGATCCATCGCCAGTTCCAGCCGCTGTACGCCAACCGGCGCGCGGCCGAACTGCTCGGCTTCCAGTCGGTGGCCGACCTGATGGGACAGCACTCGCTGGCCGACATGGTGGTGGCGGACGACCTGCCGGTCATTTCCAGCGACAGCAACCGCCGCCTGCTCGCCTCCGGCCGTGTGCTGCCGATGCAGCTCGACGTCGTGCGCATCGACGGCCAGCGGCGCACGCTGGATTCGGTCATCCGCCAGGTCAGCTGGGACGGCGCCCAGGCCATCCAGGCCACCTTCATCGACGTGACCGACGACCTGCGTGCGCGGCGCGAACAGCGCGCACGGCTCGAACGGCAGGACGGCCAGCTCGCGGCCATCATGCGCCTCAGCGTCGATCATGCACTGTCGGCCGGTGACGACGCTGCGCTCGCGACGCTGACCGAGGTGGTTGCCGACGCGCTGTCGGTGAGCCGCGCCGGCGTGTGGCGGCTGGACGTCGACACCGGCCGGCTGCGCTGCATGGACCTGTACGACCGCCGCCGGATCGACGTTGATCGCGGCCATGTCTCCGGCGCCGTGCTGGCGGCGTCCGCCTTCCCCGACTATTTCGCCGCGTTGCGCAGCGGACGCACCATCGCTGCCGCCGATGCGCGCCGCGATCCGCAGGTGCACGAATTCACCGGCGGTTACCTCGACGCCGAGGGCGTCAGCGCCATGCTCGACGCGCCGGTCTTTCTCGACGGCCGGTTGGCTGGCGTCGTCTGTCTCGAACATACCGGCGACGTGCGCGAGTGGGCGCACGACGAACAGCGCTTCGCCGGCGAGGTGGCGACCTTGCTCGGCCGCTTCCTGGTCGCGCGCGAGCGGCACCGGGCGCAGGCGGAGCAGGTCAGGCTGTCGGCCATCCTCGACGCGACGCCGGACTACGTGTCCACAGTAGACACCGATCTGCGCATCACCTACCTGAACCTGTCCGCGCGGCGCACCGTCGGCCTGACCGGCTCTGGCCTGCCCGACAAACTGCTGGTGGGCGATCTCTACCCGCCGGATGCCTACCGTCACTACCTCAAGGTCGAGCTGCCGGCGGTCATGAAGGACGGCATCTGGGTCGGCGAGACACGGCTGCGAAAGCACGGTGGCGGCAGCGTGCCGATGTCGGCGGTACGCGTCGCCCACCGCGGCGCCGATGGCCGGGTGCAGTTCATTTCCAGCGTGCTGCGCGACATCAGCGACATCAAGCGCAACGAACAGGCACTGCGCGTGGCCAACGAAACGCTGGAACAGCGGGTGAGCGAACGCACCGCGGAACTTGCGCAGGCCAACGAGCGACTGAAGGATCTCGACCGGCTGAAATCGATGTTCATTGCTTCGATGTCGCACGAACTGCGCACCCCGCTCAATTCCATCATCGGCTTCACCGGTGTGGTGCTGGCCGGCATGGCGGGCGAGCTGAACACGCGCCAGCACGACCAGCTCACCCGGGTCTATGGCTCGGCCAGGCACCTGCTGGCGCTGATTACCGACGTGATCGACATATCGAAGATCGAAGCCGGCTTCATCGACGTGTTCGAGGAGCGCTTCGAGGTCGAGGCGGTGATCGACGAGGCGGTGCAGTCGGTGACGCCGGCCGCGCGCGAGAAGAAGCTGGACATCGAGGTGCGCGTGCCACCGGGCATCCTGGTCCAGGCGGACCGCCGCCGGCTGCTCCAATGCATACTGAATTTCGTGAGCAACGCGGTAAAGTACACCGTCGAAGGAACCATCACTGTGGAGGCGAGCGTGCGTGGCAGCTGGCTCGACATCAGCGTCGAGGATACGGGCATCGGCATGGACGATACCGGGCTGGCCCGTCTTTTCCAGCCCTTCGAACGCATCGATTCCCACCTGCGCGTGAAGACGCCCGGTACCGGGCTCGGTCTCTACCTGACGCGCAAGATCGCCACCGAACTGCTGTCCGGCAGCGTCGACGTGCAGAGCACGCCGGGCGTGGGCAGCCGCTTCACGCTGCACTTGCCGCGCGAGGGCTCGGGCCGTGCGACGGAGGGCAGCCGTCCGTGAAGACCGCGCTGGTGATCGAGGACAACGAGAACAACCTCGAACTGATCACATTCATCCTGCACGCCGGAGGGTACGGTACGCGCTGCGCGATGACCGGGCTGGAGGGGGTTGCCGAGGCGCTGCGCGAGCGCCCGGATTTCATCCTGCTCGACATCCAGCTGCCGGACATCGACGGTATCGAGGTCGCCCGCCGCATCCGCGCGGCCGAGGGCTGGCCGCCGATTCCGATGATCGCCATCACCTCGTTCGCGATGGCCGGTGACCGCGAGCGCGTGCTGGCCGCCGGCTGCAACGGCTACATCGAAAAACCCATCGACCCGCTGCGGGTGATGAAACAGATCGAAGACGTACTGGCCCGAGCCTGATGGACATCCTGATCGCCGAAGACGACGAGAACTCTCGCCTGATGCTCAGCGCCGCGCTGGAATCGCGCGGCCATGCCGTGCGCACCGCGGCCGACGGGCGCGCCGCGCTCGAACTGGCCAAGGCGCAGCCGCCCGACCTCATCGTGTCCGACATCCTGATGCCGGAACTCGACGGCTACGGCCTGTGCCGCGCGGTGCGTGCTCACCCGCAGCTGGCCGCCATCCCGTTCGCCTTCTACACCGCCACCTTCACCGACCGCCGCGACGAGGAACTGGCCTACCGGCTGGGCGCCGACCGCTTCCTGGTCAAGCCCTGCGAGATCGGCGCCCTGATCGCCGAGCTGGAGGGGCTGGGCAGCCGTGGCCCGCAGCGACCGGTGGTCGGCGACGCCGACGCGCTGTACGCCGAGCGACTGCGCGACAAGCTGGACAAGAAGATCAACGAGCTCGAAGCCGAACGCACGCGGCTGCGCGATTTCGCCGAGGCGGCGGCCGACTGGTTCTGGGAAACCGACGCCGAGCGCACCATTGTGTACACGTCGGACGGCGCCTGGCCGCTGCGCGGCCTGTCGCTGAACGCGTTGTTCGCGATGCGCCGGCCCGGCCCGCAGCGGCACGACGACATCGCGCTGCTGACGCAGGAATTCCGTCCCTTCCGCGACATCGTGATCGACTGGCGACAGCAGGACGGCGGCGTGCGCATCATGG
Source organism: Methyloversatilis sp. MC4-4 (assembly GCF_049843555.1). Taxonomy (GTDB): domain Bacteria; phylum Pseudomonadota; class Gammaproteobacteria; order Burkholderiales; family Rhodocyclaceae; genus Methyloversatilis; species Methyloversatilis discipulorum_B. The sequence continues at coordinate 20,872 of NZ_JBBHZK010000004.1, forward strand.
CGCTGTCCGGCCGTCCGTGGCGCGATGCGGCGGGCCAGATCGGCGGCTACCGCGGCAGCGCCCGCGACGTCAGCCGCCAGGTCAAGGCGGAAGAGGATCTGCGCGCGCTCAATCACGAGCTGGACGAGCGCGTGCGCAGCCGCACCTCCAGCCTGAAGGCCGCGTTCGAGGAACTGGAAAGCTTCAGCTACTCGGTGTCGCACGATCTGCGCGGCCCGCTGCGCGCCATTCACGGCTTCGCCAGCGTGCTGGAGTCGGAAATGACACGGCCAGACGTGAGCGGCCTGGGCAAGGCGAGTTTCGACGCGCTGTCGCGCATCCTGCGCGCCGCGTTGCGGATGGAGCATCTGGTCGACGACCTGCTCGAACTGTCGCGCGTGACGCGGATGCCGCTGCAGCGCCAGCCGGTCGACCTCAGCGCGCTGGCGCAGGAGATCGCCGACACGCTGCACGCCAGCGACCCGCGGCGCGACTGCGCCATCGTCATCCAGCCCGGCATGCTGGTGGCTGGCGACGTCGGCCTGCTGCGGATCGCACTCGACAACCTGCTGCGCAACGCGTGGAAGTTCTCGTCGCCGGTGCCGCACGGGAGCATCGAGGTCGGCGCCGAAGGCCGCGGTCAGCAGGCGGTGATCTACATACGCGACAACGGCGTCGGCTTCGACATGGCGCACGCCGACAAGCTGTTCAATCCCTTCATCCGGCTGCATCGCGAGGGTGAGTTCGAAGGCACCGGCATCGGCCTGGCGCTGGTCCAGCGCATCATCCGCCGCCACAACGGCCGCGTCTGGGCGCGGGCCGAGCCCGGCAAGGGCGCCACCTTCTGTTTCACGCTGGGCGAGAGCGACGCCGAACTGCCACCGATCGCCGCCTGAGGTTCAGTTTCCGCTGTCGAGCGGCAGCGCGTCGACGCCCAGCGCGCGGATGCGCTTGCGCCAGCCGCGGAAGGCCTTCGCGCCGAGCGGCACCACGTGCAGCGACACCGGATAGTCCGCCGCCGCCAGCGTCCGCGCCAGCTTGCCGAGCGCTTCTTCGCTGCGCAGCCAGCGCCGTGTCATGTCGAAAGCCAGCACGTAGGCACGCGCCCGCGGGTCGGCGGCGATCGGTCGGCGCAGCAGGAAGACGCGGGCGAGGCGATCGACGTGCGGCAGCACGGCGCGCACGATGTCCGCTTCGGTCTCCGGCGACAGGTCGTGCCGACCGAGTTCGCACTTCGGGTCCAGCGTGTCCATTTCGTGCTGCACGCCGGCGAGATGTGCCTGCCGTCTTTCCCAGCGTTCGCGGTACAGGTCGGCGCGCACCGGGTCGCGCGTGCGCAGCCAGCGCCAGATCGTTTCGCAGCCGGCGAGTATCGCGTCGGCGTCGGCCTGCATCACCGCCTCGATGTCGTCGATGCCGCCGGCGTCATCGGCGTCCAGTTTCAGATCGCCGAGCGCGAAGCGGGCCGCGAGGTGGTCCGGCGCCCGCGCCAGCAGCGCCTCGATGGCCGGACGCCGGTCGGCATCCGGTTCCAGTTCTGCAGTCAGCTGCAGCAGCGTCCATTCATCCTCGACGCTGCGTTCGCCGTTTTCACGTAGCGCCTGCAACTGCTGCAGACGTTCGGCCAGATAGCTGTTGCGCTCCTGCCAGCGCGTGCGTACGTCGTCGCGCCAGCGGGCGTCGAGTACGCCGGCCAGCCGTGGCAGCGCGTCGCCCAGCCAGCGCTCGGCCGCGGTCGTGCCGATCACCGGCAGGACGGGTGACGGCGCTTCTCCGAGTGCGCGCAAACGGTCGTTCAGGCTGGGGTGGGTGTCGCCGTAGCCGGTGCTTTCCTGCAGTACCTCGTCGCGGTAGCTGCAGGCGCGCGCTTCGTCGAGCGACGACAGCGCGCGTCGCCATTCGCCGCTCAGTGCGGACGGCGGCTCGGCCTGCAGGCGGGCCAGACGGTCTATGCCGGGCCAGAAATCCTGCGCCTCGAAGCGCGCCGCGATGCCCACCCGCTGCAGCGCACGAGCGGCCGCCGGGGCACCGACCAGTTCGGCCGACGAGCGGTCGGCCTGGTATTCGTTGGCGCGCGCCATCACGAACGAGTAGGCGTTGAACCACGGTGCGTACCAGTCGAACAGCCGGGCGACGAGGCGGCTGCCCCAGTCGTCCCAGGACTGCGCCATCGACTGCATCTGTCCCCAGGCGCCACGCAGGCGGTAGATGAAGGCGCCGAAGCGGCCGTGGTCGCCAGCCAGGTGACCGTATTCGTGGGCGACCACCGCCAGTGCCTCGTCCTCATCCAGCGTCTGCAGCAGCGGCAGGCCCAGTATCAGGTAGTGCCGGTTCCAGCCGAACAGCCCGAGCCGCGGATGCTGCACGACGGCCGCGTTGAGCTGATCGACCAGCAGCACGTGATGGAAGGTGGGCCCGTCCATCCGTCGCTGCATGTCGTCCAGCCGCTCGAACAGGCGGGGCGCATCCTCGCGCTTGATCTCCAGGCCCTCCGGTGCCGGGAAGCGCGCCAGCAGCATGCGGAAGGACGTCTTCAGCAGCAGCCACAGTGGCAGCGCAAGCAGGATGAGGGCCTTGCCCAGCTTCAGCGCGATCAGCGCGACCGCGCCACCGCCCTTGAACAGCATCAGCACGACGCCGGCCAGCGCACCGACCATCAGCAGGGCCATGCCGAGCACGACAGCCAGAATGACGAAGCCGAGCAGCGCCACCGCCGCCACGCGCGCGCGATAGCCCGACGGGTTGCGCGCGGCCACCGCTTCGAGGCGGTGGATCAGCTGTTCGAAACGCGATACGTCCATGCATCCATCCCTGTCCACGGAAAGGACGATGAAAATAGCATGACCGTATTCCGCTGCCGTGACGCTTTGCTCAGCGCCGGCCCACCCACAGCACGCCGGCGATCACCAGCACGGTGCCGGCGATCTGCAGCGTCGACACCGGTTCGGCCAGCATCCACCAGGCGAGGAAGACGGTGATGACCGGGCCGGTGCTGCCGACCAGCGCGGCGGTCTGCGCGCCCATGCGGCGGATCGCCGCCGACTGCAGGAACACCGGCAGCACGGTCGAGAACAGTGCCATCGCCACTGCCAGCCACAGCACCGGTGCCGGCTGCGCCAGCGCGTCGAGCGGGCGCAGCGCGACGAAGTGCAGGCTGACCGCCACCGTCGACACCAGTGTGGCGAGCGCCGAAAAGCGCGTCGCGCCGAGCTTGCGTATCGGCGCCGCGGCACCGGTCAGGTAGATGGCGAAGCTGAGCGAGGAGCCGAACACCAGCGCGCAGCCCAGTGCAATGACGGCCGCTTCGCCGCTCACTTCGATGTCGTGCACCACGGCCAGCGCGATGCCGGCGTAGCAGAGCAGGCTGGCGACGACTTCGCGCCGCGTGATGCGACGGCCGTGCGCCATCCAGCCGATCAGCAGCGTCAGTGTCGGGTAGGTGAACAGCACCAGCCGTTCGAGGCCGGCCGAAATGTAGAGCAGGCCATAGAAATCCAGCATGCTGGCGCCGTAGTAGCCGAACAGGCCGAGCACGGTGACGGTCGCCCAGTCGCGCGCGCTGAGCGGCGCGCCGCGCCGGGCTTCGCGCCAGGCGACGACGACGAATACCGGTGCGGCCAGCAGCATGCGCAGCGCCACCAGCGTGACCGGATCGACGCCGTGCGGATAGGCGAGCTTGGCCAGGATGGCCTTCAGCGAAAAGCCGGCCGAAGCGATGACCGCGAGCCAGATGCCGAGGCGCGCGTCGGTGGCCGGTGTCGACATCGCTACTTCCGTCGTCCGCCGAGGATGGAACCGAGCACGCCGCGCACGATTTCGCGCCCGACCGAACTGGCGATGGTGCGCGCCACCGTCTTGGCGGCCATCTGCGCGATGCCGTCGCGCTGACCGCCGCGCGGGCCGGTGGATCCGAACACGATGTCGCCCAGACCGCCGAGCAGGCCGCCGCCCGAGCCGGCCGGCGCTTCGGGCACCGGCTTGCCGGTGGCGGCCGGGTTGGCGTTTACGGCGGCTGCCAGCATTTCGTAGGCGGATTCGCGGTCCAGCGTCTGTTCGTAGCGGCCGCGCATCGGCGAGTGCTGGATCATCGCGCTGCGCTCGTCGGCGGTCAGTGGGCCGAGGCGCGACGCGGGCGGCAGCACGAAGGCGCGCTCGACCATCGACGGCCGGCCCTTCTCGTCGAGGAAGGAAATGAGCGCTTCGCCGGTGCCCAGCTCCATGATGGCCTGTTCGGCGTCGAACTTCGGGTTCTGCCGCATGGTCTGGGCGGCGGTCTTGACCGCCTTCTGGTCGCGCGGCGTGAACGCGCGCAGCGCGTGCTGCACCCGGTTGCCGAGCTGGGCCAGCACGGAATCCGGCACGTCCAGCGGGTTCTGCGTTACGAAATAGACGCCGACGCCCTTGGAGCGGATCAGTCGCACGACCTGTTCGATCTTTTCCAGCAGCGCCGGCGGCGCCTCGTTGAACAGCAGGTGGGCTTCGTCGAAGAAGAACACCAGCTTGGGCTTGTCCATGTCGCCCACTTCCGGCAGCTGTTCGAACAGTTCGGCCAGCAGCCACAGCAGGAAGGTCGAGTAGAGCTTGGGCGAGTTGTACAGGCGGTCGGCGGCCAGGATGTTGATGGTGCCGCGGCCGTGCTCGTCGAAGGTCATCAGGTCGGCGATGTCCAGCATCGGTTCGCCGAAGAAGCGGTCGGCGCCCTGTTCCTCCAGCTGCAGCAGGCCGCGCTGTATGGCGCCGATCGACGCGGTGGAAATGTTGCCGTACTGGGTCTTGAACTGCGCCGCGTTGTCGCCGACATGCTGCACCAGCGCGCGCAGGTCCTTCATGTCGAGCAGCAGCAGGCCGTGGTCGTCGGCCACCTTGAACACGATGGTGAGCACGCCGGCCTGCGTTTCGTTCAGGCCGAGCAGGCGAGCGAGCAGCAGCGGACCCATGTCGCTGACGGTGGCGCGGATGGGATGGCCGGATTCGCCGAACACGTCCCAGAAGCAGACCGGGCTCGGGTAGGGCACGAAATCGCTGATGCCCAGCATGTCCAGCCGCTGCTGCAGCTTGGGACTGACCGTGCCGGCCGCACCCATGCCCGACAGGTCACCCTTCACGTCGGCCATGAACACCGGTGTGCCGATGTAGGAGAAGCGTTCGGCCAGCGACTGCAGCGTGACGGTTTTGCCGGTGCCGGTGGCGCCGGTGATGAGCCCGTGGCGGTTGGCCATATTGGGCAGCAGGGCGAGCGAGAGGTCGCCGGCGCGGGCGATGTGGAGCGGTTCGGCCATGGCTTCTGTCCTCGGAGGGGATGGCGCGATGCTACCAGCGCGGCGCCCAAACCGAGCGTGAGCGCGCCCTATGACGCGAAGCGGTACTGCGACTTGCCGGCGCGCTTGGCTTCGTACATTGCGTCGTCGGCACGGCGCATCAATGCGTCCGGTGCGTCTGTCCGGGAGTCGGTGTAGGCGATGCCGACACTGGCGCCGATCTGCACCAGCTGGTTGCCGCCGGCGTCTATCGGCCGCGCCAGTGCGCTGACGATCTTGGCGGCGATGAAGCGCGCGGTGTCCGGGCTTTCCAGCGCGCACAGCACGACGACGAATTCGTCGCCGCCCAGCCGCGCGACCAGATCGGTGCGCCGCACGACCGCTTCCAGCTGTCGCGCGACCCAGCTGAGCACGCGGTCGCCGGCTTCGTGGCCCTGCGTGTCATTCACCTGCTTGAAGCCGTCGAGATCGACCAGCATCAGCGCCAGACCGCTGCCGTGCAGGTTTTCCAGCGCGCTGCTGAGGCGGTGCTCGATGCCGCGCCGGTTCAGCAGGCCGGTCAGCGGGTCGCGCTCGGCCATCGCCAGCGCGCTCGCCTCGGCGCGCTTGCGTTCGGTCACGTCGTTGGCGATGCCCTGCAGCAGGCCGTCGGGCAGTGGGTTGAGCACGACGTGCAGCCAGAGCACGCCGGACTCGCCGTACTGCACGCCGAAATCGGCTGAGGTCGGCCGCTGGTCGCTCAGGGCGCGCACCATCAGCGTATCGAGCCGCGATGAGGCGTCGCCGAGCAGGGCGCCCAGCGCGTAGCTGCGATCGCTGCCCTCGCGCGCCGGAAGCCGCAGCTTGGCCGCCAGCCAGGGGTTCCAGTCGTGCAGGCGACCGGCGTTGTCGACGGTGAAGATGCCTGTTTCCGCGCTTTCGAAGATGAGCCTGAACTTGCGCTCGGACGCCTCCAGCTGTGCCCGCGTATCGCGCTCGGTGGCGAGCAGGTCGTCCATCCGCGTGATCAGCGTATTGATGTCGCCGGCCAGCCGGCCGATCTCGTCGCCGGCGTGGCCGGCCGGTACCGAAACGTGCTTGCCGACGCCGATTTCGAGGTGGTGCAGGTCATCCGACAGCTTCTTCACCGGGCGCGTGAATACGTTCAGCACCACCCAGGCCACCGACAGCACGACGAACACCAGTTCGATCAGCAGGATGATGGCGATGAAGCTCGAGTAAGCACCGGCGTCGTGTGCGATCTTCGAACTGGCCGGCCATACCTTGAGCTCGCCCACCTGCTGGTCGGATGCGAACGGCGAGGTCAGGGGCCGGGCGAGCACCGGCAGCCGCAGTACGCCGGTGTCGTTGTCGGCCTCGCCCACCGACGCCAGCACGTGGTCGCCCTCGGTGATGACGACGCGGGCGACGGCATCGTTGAGCAGCAGGCCGCGGGCCACCTCGTTCGCCAGTTGTTCGTCGCGCGCGAAGGCGGCGACGCTGGCGGTGCGCTCGACGGTGGCCATCAGTTCCGCCAGATGCCGCTGCATCCGTTCCCGTTCTTCCCGGCCGACCATGACGGTGCTGGCCAGCGCGACCAGAACGCCGACCAGCCCGCCGAAGAACAGCATCAGCAAAGTGGTCCGCCAGACCACGCTGGTCTGCAGCCGACGCGGCGAGTGCGCGGCGTCGGGCGTGCCGGGCGGGCGGGAAGCCGGTTCAGTACTCAAGGAGCAGCACCACCCGGACGCGCTTGTCCACCCGCGCGGCGTCGACATAGCCGATCGTGCCGCGCTCGGCCGCGACGCGTCGCAGCACCGACTCGGCGTCGTCGATCTGCTCCGGCGGCTGGGTCCGTCCGGAGAATTTCAGGCGCGCCCAGTAGGCGCTGATCTCGTTCATTTCGCGATTGACCAGTGCGCGGTAGAAGTCCGCGCGCAACGATTTCGTATCCAGCACGACGGCGGGCGTGCCGGACGGCAGGTGCTTGATGCGACCGAGGAACAGATGGCTTGCTTCCTCCCTGCTCAGGCTGTCCACCCCGCTCGATGGGTGAACGATGACCGCCAGCGTTTCCGCACGCGCCCATCCGCTCACGAACGCAAGAACGAGCGTGAGCAGGGTTCGTCGGGTGAACAAGTGCATCAGCGGCATCAGAAAACGAAATCCAGCACGACGGTGAACAGCGTCAGACTGGCATCGCGGACCGGCAGGCCGCTGGGGGTGATCAGTATCGACGACGATGAGGCATTGATCTTTTCGATTTGTACCTTCAAGGCGTAATCGGTGGCGAAGTCATAACGCACACCGGCGCCAAAAGTGCGCTGATTCATCGTCAGCCGGTCCACGACGCGGTCATAGACGACCTGCAGCGCAGCCGCCGGCGCCGGCAGCGTCAGCGCACTGTCGTCCGGCTCGAAGGAGATGCGTCCCCAGGTCAGATAGGGCTTCCATGCGCCGATGCGGTAGCCGGCGACCACGCTCGAACCCCAGCCGGAATAGCGCGGAAACTGAGAGAAGGTTTCCCGCGCAAGAATGCCCTGCAGCGACCACGGGCCGTTTTCGTAGCGCGCGCTGAGACCGGCGAAGGTGATGTGGTGCGAAGTCTGGATCTGCGATGCCCGCAACTGTGCCTGCGCCAGCGGTACCGATGCCAGCGCGTCGCGCAGTTCGACCAGCGAACGGTCGCCGCGCGCGTGGATGTCGGCCCAGGCCGCCTTCAGCGTCAGCGTGTCGTTCGCCCATTCGATCGTCGCGCCCACGGTGGTCGCATCGTCCTGCGTCACCCGCTGGCCGTACAGGTAGAAGTCGCCCCGCGATTGACCGCCATACACCTTGACGCTGCCCAGTCCGTCGCCGATCGGCGTGCGCAGCGTGAGGTCGGCGCCATCGAAGCGGTCCTGCGTCACCACGCCGTACACCTCGGTCGGCGGTCGCGCCGCGGTGTAGGCATAGCCGACGTGGCGTGAGTCGCCTTCGAGGTAGATGTCGGCGCCGAGCCGGCCGGCGCGCAGTTCCAGCCAGTCGGTCGGGGCGTAGCGCACGAAGCCCCAGCTCAGGATGGGCGCCCAGTTGCCTTCGCTGTTCAGGCGACTGACCGCCTGTATCGTCGTCGACCAGCGCGGATTGAAGCTGGCGTTCGCCTGCAGGCCGATGCGGGTGTCCAGACGGAAACCCAGCTTGTCGCCCTCGATGCCGCCGGCCTGCTCCAGGTCACGCCGATAGACGACGTCCTCCTGGCTGTGATAACCGGCGCCCAGCGTTCCGAAGCCGCCGAAGTGCCACAACGGTTCGGTAGCCGGGTCGTCCGCCAGGGCGCCGCTGCTGGCGCTGATGGCCAGCAGAGCGATCAGAAGTCTTGTACTTGTCACGATTGCATTCACCCGCCGGCCACGGGGGCCGGAAAATTCCCATTCGGAATTAACGGAGCCCGGCGCAACGCTCTTGAGCCCGTCATCGGCGCTCTCGATTAAAATCGTGGCTTGCACATTTCCAACGGACGTCTTCTTTCATGGCCGGTCATTCCAAGTGGGCCAACATCCAGCATCGCAAGGGTCGTCAGGACGCCAAGCGGGGCAAGGTGTTCACCAAGCTGATCAAGGAAATCACCGTGGCAGCCCGGATGGGCGGCGGCGACCCCAACTTCAATCCGCGCCTGCGCATGGCGGTTGATAAGGCGAAGGGCGAAAACATGCCCGGCGACAACATCGATCGCGCGGTCAAGCGCGGGACCGGTGAGCTCGACGGCGCAAGCTACGAGGAAATCCGCTACGAAGGGTACGGCATCGGCGGTGCTGCTGTCATGGTCGACTGCCTGACCGACAACCGTACCCGCACCGTGGCCGACGTGCGCCACGCCTTTTCCAAGTATGGCGGCAACCTCGGCACCGACGGCTCGGTGGCTTTCATGTTCAAGCACTGCGGCCAGTTCATCTTCGCGCCCGGCACCTCCGAGGACGCGCTGATGGAAGCGGCGCTGGAAGCCGGCGCCGAGGACGTGCTGACCAACGACGACGGCTCGATCGAAGTGCTGAGCCCGCCAGCCGACTTCGTTGCGGTCAAGGACGCGCTGGAAAAGGCCGGCTTCAAGGCCGAATTCGCCGAAGTGACGATGAAGCCGCTGAACGAAAGCCCGCTGGCCGGCGACGACGCAGTGAAGATGCAGAAACTGCTGGACGTGCTGGACAGTCTGGACGACGTGCAGGAGGTCTACACCACCGCGGTGATGGACGAAGAGTAAAGTCGCCGGGGTAAGGTCGCCAGGGTCTTTCGCCCAGGATGTTTCGCATAGTCACCGGAGAACGCCAATGCTGCTCACCACCACGCCCACGCTCGAAGGCCGGCCCATCCGCCAGTACCACGGCGTGGTGACCGGCGAAGCCATCATCGGCGCCAACATCTTCAAGGACCTGTTCGCCAGCGTCCGCAATGTGGTCGGCGGTCGCGCCGGCGCCTACGAAAGCACGCTCGCCGATGCGCGCGAGGCGGCGATGCAGGAAATGAGCGAGGCGGCGGCGAAGCTGGGCGCCAACGCGGTGGTCGGCATCGACATCGACTACGAAGTGCTGGGCGCCGACAACGGCATGCTGATGGTGTGCGTGAGCGGTACCGCGGTCAGCGTGTGACGCGCCGCACGATTGACAAACCCGCCTGATTCGCCAGAATGCAGGCAGTTTCCCCTGTTTCATGGCGCCGATTTGTCTCAGCTTGCGGGCGCCCGGGTTCCTCCGGCGGTGTGCTGCCGGATCTCCCTTACAAATTCGGCTAAAGCGAGGGCGAACCCGGTCCTGGCTTTGGTCAACCGGGTTTTTTCATGGCCAACGAACTATCCATCCCTGAAGACAGCGTCGGCATCGTCAGCCCGCTGTGCGCGCGTTTCGACACGCCGCTGACGCTGAAGAGCGGCGCCGTGCTGCCGGGTTTCGAGCTGATGTACGAAACCTATGGCGAACTGAACGCCGCCCGCTCGAACGCGGTGCTGGTCTGCCCCGCACTGTCCGGTCACCACCACGCAGCCGGCATCCATGCCGACGCGCCGAAGAACACCGGCTGGTGGGACAACCTGATCGGCCCGGGCAAGCCGCTCGACACGCGCAAGTTCTTCGTCATCAGCGTGAACAATCTTGGCGGCTGTCACGGCTCGACCGGCCCGATGAGCACCAATCCGGAAACCGGCAAGCCCTGGGGGGCGGATTTCCCGGTGGTGACGGTCGAGGACTGGGTGGCGGCGCAGTCCTTGCTGGCCGACCGCCTCGGCATCGACTGCTGGGCGGCCATCATCGGCGGCAGCCTGGGTGGCATGCAGGCGATGGCGTGGTCGATTCACCTGCCGGCGCGCGTGCGCCATGCGCTGGTGATCGCATCGGCACCCAAGCTGACGGCGCAGAACATCGCCTTCAACGAAGTGGCGCGCCAGGCCATCATCACCGACCCGGATTTCCACGGCGGCCACTTCTACGAACACAACACGCTGCCGCGTCGCGGTCTGCGGCTGGCGCGCATGCTGGGCCACATCACCTACCAGTCGGACGACCTGATGGCCGAGAAATTCGGCCGCCGGCTGCGCGAGGGCGGACGCAAGTTCAGTTTCGAGGTCGAGTTCGAGGTCGAGTCCTATCTGCGCTACCAGGGCGACAAGTTCGCCGGCAGCTTCGACGCCAACACCTATCTGCTGGCCACCCGCGCGCTCGACTACTTCGACCCGGCGCACGACGCCGGCGGCGATCTGGCGGCCGCCTTCGCGCCGGCCACTGCCGACTACCTGCTGGTGTCCTTCTCGACCGACTGGCGCTTTGCGCCGTCGCGCTCGCGCGAAATCGTCGATGCGCTGATGCGCAAGGGTCGCAACGTGAGCTACGCCGAAATCGAATCGTCGGCCGGCCACGATTCCTTCCTGCTCGACGACCCGCACTACCATGCAGTGCTGCGTGCGTATTTCGACAACATTACGGTGTGAGGCGGGTACTGACATGACTGCACTGGACGGACGCATAGACTACGACGTAATCGCCGGCTGGGTGAGCCCGGGCGCGCGCGTGCTCGACCTCGGCTGCGGCGACGGCGCCTTGCTGCGCCACCTGAAGGACAGCCGCGGCGCCAGCGGCTACGGCGTCGAGATCGATATCGAGCGCGTGATCAGCTGCATGCGCAACGGCATCAACGTGCTGCAGATTGACCTGGAAAAGGGCCTGTACGACTTCGTCGACCAGAGCTTCGATCTGGTCATCATTTCGAACGCGCTGCAGACCCTGCACCGCACCGAAAAGCTGCTGACCGAAATGCTGCGGGTGGGCCGCGAGGCGGTCGTGAGCTTCCCGAATTTCGCGTTCTGGAAGCACCGCATGGCCATCATGGACGGCCACATGCCGGTGTCCGACCGCCTGCCCTACCAGTGGTACGACACGCCCAACGTCCGCTTCTTCACCATCGCCGACTTCGAAGCGCTGTGCGAAAAGCTGGGCATCGAAATCCGCGAGCGCCTGGTGCTCGACGATGCCGGCCAGCCGGTGCAGGAAGAGCCGAACTTTCTTGGCAGTTTTGCGCTGTACAGATTGGGAGGGGCTAGAGGCTAGGGGTCAGGGGCTAGAGGAAGCATGCGGGCGGCTTCTCCGCCCGGAATTCGCTAGCCCCTAGCCTCTCCTCCCGAGTCCCTGCCCCGCGCCCTCCCCGCAAGCACCACCAGTCCCAGCACCGGCACGCCCAGCAGCGCGGTCGCGGTGAAGAAGGCTTCGTAGCCGTGGGCGTCGACATAGACGCCGGAAAAGCCGGCGATGAACTTCGGCAGCAGCAGCATGAGCGAACTGAACAGCGCGTACTGGGTGGCCGAGTAGGCCACGTTCGTCAGCCCCGACAGATAGGCGACAAAGGCCGAAGAGGCGATGCCGGCCGACAGGTTGTCGGCGGAGATCGCGAAGATGAGCCCGTTCACGTCGTGGCCGCGGCCGGCCAGCCAGACGAACAGCAGATTGGTTGCCGACGACAGCGCGGCGCCGAGGAACAGCGTCTTCATGACGCCGATGCGCGCCGTCAGCACGCCGCCGATCACCGCGCCGACGATGGTCATGCCGACGCCGTACACCTTGGCCACATTGGCCACTTCGTCCTTGGTATAGCCCATGTCCACGTAGAAGGCGTTGGCCATGATGCCCATCACCACGTCGGAAATGCGGTAGGTGCCGATCAGTGCCAGCAGCAGCACCGCGTGCCAGCGATAGCGGCGGATGAAATCGACGAAGGGCGACACCACGGCGCCGTGCACCCAGGCGGCGGCGGCCAGCAGCGGGCCGTGCAGTCCTTCATGCGCCAGCCACTCGCGGGTGCGCGCCTCGCGCTGCACGGTGTCCGCCGACACCGGCGCGTCCGGCTCGCGGATCAGCAAGGTCGTCAGGATGCCGACGCCCATGCTGGCCGCCATGATCAGATAGGCGAAGCGCCAGGGTGCGTGTTCGTAAGCGGTATCGGTCGCATCGACCGAGGCGGCCAGCCACAGCACGCCGGCCGAGGCGGCAATCATCGCGATGCGGTAGCCGCCCTGGTAGGTGGCCGCCATCGCGCCCTGCAGCCGTTGCTCGACCGCCTCGATGCGGTAGGCGTCCAGCGCGATGTCCTGCGTGGCGGAGGCGAAGGCCACCGCCAGCGCGCACCACACCATGCGTTCCAGCGCCTGCGCCGGATCGGTGTTGGCCATGCCGAACAGCGCGCCAGCGATGGCCAGCTGCGACAGCAGCAGCCAGCTGCGCCGCCGCCCGAGCAGCCGGGTCAGGCCGGGCAGCGGCAGGCGGTCTACCAGCGGCGACCATACCCATTTGAAGCCGTAGGCCAGACCTATCCAGCTGAAATAGCCGATGGTCGAGCGGTCGATGCCCGCTTCACGCAGCCAGTAGGACAGCGTGCCGAGCACCAGGATGAGCGGCAGTCCGGCGGAAAAGCCGAGGAAAAGCATGCCGATGACGCGCGGGTGCGCATACACCTTGAGGCTGTCGAGCCAGCCGGCGGCAGGGGAAGTGGGGATCAAGGGCGGACGGAGTGAGACGGCAGGTAAGCGGGAAGATACCAGTGCCCGCGCCTTCCGTCCGGTCTGCGGCGGGTCGTGATGCGCCGATCAGGCGACTACGCGTATTCGGAGAAGAACAGCCCCATCACCGCCGCCAGCGAGCTGCCCGCCTCGGCGCAGGCGCCTTCGAAGGCCTGCGGCTCCAGCCGGGTGATCTGCCAGGCGGCCGGCGAGGCCGAGGCGACGATGCGGGCCGAATCGATCAGCTCCGCGTCGTAGCCGACCGCGTGCCGCGCAAGATGCAGCAGCGACGCTTCGAATTCGTGCGGCGCGCCGTGCGCCGGATCGATCTGGGCGCCAATGGCGACGGCAAAGCTGCGTGGCAGCCGCCATTCGGTCAGCAGCGCTTCGCCCACCGCGGCGTAGTCGCAGCCGACGATCTCGCGTTCCAGATGCTCGATTGGCGCGCCCGATGCACGGCTGTCGACCAGCGCCTGTTCCGACTCCTGCGGCACGTGCATGTACATGACCATGTGGCCGATGTCGGCCAGCATGCCGCCGACGAACAGCCGCTCGGCGTCGAGCAGGCCGCAACTCTTGGCGGCCGCGCGCGACAGCAGGCCGCGCATCGCCGAGGCCCGCCAGAAGCGGGCGACATCCATGCGCTCCGGGCGCATGCCGGCGAATACGGCGGTCACCGTCGTCGCCAGCACGATGTCGTGCACCTGCTGCATGCCGAGCACGCTCACCGCGCGCTGCATCGTTTCGATCTTGCCGGGGAAGCCATAGAACACGCTGTTGACGACGCGCAGCACACGCATCGTGATGCCAGGGTCGGCCGCCACCACCTTGGCCAGTTCGATCACCGAGCCATCCGGGTCGTCGATGACCTGCTTCACCCGATGGTAGATGGCAGGCAGCGTGACCAGTTCGGTCGTTCTGCGCGCCAGTTCCTGTGCGGAGTGTGTGGTCATCGGGGGAGCGGGGATGCGGTGGCAATGAGCTGAATTCGGCGTCCTGCCGGAAAACTTGAGCGTCTGTCCGCTCAGCGGGACGTCAACCGGTGCTGCAGCGTGCCGAGCAGGCGCCAGGCGCCCCAAAGCCGCAGGCCCCAGCGCCAGACGCGCCGCGGGCGCACGAGCGCGAAGCCGACCAGCGCAGCCGCCAGCGCCTCCGGGTGACTGCGCACCCAGGCGGCACCGGCGCGGATCTGGTCGCCGACGTTCAGTACCGGGTCGAGCACCGCCGACTGTGCCGCCGCTTCGACGCGCAGCCGACGTGATCGTTCGACCAGCCGCTCGCGCGCAAGGGCCAGACGCAGGCGCCGTTCGTTCATCGGTCCAGCGCGTCGCGGTCGCGATTCAGTTCGTCCAGCGTGGATGCGAACAGCCGCGTGCCTTCAGCCATGCGCGCGCGGGCGATGACCGCGGCGACCACGCCCAGCGTGATGAACAGCGTCGAAAACAGCGTCAGCACCAGCAGACGGTGGCTGTCCCACAGCAGCACCGTCAGCAGCACCGCCAGGAAGGCGATGCCGAAGGTGAGGAAGGCGATGGCCAGCGCGCCATAGACCAGCAGCTCGGTCAGGCGCAGCGCTTCGTCGCGCGCTTCGACGGTGATCAGTTCCAGCCTGACGTGAACGATCTCGATCAGGCTGGAAACGAATCCCTTCAGCGATACGGCGAGGCGCTCAGGCCGGGGCGATGCGGCCATCGCGAGCTCAGCGGCGGCCGATCAGCAGACCGACCAGCAGACCTACGCCAGCGGCGACGCCAATCGACTTCCACGGGTGTTCATGCACGTAGTCGTCGGTGGCGCGGGCCACTTCGCGCGACTTTTCCTTCAGCGCGGCTTCCGCATCGGCCAGCTTGTGACGGGCGGAGGTGAGATTCTCCTGCATGCGCACGCGCAGTTCGCCCACCTTCTCGCCGGCCTGGTTGGCCGTCACACGCAGCAGTTCCTCGGCGTCGGAGATGACCACCTTCAGGTCTGCAACCAGCTTTTCCTTGGTGACGGTGTTCGGATCGATCAGTTCGGACATTGCTCTTCTCCTTTGCGAGTGAAGTCATTTCGGGGCAGACCCCCGAAGTTAGCCGTTCAGGTTGCAGGCCGCAACGCAACGGTGTCGTCGGCCGGGCGCTTCCGCTGTAGGCGGCCGGCTACACCGAGCAGGCTCAGGCCGGCCAGCAGCATGGCCCAGCGCTCTGCCTCCGGAACCAGGGCCGCGGCAAGAAACGCGGTCGCCACGGCCTGATGACCGGCCGTCGTGATGTGGACATCGTCCCAGAACAGATAGCCCGCCGGATTGGCCGGGCAGCCGGCCTGTGTCTGGCAGGGTGTATCTTTATTGGTGAAGCCGTACTGACCGGGATCAAGTGCCACTGCATTGAGCAGGCCCGATACGTCAACCGTGCGGAAGCGGGCATCCGCCAGATTCAGGTCCAGCTGGTCGAGCATCAGCGCGAGCGCGGCGTTGTGGGCGGCCGACACCGAACTGGCCAGACCGGCCGCCAGCGGACCTTCCTCGACGAAGGAGGGCGTCAGGCCGAGGTCGGGCATGTTGGGAATCAGGAAATCGCGTGCGCCTGC
The DNA here is from genome assembly GCF_049843555.1 of Methyloversatilis sp. MC4-4. Classification (GTDB taxonomy): domain Bacteria; phylum Pseudomonadota; class Gammaproteobacteria; order Burkholderiales; family Rhodocyclaceae; genus Methyloversatilis; species Methyloversatilis discipulorum_B. The sequence goes on from NZ_JBBHZK010000004.1 coordinate 36,670, forward strand.
CGTGTACAGCGAGGTGATCGCCGTCTGCAGATTGCCCACCGCATTGTCCACGGTGGCGGGCGTGGTCAGCGAGGCCGGCAGGAAATAGTCGTTCGGGCCGCCCCAGATGAAGTAGAGCTTGTCGGCGCCGCCGCCGCCGCCGGCCACGTAGTCACCCACCTGGGCGTTGATGCCGGTGCCGTTCAGCCAGCCCGGAGACTGCTGCAGCAGGCTCGCCAGCAGCGCACCCTGGCTGGTGTCCTCGACATAGTTGTCGGAGCCGCCGCCGACCGGCGTGCCGGTGCGCGCGCCGCCCACCGCGTGGTTGTCCAGCGGCAGGTTCAGCCAGGCGGCCAGATACTCGACCGCCACCGGGCCGTTGGAAAAACGCCCTGGCGCGTAACCGAAAGCTGCGGACGGGAACAGACCCGATGTCAGCGTCTGGAAGTTGCCGGTGTCCGACAGGCTGTCGCCGAACACGACCAGTTCGTTCCAGTCAGCCGCGGCCGGCAGCGAAAGACTCAGAGCGGCGGCGAGAGCGAGACTGCGCAGAGCTTTCATGACGGTCCTTTCGGCGGTCGGGACGATGACTTCGGAATTCACGCGATATCGACATCGTAGTCGACAATGAGCGGAGCATGATCGCTGAAGCGTACGTCCTTGTAGACACTTGCCGCGCGGGCCTTCGCCGCGATTCCCGGCGTGGCGATCTGGTAGTCGATGCGCCAGCCCACGTTCTTTGCGCGGGCCTGGCCGCGATTGCTCCACCAGGTGTAGCAGTCGTCGGTGGCGTCCGGGTGCAGCGTGCGATAGACGTCGACCCAGCCGCCCGCGCCCAGCAGTGCGGTCATCCACGCGCGCTCTTCCGGCAGGAAGCCGGAGTTCTTCAGATTGCCCTTCCAGTTCTTCAGGTCGATCTCCTGGTGCGCGATGTTCCAGTCGCCGCACACCACGATTTCGCGCCCGCTTGACCGAAGCGCGGCCAGGTGCGGCTGGAAGCGGTCGAGGAAGCGGAACTTGGCCTCCTGCCGCTCGGGCGCGCTGGAGCCGGACGGCAGGTAGAGCGAAATTACCGTCACATCGCCGAAATCCGCCTCGACGTAGCGGCCCTCGTTGTCGAACTCCTCGACACCGAAACCGGTGATCACCCGCGACGGCTGTCGCCGCGCGTACAGGCCGACGCCGCTGTAGCCCTTCTTCGTGGCGTAATGGAAGTGGCCGTCGCTGCCGCCCATCGCCACCGGTGCGCGCATCGACGCATCGAGGTCGGCTTCCTGCGCCTTCAGTTCCTGCACGCACAGCACGTCCGGCGCCGTGCCGGCGACCCAGTCCCACACCCCCTTGGTGGTGGCCGAGCGGATACCGTTGAGGTTGAGCGACACGATACGTAACATGGCCGGTTTGTCCGTTCTGATTGGAAAAGCCCGTGGATTCTAGACGTGAATTCGTGAAGTTCGCCGTCGATACCGGCGTGCTGCGCTTCGGCAGCTTCACCACCAAGGCGGGGCGCGAATCCCCCTACTTCTTCAACGCCGGGCTGTTCAACAGCGGTGCTTCGGTGCTCAAGCTTTGCAGCTTCTATGCCGATACGATCATGAGTCGTGCGCCGCAGTTCGACATGCTGTTCGGACCGGCCTACAAGGGCATCGTTCTGGCCGCCGGTACCGCGATGCAGATCGCGCAGCACGGCCGCGACCTGCCCTTTGCGTTCAACCGCAAGGAAGCGAAGGACCACGGCGAGGGCGGCACGCTGATCGGCGCGCCGCTGAAGGGCCGGGTGCTCATCATCGACGACGTGATCAGCGCCGGCACCTCGGTGCGCGAGTCGGTCGAGCTGATCCGCGCAGCCGGCGCCGAACCGGCAGGTGTGGCGATTGCCCTCGACCGCATGGAGCGGGGCACCGGACAATTGTCAGCGGTTCAGGAAGTGGAACGTTCATACGGCATGCCGGTGGTTGCCTGCGCCTCGCTCGACGATCTGGTCGGCTATCTGCAGGAAAGCCCGGGCATGCAGGGCAATCTCGACGCGGTGCGTGCCTACCGCGCGAAATACGGAGTAAATGGCTGAAGATGAAATCCGGGAAACTGCGTCACCTCGCGCCGGGCCTGCTTGCGCTGGCCCTGCTGCACGTGCCGGCGAGCGAGGCGCGCGTCTACTGCTGCAAGGACGCGCGCGGCCAGCAGGTGTGCGGTGACGTGCTCCCGGCCGCCTGTGCCGACCGTGGCTACCGCGAGCTGAACAGCCAGGGCGCGACGGTCAAGCAGGTCGAGGCGCCGATGACCGACGCCCAGCGCGCCAAGCGCGATGCCGATGCGAAGAAGGCGCGTGAAGAGGAGATGGTGCGCCAGGAGCAGCGACGTCGCGACACCACGCTGCTCAACACCTACACCAGCGAACGCGAGATCGATGTTGCACGCGACCGGCGCATCGCCGACATCGAAGAACTGCTGTCCCGTCTGCGCGAGCAGCAGCAGACGCTGAGCGAGCGCCAGAAGAAGCTGGAGAAGGACGCCGCCGCCTTCACCGCCAAGGGCAAGCGCGTGCCGTCCGGAATCAAGGACAGGCTGGACACCAATGGCGAGGATCTGCGGCAGATCGGCGAGAACATCGCGCAGAAGGAGCGCGATCTGGTCGATACCCGCAAGCGCTTCGAAGAGGACCGCGCGCGCTTCCGCGAGATCGCCGGCAACCGCTGAGCACCCGGCCTCAGTTGGCCGGTGCGTCGAGGGCGCGCCGGAACTGCACCGCCTCGGCGACTTCGTTCGCCGCAATCACTTCCCGTCCGTTCAGATCGGCAATCGTCCGCGCCACCTTCAGGCAGCGGTGATAGGCGCGCGCCGACAGCCTGAGCCGGTTCATCGCCTGCGCCAGCAAGGCGTGCGCTGCGTCGTCCAGCGGGCAATGGCGGTCGATGTCCGCTGCCTCCAGCCGCTGGTTCGGTTTGCCCTGACGTCGCTGCTGCAGCGCCCGCGCCGCACACACTCGCTGCCTCACTTCGGCGCTGGCCTCACCCGGCCCGGCGCGCAGTTCGTGTTCGGTCAGCGGCGGTACGACGACCGTCAGATCGATGCGGTCGAGCAGCGGCCCGGACAGGCGGCCGCGATAGCGTGCGATCTGGTCCGGCGTGCAGCGACAGCGCGCTGACGGGTGGCCGAGATAGCCGCAGGGGCAGGGATTCATCGCCGCGATCAGCTGGAAGCGGGCCGGGAACTCGGCCCGGTGGGCGGCGCGGGAAATGGTCACATGACCGGTTTCCAGCGGCTCGCGCAGCGCCTCCAGCACGCGGCGGTCGAATTCGGGCAGTTCGTCGAGGAACAGCACGCCGTTGTGCGCCAGCGATATTTCACCCGGCCGCGGGATGGCGCCGCCACCGACCAGTGCCGCCGCACTGGCCGAGTGATGGGGCGCACGGAAGGGGCGGCGGCCGAGCGCAGCCGGGTCGAACAGACCTGCGCCTGACAGCACGGCCGCGGTTTCGAGCGCCTCTGCTTCGTCCATGTCCGGCAGCAGGCCGGTGAAGCGAGCGGCCAGCATCGACTTGCCGGTGCCCGGCGGCCCCGACATCAGCAGCGAATGATTGCCGGCGGCTGCGATCTCCAGTGCGCGGCGGGGGCCGAGTTGCCCGCGCACGTCGGCCAGATCCGCGCAGGCCATCCGATCCGGCACGCTGGCCGGCATCGCGCGCGGCAGCGCCGACTGCCCGCACAGATGCGCACACACGTCGAGCAGCGAGGTCGCGGCGCGCACGTCGATGCCGCCGGCGATCACCGCCTCCGGCGCCGACGAGGCGGGCAGCACGAAGGTGCGGCCGGCGGCGCGGGCGCCGAGCGCCATCGGCAGTGCGCCGCGCACCGGGCGCAGCGCGCCGGTCAGCGACAGTTCGCCGGCGAACTCAATGCCGTCGATGTCGTGCGCGTCGAGCGCGCCCGCGGCGATCAGGATACCCAGCGCGATCGGCAGATCGAAGCGGCCCGATTCCTTCGGCAGGTCGGCTGGCGCCAGATTGACGGTGATGCGCCGGGTCGGAAAGTCGAAGCCGGAACTGAGGATGGCCGCCCGCACCCGGTCGCGTGCCTCGCGCACTTCGACGTCCGGCAGACCGACCAGCGAGAAGGCGGGCAGGCCGTTCGACACGTGGACTTCGACCGCAACCTCCGGCGCCTGCATGCCGGCAAGCGCACGGCTGCGCAGGATGGCGAGTGACATCTGTATGTCATGGAATGAGACGCCGCGAAGTCTAACTGCAAATCCGCATGGCATGGGGTGTGTGCTGCGAGGGCGGCTGCGGCGGCCAACCGTGATACAGGATCGGGCGCAACTTCTGTACAAGCGGCCTTGGCCGCGACGCGGCCGCTGCGGTCCGCGGGCTTGGGCACAGGCAGTTGTCGGGGTCAGAAGTCCCCTCCCACAGAACCCCGGCTCCGGCTTGGTCCGCCGGTCAGGCGCAACCTCTGTGGGAGCGGCCTTGGCCGCGACGCGGCCGCTGCGGTCCGCAGGCTTGGGCACAGGCAGCTGTCGGGGTCAGAAGACCCCCACAGAACCCCGCCGCCGGCTCGGGGCAAGGGCAGACCGGCAGCGGCGCTCCGCGCCTTACTCGTGGTGTTCGCCGCGCCGTCCGATGGGCAGTCCGAGCTGCTTGAGCTTGCGGTAAAGGTGGGTGCGCTCCAGCCCGGAGCGTTCGGCCAGGCGGGTCATGTTGCCGCCTTCGCGTTCCATGTGGTGCTCGAAGTACATGCGCTCGAAGGCCTCGCGCGCTTCGCGCAGCGGCTGGTCCAGGCCGGGCAGCACCGGTGTGCCGGCCGGGCGCAGCAGCGCGCGCAGCGAAGCGGCGTCGAGTTCGTCGTCGAGCGCGGCCAGCGCCGCCGAGCGCAGCACCGATACCAGTTCGCCGTAGCCGCCGGGCCAGCCGTGCTGGCGCAGCAACGGACGCGCCGACTCGGCCAGTCGACGCGTCGGCACCTCGCCTGCCTCGACCAGGTGTTTCAGCACGTCCTCGGCCAGATCGGCGACTTCGTCGCGCAGCTCGGCCAGCGCCGGCAGCGGCAGCACGATCTCGAACAGCCGCGCCAGCACGGCTTCTTCCCAGCCTGCCGCCTGCAGTTCCGGCGCACCCTGCGCACAGCAGGCGATCAGCCGGGCGTCCAGGCGGTCGAGCCGCTCCAGCGCGAAAGCGAGGTTCTTCTGCTGCATGCGCGACAGGTGAGCGATGTCGCCGGTGTGGATGACGCCGCCGCGCGCGGCATCGAGCTGTTCCTGCGTGATCGGTCCACTGATGGTCGCCAGTTCCAGCCAGCGCCGGCCGGGCGCGGCCAGCGTCCGCGCCGCCAGTTCGCCGAAGCTGGACGGACCGCAGCGCAGCAGGACGACGCGCGAGCGGGCGGCCATCTGCTCAATCTTGCGCCGCAGGTCGCGCAGCACGCCACTGCGTCCGACGGCGCTCAGCGACGGTGCGCTCGGCCGCTGCTCCGGCGAGGCGCCGCGCGCCAGCGCGCGCTTGACCGCGCTCAGCAGCTTGGCCAGTGCGATCGGCTTCTCGAGGAAGTCCATCGCGCCGATGCGCGTCGCCTCGACCGCCGAATCGATGGTGCCGTGGCCGGACATCATGATGACCGGCATCGTCAGCTGTCCGCCCGAAGCCCATTCCTTCAGCAGTGAAATGCCGTCGGTGTCGGGCATCCAGATATCGAGCAGCACCAGATCGGGCCGTTGCGCCGTGCGCGCCGCGCGCGCCGCCGCCGCGTTCTCGGCGAGCGTCACGTCGTGCCCTTCGTCTCTGAGGATTTCCGACAGCAGTTCGCGGATCCCCATTTCGTCATCTACGACCAGTATGCGAGCCATTCTTCCCTGATTCCTTCATGCCGCCAGTGGCAGCGAGATGCGGATTTCCGCGCCATGCGGCGCGACGTTCTCTATTTCTATGCGTCCTTCGTGCTCATCGACGATCTTCTTGACGATGGCCAGTCCGAGTCCGGTGCCACGCGCCTTGGACGTGACATAGGGCTCGAAGGCGCGCGCCAGCACCTGCGGCGGAAAGCCGCTGCCGTTGTCGCGCACCGCCAGTTCCGCTCGCCCCCCCCGGCGCCGCGTCTGGATCTGTATGCAGGGTGCGTCGGCCTCGGCCAGCGCGTCCTGCGCGTTCTGCAGCAGATTGTGGATCACTTGCCGCAGCTGTCCGACATCGCCGGCCACGTCGGGCAGGTCCGGCGACAACTGGCGCTCGATGCGGGCGGCCGACGTTTCGTACAGGCCGAGCACTTCGTCGACCAGCCGGTTCAGGTCGAGCGGCGCCAGCGCCGGCGCGGGCAGCCGCGCGTAGTCGCGGAAGGCGTTCACCATGTTCTTCATCGCCTCGACCTGGTCGACGATGGTCGAGGTGGCGCGCGCCAGCATCTTCTGGCCCTCCGCGTCGAGCTTGTCCGACAGCTTGAACTGCAGCCGCTCGGCTGACAGCTGTATCGGCGTCAGCGGGTTCTTGATCTCGTGCGCCAGCCGCCGCGCGACCTCGCCCCAGGCGGCGCTGCGCTGCGCGGAAATGAGCTGCGTGATGTCGTCGAACACGACGACGAAGCCGCCGCCGCCGGCCGCCGGCAGCTGCGAGCCGCGGATCAGCAGCGTCTTGCCCGGACCGAAGGGGTCGGGGATGTCGATCTGCCGGCTCCACGATTCCTGCGCCTCGTCGATGGCGGCGACGATGGTGTCACGCAGTTCGGCGTGCCGCGGCCACTGCGCCAGCGTCAGCGTCTCCCACCCCTCCAGCGTGTCACCGAGGATGGCCATCGCGCCCTGGTTGGCGGCGCGCAGCTTGGTTGATGGGCTGAAGGCCAGCACGCCGGTCGACAGGTTGCCGAGCACGCCTTCGAGATAGGTGCGCGCCGCTTCGGTTTCGGCGCGGCTGCGCTCGGCCTGGGCGCGCGCCTCGTTCAGCTGTTCCGTCATGCGGCGGAAGGACTGGGTCAGCGTGCCCAGTTCGTCGCGCGAGGCGACCGCCGGGATGGGGCTGAAGTCGCCCTGCATCACCGCGTCGGTGCCGCGCGCCAGGATGGACAGCGGCGCCGACATGCGACGGCTGATGACGAAGGCCACCGCCAGCGCCGACAGCAGCGCGAGCAGCAGCGCCAGCGTCAGCGTCAGCGCGAAGATGCGTTTCAGCCCGGCGCGCGCCAGCGACAGCTCTTCGTAGTCGCGGTAGGCGCTCTGCACCGCTTCGGCGTTCTGCGCCAGCGAAGCCGGCAGCGGTTGGGTCAGTTGCAGCACCGGGGCGTCGGAGGCCAGCGCGCCGCTGCCGACGAACACCAGCGCGCGCACCGTCAGTCCGGCGTCGACGTCGCTCTCGACCGCGGCGAAACCGGCGCCCTGGCGCGCCTGCCGCAGTTGCGACGGCGACGGCAGCGGCGGCACCAGCCGGGTGGCCGCCGAGCTGGTCGACAGCACGCGGCCGGCGGACGAGAACAGCGTCGCGCTGGCGGCGCCCGACTGCTCACGCAGTTCGTCCAGCCGCGCGCTGCGCCGGATCAGCGGCGTGTCGCCCAGTTCGCGCGCCATCGCGCGGGCCTTTTCCAGCAGGTCGGCGGAGACGTAGTCCAGCGTGTTGCGGCCGAGGTTGAGGCCGCCCTCGAGCGCCTGTTCGATGCGCACGTTGAACCATGAATCGACCGAGCGCGACACGAAGTTCACCGACAGCACGTAGATCAGTGCGCCCGGTGCCACGGCGAGCGCGGCGAAGGCGGCGAACAGCCGCAGCTTCAGACGGGAGCCGAACACGGCGGCGCGGTGCTCACGCAGCAGCTGCGTCACCAGCCAGGCGACCAGCGCCAGCAGGCCGACCGCGACCGTGATGTTCATGCCGAGCAGCAGCGGGTAATTGCGCGCGAACAGCTCGGTGTTCTCGCTGGCCAGCGATAGCAGCAGCAACAGCACGCCGCTGATCGCCGTGGTGGCGACGATGAAGGCCCTCATCGCGCCTCCCGCGGCTGTGCGGTGAAGCCCCAGCGCTGCCATTCCGATTCCAGCGTCCAGTCGCGGTTGCTCATTGCGCTGAGCTGGAAAGGTTTGGGCAGCTGCGTCACGTCCAGGCGCAGGCGCAGCGAGGCGACATAGCTCTCGCCGGCCTTCAGGCGGTCGTAGTCGACCACGTGCCAGCTGCGCAGGCGGCCGATCAGCTTCAGTGCCTCGTCCAGCGTGTCGAAACTCTGATGCAGCGCGCCGGTGGACACGCGGTACTGCCGAGTCAGTGCGTGATAGCTGAGACGGTAGGTCTGGCTGCGCTCGACCACGTCTTCGTCCAGCCAGTACCAGCGTGGCCGGCTGATCTCGAACTCGAGCACGAAGTACAGCGCGACGCCGCGCGTCACCGCTTCGGCCAGCCGCGGCGACAGCGCGATCGAGACATCGGTCGACAACTGGTAGCCGTCGTCGCCGTGGTCGAGGCGCACGTCGCGCATCGTGACGCCGGCGGCCGACGCGTGGCCGGCCAGCGTCGCGATCAGCAACGCCAGCAGCAGCGCGCGCGCGCGCTCAGCCAGCGTGCGGAGACTTCTGCAGCAGTGCGTAATAGAAGCCGTCATGCTCGGCGGTCGGCAGAAGTTGCAGATCGGGCGCACCACATGAGCTCAGACGTAGGCAGTCGGGATGGCGGGCGGTGAAGGCGGTCACCTGATCCTGATTTTCGGCGCGGAACACCGAACAGGTGGCATAGAGCAATTTACCACCCGGAGCGAGCACGCGCCAAAGCGCATCCAGTATCGAGCGCTGCTGGGCGGCGAAGCCGGCGATGTCCTGCGGACGGCGCAGCCATTTCGCGTCCGGGTGGCGACGCACGACGCCGGAGGCGCTGCACGGCACGTCGGCCAGGATGCGGTCGAATGCGGTGCCGTCCCACCAGTCGTCCGGCCGGGCGGCGTCGCCGACCGCGATCCGGCCACGCAGACCCAGCCGCTCGAAATTCTCGGCGATGCGTCGGGTACGCGGTTCGCTGTGGTCCAGGGCCAGCAGGTCGAGTTCGGCGCGTTCGAGCAGGTGCGACGCCTTGCCGCCGGGTGCGGCGCAGGCGTCGAGCACGCGCTGGCCGGGTGCGACATCGAGCAGTGCGGCTGCGCGCTGGGCGCCGAGGTCCTGCACCGACAGCTCGCCGTCGGCGAAGCCGGGCAGGCGCGACACCGGGCAGGGCTTGTCGAGCAGCAGGCCGTCGTCGCCGCGGATCTGCGCCACGATGCCGGCCGCCTGCAAGTGCGCCAGCGCCTGCTGCGGCGTCGTGCGGCGGCGGTTCGCGCGCAGCGCCATCGGCGGGTGGACATTGCCCTGTGCGGCGATGTCCTGCCAGTGATCGGGATGGTCGTGACGCAGCATGTCCAGCCACCACTGCGGGTGCTGCAGCCGGGCGGCCGGGTCGGCGGCAACCGCCGCGTCGAGTTCGGCGTGGCGGCGCTGCGCGTTGCGCAGCACCGCATTCATCAGCCCGCCGAAGCGATCGCCGCCAAGTACGCGCGCGGCCTCGACCGCCTGGTTCACCGTGGTGTGCGCCGTGTCGGGCCGCGCTTCGAGCCGGCACAGCGCGACCAGCAGCAATGCGCGGCGGTCGGTTTCGCGCAGCGGCTTGGGTACCAGCACGGCCAGCCGGCGTTCGATGCCGGCGTGCGCGCGCAGGCACTGGTACGCCAGGTCGCGCACGGCGGCACCGTTGGTTGACTGTGCAGCGACGTGGCCGAAAGCGTCGTCGAGCGCCTCACCCTGCAGCACGCCGGCGACGGCGTGTGCGGCGTCGAGCAGCGACGCGGCGAGCGAATCAGCAGGAAGCGTCCTGGGGGGGCGGGAAGTGGGATTCAATCTTGGATGAGGGTGATGGCCGGGCGCGGGAGCGCGATTGTAAGCGCAGCATTCAGCCGGCCCACGCGTGGGCCTTCAATGCATCGAGCGGCGCGTGCCGCAGGGCCGACTCGTGCGTGGCGACCAGGACCACCTGCGGTGCCTGGCCCGCCTCGAATGCCTCGCGCCAGCGCATCGCGCACAGGCACCAGCGATCGCCCGCGCGCAGACCGGGGAAGTCGTACTCGGGACGTGGCGTCGACAGGTCGTTGCCGCGCGAGCGGGAGAAGTCGAGAAAGGCGTCGGTCATGACGGCACATACGGTGTGCGAGCCGAAGTCGTTCTCGTCCGTGTTGCAGCAGCCGTCGCGGAAGAAACCGGTGATCGGCTTGAACGAACACGGCTCCAGCGGTCCGCCGAGTACGTTGCGCGCGCCGCCGCCGCCGTTCCAGCCTCGATCCATGTCGGCATCTCCACGTTGTACAGATGAAAGACGAAACCCGCAGCGCGCGCCGCGAAAGCTGCGCACGCTGCGGGCATGATGCCGCAATGGCGGGGGTGTGTGTCAGCGACCGGTAGCGAGTGCGCGCAGCCGCGCGATGCGTTCCTCGGTCGCAGGGTGGGTGCTGAACAGGCCGCGCAGGCCGCCGCCGGACAGCGGGTTCATGATCATCATCTGACCGGTCTCCGGATGCGCTTCGGCAGTCGGCATCGGAATGCCGCGGGCGTAGGCGTCGATCTTGGCCAGCGCGCTGGCCAGTGCGTCCGGGTCGCCGGAGATCGCCGCGCCCTCACGGTCGGCACCGAACTCCCGGGTGCGCGAGATCGCCATCTGGATCAGCATGGCGGCGATCGGCGCCAGGATGGCGACGGCGATGCTGAGCACCGGATTGGCCGGGCGGCCTTCCGAATCGCGGCCACCGCCGAAGAACATGCCGAACTGCGCCAGCGCCGAAATCGCACCCGACACGGTGGCGGAAATGGTCGAGATCAGGATGTCGCGGTTCTTCACGTGTGCCAGTTCGTGCGCCATCACGCCGCGCAGTTCGCGCGCCGACAGCATCTGGATGATGCCGGTGGTCGCGGCAACCGCGGCGTTTTCCGGATTGCGGCCGGTGGCGAAGGCGTTGGGCTGCGCTTCGTCGATGATGTAGACGCGCGGCATCGGCAGCTGCGCGCGCTGCGCCAGCTCGGCCACCATGTTGTACAGATAGGGCGACGAGGCGGCGTCGACTTCGCGCGCGTTGTACATGCGCAGCACCATCTTGTCGGAGAACCAGTAGGCCCACAGGTTGGTGGCGCCACCGAACAGCAGTGCGATCAGCATGCCCTGCTGACCGCCGATGGCTGCACCGACCACGCCGAACAGCGCGACGATGCCGGCCATCAGTATCGAGGTCTTGAGCCAGTTGCCGAACATTCGAATACCTTTCAGTAAGAGAGGAAGCGCACTATAGATCGTGCGCGAAGCAAGAAATTCAAGCGGCGGCACCGGTGAAAACTGCGCTTACAAGGAAACCCCGGGGGCGACGCGTCCGCGGCGGCCTACCCTTCCGCGTGCTGGCCGACCGCCAGCGGATGGCCGTGCAGGAAATCGGCGGCCGGCAGCCGCTTGCCGCCCGGCTTCTGCAGTTCGGTCACGCGCAGCGCGCCCTCCCCGCAGGCGATCACGACACCGTCGTCGCCGACCGCGAGGATGCGTCCGGGCTCGCCGCTCGCCGGCTCGACGCGAGCCCGCCACAGCTTGATCGGCGTGCCCTCCACCGTCATCAGCCCGCCGGGGAAGGGGTTGAAGGCGCGGATCGCGCGGTCCAGTTCGACCGCCGGACGGCGGAAGTCCAGCGCCGCCTCGGCCTTGCCGATCTTCGCCGCATAGCAGGCCCCGTCGGCCGGCTGCGGCACCGGTCTGATGCGTCCGGCCAGCAGAGCGGGCAGCGTGTCGATCAGCAGTTGCGCGCCGGTGGCGGCCAGCCGGTCGTGCAGCGTTGCGGTGGTGTCGTCGGCGGCGATGTCGACGGTGCGCTCGGCCAGCATCGGGCCGGTATCCAGTCCCTCGTCCATCTGCATCAGCGTGATGCCGGTGCGGGCGTCGCCCGCCTCGATCGCGCGATGAATGGGCGCGGCGCCGCGCCAGCGCGGCAGCAGCGAGGCGTGGATGTTGATGCAGCCGAGGCGCGGGATGTCCAGCACGGCGCGCGGCAGCAGCAGGCCGTAGGCGACCACCACCAGCAGGTCCGGCGCGGCCTCGACCAGCGGTGCGCGCAGTTCGGCCGTCTTCAGCGTGGCCGGCTGGGCCACTGTCAGGCCGTGCGCCAGCGCGCGCTGCTTGACCGGGCTGGGCATCAGTTTCATGCCGCGCCCGGCCGGGCGGTCAGGCTGGGTCAGCACCAGCGGGATGTCGCAGTCGAAGCCGGCTAGCGCGTCAAGCGCACGGGCGGCGAATTCAGGGGTGCCGGCGAAGGCGATGCGCGGCGGCATCAGGCGGTTTCGCGCGCCTGTTTCGCGAGCTTGGTCTTGATCCGCGTCTGCTTCAGCTGCGACAGGTGGTCGACGAATACCTTGCCCTGCAGGTGATCCATCTCGTGCTGGATGCAGACGGCCAGCAGGCCGTGCGCGTCGATGTCCTGCTCGCTGCCGTCCAGCGTCAGCGTGCGCACCTTCACGTGTTCGGCGCGGGTCACCTTGTCGTAGATGCCGGGCACCGACAGACAGCCCTCTTCATAGACCTGTTCGCCGTCGCGCTCGACGATGCGCGGGTTAATCAGCGTGATCAGGCCGGATTTGTCCTCGCTGATGTCGATCACGATCACCTGCTTGTGCACGTCTACCTGTGTTGCGGCCAGCCCGATGCCCGGCGCGGCGTACATGGTTTCGGCCATGTCGGCGGCGAGCCTGCGGATGGAATCGTCCACCGCGATGACCGGCGCCGCCTTCTTGCGCAGGCGGGGGTCGGGGAATTTCAGAATCGGGAGCAGGGCCATAAAAGTCGTGCTGATTTAATGGATTAGCGGTGAATTTTCATGCAGACTGTCATTACATGACGCCGCTTGCTACACTTCGGCATGCAGTTGGCGTGCCGCCTTGCCAAGTCACCGTTTCGACGGTGCAGGGCACTCAAGGTGGAGCCGGTTCGTAACGATATTGAAAGGCAAACCCCCGGCAGGTTCCTGCATGCGCAGGCGCTGCCCGTGCGAGGCCACACCATGCGCAAGATTATATGCTCCCTGCTGGTCGCCCTTTCAAGCGCGACCGCCTTTGCCCAGTCAGCGCCGCCGGCCATCGCCGGCAACGCGCCGGACCGGCACGTCGTCAAGCCGGGCGACACGCTTTGGGGCATCGCCGGCCTCTTCCTGAAGGAGCCGTGGCGCTGGCCTGAAGTGTGGCGGCTCAATCGCGAGCAGATCCGCAATCCGCACCTGATCTATCCCGGGCAGATCGTCTATCTCGATGATTTCGGTGGTTCGCCGCGGCTGCGCGTCGGTCAGCCGGTCAAGCTGAGCCCGCAGACCTACGAGGAAGCGGTCAAGGAGCCGATCGCGTCGATTCCGCACAAGGCGATCGAGCCCTTCCTGACCAAGCCGATCGCGGTCGAAGCCGGCTTCAACGAGACGGCGCCGCGCATCGTCGGCACCGAAGAGGGGCGTGTCTATCTGAGCGCCGGCGATACCGCCTACGTGAGCGGCGTCACCGAAAACAAGCCGCTGTGGCATGTCTATCGCCCGGCCGCACCGATCCGCGACCCGGAAACGAAACAGGTGATCGGCTACGAGGCTGAGTACCTCGGCGACGTGAAACTGGTGCGCGAGGGCGAACCGGCCACCTTCCAGATCGTGTCGGCGCAGTTCGAGATCGGCAAGGGTGACCGTCTGGTGCCGGCCCGTCTGCCCGAGGTCGTCGCCTATGCGCCGCGTGCGCCGGAGCAGGACATCCAGGGCAGCGTTGCACGCATCGTTGGCGGCGTGGCCTCGTCCGGCCGTCACAACGTCGTGCTGCTGAACCGTGGCGCCAACGACGGCGTCGAGATCGGCCATGTGTTCGCCGCCTATCTGGCCGGAAGCAAGGTCGATATCCGCCAGGATCAGAAGATCGACACCTACCAGCTGCCGGACGAACGCTCCGGTCTGGTGTTCGTGTTCCGCGTCTACGACAACATTTCCTACGCGCTGGTGATGGACGCCAAGCGTCCGATCACCGTCGGCGATCGTTTCCGCAAGCCGTAAGGCGTGCCGCTCGCCAGCGACGCTTCGACCGCAGCCTGGCTGCGGCTGACGCTGACCCGCGGCGTCGGGCTGGAGACGCAGCGCCGCCTGCTGTCGGTGTTCGGCCTGCCCGAACACATCTTCGCCGCGGCCGGCACAGCGGTGCGGGCGGCGGTCGGTGAGCGCGCGGCGCGTGCGCTGGCAGCTTTCGACGGCGACGAACAGGTCGCGCGCACACTGGCCTGGGCGTCACAGCCGGGCAACCATCTGATTACGCTGGCCGACGCGGCCTACCCGCAAGCCCTGCTCGAAATCGCCGATCCGCCGACGCTGCTCTACGTGAAGGGTCGGCCGGAACTGCTGAACACCCGCGTGCTGGCCATCGTCGGTGCCCGCAACGCGACCGCGCAGGGCGCGTCCAACGCCGAGCAGTTCGCGCGTGAGCTGTCGCGCGGCGGGCTCACCATCGTCAGCGGACTGGCGCTCGGTTGCGATGCGGCAGCCCACACCGGCGCGCTCGACGGCGTCGGCAGCACGGTGGCCGTGGTCGGCACCGGCGCCGACCGCATCTATCCGCCGCGCAACCAGGAACTGGCGCGGCGCATCGCCGAGCACGGCGCCATCGTCAGCGAGTTCCCGCTCGGCACGCCGGCGCTGCGCGACAACTTCCCGCGCCGCAACCGCATCATTTCCGGCCTTGCGCGCGGCGTGCTGGTGGTCGAGGCGGCGGCGCGCAGCGGCACGCTGATCACTGCGCGGCTGGCCGGCGAACAGGGGCGCGAGGTGTTCGCGATTCCGGGCTCCATCCATTCGCCGCTGTCCAAGGGCTGCCACCAGCTCATCCGCCAGGGCGCCAAGCTGGTCGACGATGCGCGCGACATCCTGTCCGAGCTGCAGCCGGCGCCGCCGCCCGAAGCCGCCGTGGAAGCGCGCTCCGGCGACGGCGACCCGCTGCTCGACGCGATGGGTTTCGACCCGGTCGGAATCGATGTGCTGTCGCAACATACCGGCTTGACGGCGGACACCCTCTCCGCCATGCTGCTCTCGCTGGAACTCGAAAACCGGGTGGCGCTGCTGCCCGACGGACGCTACCAGCGCATCAGGTAGTACGGCAGTGCGCGTCGCGCGCTGCCGGGTTACAAACCCGCCGGTAGGCACGCCTGCCGACCGGCTCGCGCGGAGCCGAATCATGATCGACGTTCTGGTCTATCTTTTCGAAACTTACGCGCACCTGGACAGTTATCCCGAGCCCAACCAGCTCGCACGCAAGCTCTCGGCCGCCGGTTTCGAGCAGGATGAAATCGAGGAAGCGATGGGCTGGCTGTCCGGTCTCGAAAGCGCCGGTGGCGCCGAGAAGCCGCTGATCGCGGCTGAAAGCCGTTCCATCCGTCTGTACTCGGCCGCCGAACAGTCGCGCCTCGATACCGAGTGTCGCGGCTTTCTCGCCTTCCTCGAAGAGGCCGGCGCGATCAATGCGCTGACCCGCGAAATCGTCGTCGAACGCGCCCTGGCGCTGGAAGACGAGGAAGTGTCGCTGGCCCAGCTCAAGGTGATCGTGCTGATGGTGCTGTGGAACCAGCAGGTCACGACGGACACGCTGGTGCTCGAGGAACTGCTGTCGGACGACGACGAGCCGCGCGCGCCGCACTGAAAAGTGCGGGACCGCTGCCGCGGCGCAGGGCCTGCCCGGCCGGATGAATCGCAGCCCGCGTTTCGTCCGCCGGGTCAACTTGTCTTGCCTGTTCGGATTTTTTGTCCCTATCATGCGCCGCTTTCACGCCGCTTGAACCGGCGCGCATCCTGCGCGCGCAAGCCGGCGGCAGGTATCGGGCGGGCATGGGCAAGAAACTGATCATCGCGGAAAAGCCGTCGGTCGCGCAGGACATTGCGCGTGCCGTCGGTGGTTTCACGCGCGAAGGCGATTACTTCGAGAGCGAGGACTACGTGCTGTCCTCGGCGGTCGGCCACCTGCTCGAACTGGCGGTGCCGGAGGAATACGAGGTCAAGCGCGGCAAATGGTCGTTCGCGCACCTGCCGGTCATTCCGCCTCGCTTCACGCTGAACCCGATCGACAAGACGGCCGAGCGGCTGCGCCTGCTCACCCGGCTGATCAAGCGCAAGGACGTCGATGGCCTGGTGAACGCCTGTGACGCGGGGCGCGAGGGCGAGCTCATCTTCAATTACATCGTCGAGCACAGCAAGACGAACAAGCCGATCGAACGGCTGTGGCTGCAGTCGATGACGGCCACGGCGATCCGCGACGGCTTCGCCGGCCTGCGTTCGGCGCAGGAAGTCGAAGGCCTGCGCCAGGCGGCGATGTCGCGCGCCGAGAGCGACTGGCTGATCGGCATCAACGGCACGCGGGCGATGACCGCGTTCAACTCCAAGACTGGCGGTTTCCATCTGACCACGGTCGGTCGCGTGCAGACGCCGACGCTGGCCATCGTGGTGCGCCGCGAAGAGGAAATCCGCCGCTTCAAGTCGCGCGATTACTGGGAAATCGAAGGCCGCTTCGGTGTCGCCGCTGGCGAGTATCCCGGCCGCTGGTTCGACGAGAAGTTCAAGAAGCCGGAGGGCGACGAGCACGCCCGCGCCGAACGGCTGTGGGACGAGGCGAGAGCGAAGGCCATCCAGGCCAAGTGCGCCGGCAAGACTGGCACGGTGGAGGAAGAGGCCAAGCCCTCGACCCAGCTGTCGCCGCTGCTGTATGACCTTACGTCGCTGCAGCGCGAAGCCAACGGCCGCTTCGGCTTTTCCGCCCGCGTGACGTTGCAGATCGCGCAGGCGCTGTACGAGAAGCACAAGGTGTTGACCTACCCGCGTACCGACGCGCGTGCGCTGCCCGAGGACTACCTGCCGACCGTGAACGACGTGCTGGCCCGCCTGCCGCAGACCTACGCGCCGCACGCCAACGAAATCGTCAAGCAGGGCTGGGTGCGCCCGAACAAGCGCATCTTCAACAACGCCAAGATTTCCGACCACTTCGCCATCATCCCGACCGGCACCGAACCGAAATCGCTGTCGGAGGCGGAAGCGAAGATCTACGACATGGTCACCCGCCGCTTCCTCGCGGTGTTCTTCCCGGCGGCCGAATACCGCATCACGACGCGCATCACGCGGGTCGAGGGCGAAGCGTTCAAGACCGAAGGCAAGGTGCTGGTCAATGCCGGCTGGCTGGCCGTGTACGGCAAGGAAGCGGCGATTGCCGACGACGAAGGCAAGGAGAAGGGCGAAACCGCTTCCGCCAGCCTGGTGCCGGTCAAGCCGGGCGAAAGTGCCGGCGTCAATGACATGATCGTCAAGGCGCTGCAGACCAAGCCGCCCGCGCGGTACTCGGAAGCGACGCTGCTGACCGCGATGGAAGGCGCCGGCAAGACCATAGACGACGAGGAATTGCGCGCCGCGATGGCCGGTCGCGGCCTCGGCACGCCGGCGACGCGTGCGCAGATCATCGAGAATCTGATACTCGAGAACTACATGCTGCGCGAGGGCCGCGAACTGATTCCGACGGCCAAGGGCTTCCAGCTGATGATCGCGCTGCGCGGCCTGAAGATCGACGAACTGAGTTCGCCGGAACTGACCGGCGAATGGGAATACAAGCTGTCGCAGATCGAGCGCGGCGAACTGTCGCGTGACGCCTTCATGCGCGAAATCGCCGACATGACGCAGCACATCGTGCACCAGGCGAAGAGCTACGAAAGCGACACCATTCCGGGCGACTTCGCCACGCTGGACGAGAAGTGCCCGCGCTGCGGCGGCGTCGTGAAGGAGAACTACAAGAAGTTCCAGTGCCAGAGCTGCGACTTCTCGCTGTGGAAGATCGTTGCCGGCCGCCAGTTCGAGACGCACGAGATCGACACCCTGCTGCGCGAGCGCCAGGTCGGTCCGCTGACCGGCTTCCGCAACAAGATGGGCCGGCCGTTCAACGCGGTGATCAAGCTGAACGACAAGCTGGAACCGGAGTTCGATTTCGGCCAGCCGCGCGAGGACGAGAACGCCGAGCCGGTCGATTTCTCGCAGCAGACGCCGCTTGGCCCCTGCCCGAAGTGTTCGGCGCGGGTGTTCGAACAGCCGATGTCCTACATCTGCGAAAAATCCGTCGGTCCGGAAAAGAGCTGCGACTTCCGCTCCGGCAAGATCATCCTGCAGCAGCCGATCGAACCGGAGCAGATGCAGAAGCTGCTCGAAGCGGGGCGTACCGACCTGCTGAAGGGCTTCGTGTCGTCGCGCACCAAGCGCAAGTTCTCGGCTTTCCTGGTGCGCCAGCCGGATGGCAAGGTCGGCTTCGAGTTCGAGCCGCGCGCAGTCAAGCCGAAGGCGGGTGCGAAGACGGCCAAGGCCGCGGCGGCCGATGCGGCGCCGGAGGCCGAAGCCGAGGCGCCGGTGAAGAAGACCGCGGCGAAGAAGACGACGGCCGCGGCAAAGAAGCCGGCCACCAAGGCGACGTCGACGCGCAAGAAGTCGGCCTGATCAGGTCCGGTCGGCGGCCACCCGGGCTTCATCGCCCGTGTGGCCGCCGACGAAGCCTGTCCTAGGCCGCTGCGCCGTCCAGCCACACCTCCAGCCCCTGCGCATTCAGTTCGATGTCCAGCCCCCACACGTCGACCGCCTGCTCGTGCGTGAGCCGGCTGCCGTGCGCGCGCAGTTCGTCCATCAGATAGGCGGTCAGCGCCGCCAGCAGGGCCTGCTTGCGGCCGTCGCCGGCACTGGCCGCGGCCTTTGCGATCGCCACGTGCGCGTCGATGCGCGACAGCAGCGCGCGGCCCAGCACCGGCACGCCGGTCACCTTGCCGTAGTGGGTCAGGAACATCGCCTCCGGCTGGCGTGACAGCAGGTGTTCGACCGATGCGCGCATCGCGACCGGGTCGAACTGCACCGGCGAGGTGGTCGGAAACATGAAGGCGCGGCCATCGACCGTGCATTCCGGATAGGCCAGACCGAAGGTGTCGCCGGTGAACCAGCTTTTCGACTGCGCGTCCCAGATGCAGTGGTGGTGCTTCGCGTGCCCCGGCGTGTCGACGAACTCGAGCCGGCGGCCGTTGAAGTCGAGCACGAAACCATCGTGCGTTTCGATCACGCGCGCCGCGTCGACCGGCAGGATGTCGCCGTACATTTCCGCCATCGCCTGTTCGCCATAGACCGCGGTGGCGCCGGCGATCAGCTTCGACGGGTCGATCATGTGGCGCGCGCCGCGCGGGTGCACCACCAGCTGCGCATTCGGGAAGGCGCGCATCGCCGCGCCGGCGCCGCTGGCGTGATCCAGGTGCACATGGGTCAGGATGATGTAGCGCAGCGCCTCCGGCGCGATGCCCTTCTGCGCGAGTGCGGCCTGCACATTGCGCAGCGAGTGGCCGGTGCCGCAATCGACCAGCGCCGCCTGGTCGCCGGCGCGGACGAGGTGGATGGCCGCCATGCCGTGGCGGATCAGGTCGGCGTCGATGGCCGAAATGTCGTGGTCGTAGTCGATCATGCAGCGCGCTCCGGGTGGGACTCGGTGCACAGTATGACGCACTGCGGCAGGTGCTTCCGCCGCCGGGGTGCTTACGCGCCGCGGCCGGCCTTGGCCTGTTCTTCCTGCATCAACTCCTCGAAGCGGGCGTCGAATTCCCTGCGCAGCTGGCGCCGCACCTGTGCGGCGGTGTGGCGCCGCTGCTCGTCCGGCGTCGACGGCAACAGCGTCGGCACTGGGCAGGGCCGGCGGTCGGCGTCCATCGCCACCATGGTCAGGTAGCAGGTGTTGGTGTGGCGCGTCGTGTGTTCGCGGATGTTCTCGGTCACCACCTTGACGCCGACCTCCATCGAGGTGGTGCCGGTGTAATTGACCGAGGCGAAGAAGGTGACCAGCTCGCCGACGTGGATCGGGCAGCGGAAGATCACCTGATCGACCGACAGCGTCACCACATAGGACTGCGCGTAGCGCGCCGCGCAGGCGTAGGCGACCTGGTCGAGCAGCTTGAGCAGGGCGCCACCATGCACATTGCCGGAGAAATTGGCCATGTCCGGCGTCATCAGCACCGTCATGGTGAGCTGGTGTTTGGGCAGTTCGTTCATCGTTGTCTACCGTGCGCCGGCGATGCCGGCGCGGGGGATGTCCGTCGGTGCCCGCGACCCTTCAGTGACGGTTACTCGCGCCGTTCGATGCGCCAGCCCGGTTTGTTGTAGTCGCGGACGTTGCTGTAGGGCGCGGTCGGATAGACGCTGGTGCCGTACGCATCGTCCTCGATGCGTACGCCCGGTTTGGAGTAATCCCGGATCTGGGTGCCGCGCAAGGTCGGGTAGACGTCCGTGGTGCGGCTGCGCGCGTTGGGCCGGATCAGCTCGCGCGGATGCTGTCCTATCATGCCGCCCGGGCTGGCGCCCGCCATGCCCTGTCCGTAGCCCTCGGGACCGAGCGGCGTGACCGGCACATGGCCGCTGCCACCGGCGAGAACGAAGGGCGATGCAATCAGCGTGCAGGCGGTGAGCAGAGTGCGGATATTCATGGCGACCTCCCGGTCGTGCAACATGACTGGACACTTCGAGTGTAGTGCGAAAGCGCCGCGGCGCAGCGCGCAGCCCGACACGGCCGGGCGCATCGTGACGGAGTGTGGATTGGACGCCACAGCCTGCGACGCGGCCGTGAACACCGTGCCGGCTTGTGGAATGATGCAGCCATGACGACCGACGACCGCAATCCCTTCGAAGCCGCCCCGCCGCCGGGCGACGATACGACCGCTCCCCTTGATGGCGGGGAGCCCGATTCGCGCAGCGTGGCGGCCGGCCAGGGGGTCGAGTGGCTGCGCCAGGGCTGGCAGGCCTTCATGGCGGCGCCCGGCGTCTGGGTGGTGATCACGCTGCTGTGGGTGATCGCCGTCGTGGTGCTGAATCTGGTGCCGCTGTTCGGCATGATTGCCGCCACGCTGCTGGCAATGGTGACGGTGGGTGGGCTGATGACGGGCTGCCGTGCGCTGTCGCGCGGCGAGCCCTTCGGCGTGGCTCACCTGTGGGCCGGTTTCGGCGAGCGCATCAATCCGCTGCTGGCGCTGGGCGGCTGGTATCTGCTGGCCTCGCTGGCCATCGGCATGCTGGTCGTGCTGCTGTCGGCGATCAGTGCCGGTCTGGCCGGCGTTGCCGCGGTGGCGGGTCTGGCGGTGCTGATGGCGGCCATTCCGGCCATGCTCATCATCGCCGTCATGCTGATGGCGCCGGTGCTGATGGCGGTCTGGTTCGCGCCTGCCCTGGTCGTGTTCCACGACATGAAGGCGCTGGATGCGATGCGCACCAGCTTCTTCGCCAGCCTGCGCAATGCGCCGGCCTTCGTCGTGTTCGCGCTGCTCTACGTCGTGCTGGCGGTGCTGGCCTCGATCCCCGCCATGCTGGGCTGGCTGCTGCTGCTGCCGGTCACTTTCGGCGCGATGTACGCGAGCTACCGCGACGTGTTCGACCAGCGCTGATCAACCCTCCGCCGCCTCGCCGGCCCCCTTCACCACCTTGAAGCGAGCCAGCGTCGCCTCGCGCGCCGCGGCGTGGTCGACGATGGGGGCCGGGTAGTCGCTGCCGATCACGCAGCCGGCCATCTTCTGTTCCAGCGGCGTCGCCAGCCAGGGCGCGTGGATGCGCTTCCGGTCGAATTTCGCCAGTTCCGGGCAGTAGCGGCGGATGAACTGGCCGTCGGCGTCGAACTTTTCCGACTGCGTGACCGGATTGAAGATGCGGAACCAGGGCTGGGCGTCGCAGCCGGTCGAGGCGGCCCACTGCCAGCCGCCGTTGTTGGCCGCCAGGTCGAAATCGTTGAGCTGGCGGGCGAACCAGTGTTCGCCGCGGCGCCAGTCAATGCCCAGGTCCTTGGTCAGGAAGGAGGCGCTCACCATCCGCAGCCGGTTGTGCATGTAGCCGGTCTGCGCCAGCTGGCGCTGCGCCGCGTCCACCAGCGGATAGCCGGTACGGCCTTCGCACCAGGCACGGAATTTCTCCTCGTCGTCCACCCAGCGCACCGCGTCGTACTCGGGCCGGAAGCTGCCGCCCTGCACATGCGGGTTGTGCCACAGGATCTGGAAGTAGAAATCGCGCCAGATCAGTTCCGACAGCCAGGTTTCGGCGCCGGCGCCGCCGCGCGCGTGCGCCTCGCGCGCCAGCCGGCGTATCGATATCGTGCCGAAACGCAGATGCACCGACAGATAGCTCGGGCCCTTGGCCGCCGGAAAGTCGCGCAGCACCTTGTAACGGTCGATGCGGTCGAGGAAGGCGTCGAACAGCGTGTCGGCGCCGCTCATGCCCGCGGGAAGTTTCAGCGTTGCGAGATTGGTCGACCGGAAACCCATGTCGGCCAGCGACGGAATATCGCCTGCCGGCACCGCCGCCAGCGCGCCCGCGTAGGTGCGCACCGGATAGGCCTTCAGGTGGAAGGGTGTGAGCTTCTTCAGCCAGGCGTTCTTGTACGGCGTGAACACCGAGAAGGGCTTGCCGCCCTGGGTCAGCACCTCGTCGCACTCGAAGATGACCTGGTCCTTGTGCGTGTCGAAGGCGATGCCGTCTCGCGCTAGCGCGTCGTGCACCGCGCGGTCGCGTGCGAATGCGGCGGGTTCGTAGTCGCGATTGGCGACCACGCCGGCCACGCCCAGTTCGCGCGCCAGTTGCGGGACGACGTCGCGGGCGCGGCCGTGGCGCACGATGAGCCCGCCTCCGAGCGCACGCAGCGCAGCGTCCAGCTCGGTGACCGAGGCATGGATGAACTCGACCCGGCGGTCGGCGCTCAGACCTTCGGCCAGCAGTTCGTCGAGGATGTCGGTGTCGAACACGAACGCGCACCACACCGGCCCGCCGGCGCGCAGCGCGTGGTACAGGGCGGCGTGGTCGTCGATGCGCAGGTCGCGGCGGAACCACACCAGGCGGGATGAAGGACGGTCGGGCATGCGGGATTTCCGTCAAAAAGTCGGCGCTTTGAGCGTGATGTCGCGCCGCGGTTCGCGGCCGGCGTCCAACACGGATAAAATCATCCCATGTCCGCACACGCCATGACCCCTTCGGTCGACCTGACCGGCCATTTCCTGATCGCCATGCCCGCCATGGCGGACAAGAATTTCGCGCGCACGCTGACGCTGGTGTGCGAGCACAACGAACAGGGCGCGCTCGGTGTCATCGTCAATCGGCCGATCGACATGTCGCTCGAAGACCTGTTCGAGCGCATCGACATGTCGCTCGAATCGCCGCGCTTCCAGGGCCAGCCGGTGTATTTCGGCGGCCCGGTGCAGACCGACCGCGGCTTCGTGCTGCATCGTCCGGTCGGCGACTGGCAGTCCAGCATCGATGTCGGCAACGGCCTCGCGCTGACCTCGTCGCGCGACGTGCTGCAGTCGCTCGGCCACGACAACGAGCCGGACGACGTGCTGGTCACGCTCGGTTACGCCGGCTGGCAGGCCGGCCAGATCGAATGGGAGCTGGCGCAGAATGCCTGGCTTACCGTGCGCGCCGACCCGGAAATCATCTTCGGCCTGCCGCCGGAAGAGCGCCTGATCGCCGCAATGCAGCTGCTCGGCGTCGACTTCGCGTCGCTGTCCGACGTGGCCGGGCATGCCTGAGCCGGTCGCGCTGCCCGCGCGCGGCACCGTGCTGGCGTTCGATTTCGGCGAGAAGCGCATCGGTGTCGCCGTCGGCGAATGCGAACTGCGCAGCGCCTCCGCGCTGACCACCTTCGATGCCGAAACCAACGACGCCCGCTGGTCGGCGATCGGCCGCCTGCTCGACGAATGGAAACCTGCATTGCTGGTGGTCGGTCTGCCGCTGTCGCCGGACGGCGAGGCGCACGACATGACCGCCCGCGCGCAACGCTTCGCCCGTCAGCTCGAAGGCCGCTACCGGCTGCCGGTCACGCTGCAGGACGAGCGCTACACCTCGGCCGAAGCCGACACGCAGCTGCGCGACGGCGGACAGCGGGACTGGCGGGAACGCAAGAAGCACCTGGACGCACACGCGGCCCAGCTCATCCTGAAGGACTATTTCGATGTCACTGCCTGACGCAGAACAACTGCTGGCCGACCTGGCGGCGCAGATGCGCCCCCACGTCACGCCGGACACCGCGCTGGTCGGCCTGCACACCGGCGGCGTATGGCTGGCGCAGCGCCTGCACGCGCTGCTCGGTCTGACCCAGCCGGCCGGCTCGCTCGACGTGAGCTTCTACCGCGACGACTACGCCAAGCGCGGGCTGTCGCGCGACACCCGCTCGTCCGCCCTGCCCTTCGACGTCGAGGGGCGGCACCTCATCCTGGTGGACGACGTGCTGCACACCGGCCGCACGATACGCGCCGCGCTGAACGAACTGTTCGACTACGGCCGTCCGGCCAAGGTCGAACTGGCGGTGCTGATCGACCGCGGCGGACGCCAGCTGCCGGTGGCGCCGACCTACTGTGCGACGCGCCTCGACCTGGCCGAGGGCACGCGGGTGAAGCTGGCGCAGGACGGCGAGCGGCTGGCGCTGCGTCTGCTGCAGGAGCAGGAGTGACCATGGCGCGCAACCCGCAACTGAACAAGAACGGCGAACTGCAGCACCTGCTCACCACCGAGGGCCTGCCACGCGACGTGATCACGCGCATCCTCGACACCGCCGAGCCCTTCGCCGGTGTCGCCGAACGCGAGGTGAAGAAGGTGCCGCTGCTGCGCGGCAAGAGCGTGTTCAACCTGTTTTTCGAAAACAGCACGCGCACGCGCACCACGTTCGAAATCGCCGCCAAGCGCCTGTCGGCCGACGTGATCAACCTGAACATCGCGACCAGTTCGACCAACAAGGGCGAAACCCTGCTCGACACGGTGGACAACCTGGCGGCCATGCAGGCCGACATGTTCGTCGTGCGCCACGCCTCGAGCGGCGCGCCCTACCTGATCGCGCAGCACCTCGAAGCGACCGGGCGCGACCACATCCACGTCGTCAATGCCGGCGACGGGCGCCACGCGCACCCGACGCAGGGTCTGCTCGACATGTACACGATCCGCCACTACAAGCGCGACTTCACGCAGCTGTCGGTGGCCATCGTCGGCGACATCCTGCATTCGCGCGTGGCGCGCAGCCAGATCCACGCGCTGACCACGCTGGGCGTGCCCGATCTGCGCGCCATCGCGCCGAAGACGCTGCTGCCGCACGACATCGAGCGCCTCGGCTGTCGCGTCTTCAACGACATGCGCGAAGGCCTGCGCGGCGTCGACGTGGTGATGATGCTGCGCCTGCAGAACGAACGCATGCAGGGTTCGCTGCTGCCCAGCGCACAGGAGTATTTCAAGTTCTTCGGCCTGACCGAGGACAAGCTCGCCGTGGCCAAGCCCGATGCCATCGTGCTGCACCCGGGGCCGATGAACCGCGGCGTCGAGATCGACTCGGCGGTGGCCGACGGTCGCCAGGCGGTCATCCTGCCGCAGGTCACCTTCGGCATTGCGGTGCGCATGGCAGTGATGGCCATGCTGGCCGGAGGAAACGCATGAAGATCCACATCAAGGGCGGCCGGCTGATCGATCCGGCGCAGGACATCGACGCACCGACCGACGTCTACATCGCCGCCGGCAAGGTGGTGGCGCTCGGTACGGCGCCCGACGGCTTTCACGCCAACCGCGTCATCGACGCCAGCGGCCTGGTCGTCGCGCCGGGCCTGATCGACCTCTGCGCGCGGCTGCGCGAGCCCGGCCTCGAATACCGCGCGACGCTGGAGTCGGAAGTCGCGGCCGCAGTCGCCGGTGGCGTCACCAGTCTGGCCTGCCCGCCGGACACCGATCCGGTGCTGGACGAACCCGGCCTGGTCGAAATGCTGAAGCACCGCGCGCGCATGCTGAATCTCGCCCACGTATACCCGCACGGCGCGCTGACCGCCGGCCTGAAGGGCGAGCGGCTGACCGAGATGGGCGAGCTGCACGATGCCGGCTGCATCGCCTTCTCGCAGGCCAACGTACCGGTGGCCGACACCCAGGTGCTGTTCCGTGCGATGCAGTACGCGGCCACCTTCGGCTATACCGTGTGGCTGCAGCCGACCGACATGCATCTGGCGGCCGGCGGTGTTGCGCACGAAGGCGAGGTGGCGGCGCGGCTGGGCCTGACCGGCATTCCGGTGCTGGCGGAAACGCTGGCCATCGGCCAGATGCTGCAGCTGGCGCGCGCCACCGGATGCAAGCTGCATCTGGCGCGCATTTCCAGTCGCGCCGGCCTGATGCTGATCGACCAGGCGCGGCTGGACGGCATGCAGGTGAGCTGCGATGTAGCCATCCACGCGCTGCACCTGTGCGATGTCGACATCGGCTACTTCGATCCGCAGTGCCGCACCGTGCCGCCGCTGCGCGCACAGTTCGACCGCGAAGCGCTGCGTGCCGCGCTGGCCGACGGCCGCATCGACGCGCTGTGCTCGGACCACACGCCGGTCGACGACGACGCCAAGCAGGTGCCCTTCGCCGAAGCCGAGCCGGGCACCACCGGCCTCGAACTGCTGCTGCCGCTGACGCTGGCCTGGGCGCGCGAAATGCGGCTGCCGCTCAAGGTTGCGCTGGCGCGCATCACGGCCGACGCCGCGCGCGTGCTCGGTCTGAACGCCGGCCACCTGCGGGTCGGCGGTGCGGCCGACGTGTGCATCTTCGATCCGGAGGCGCCGGTGCGCATCAGTCGCGAATCGCTGCGCAGCCAGGGCAAGAACACGCCCTATCTGGGCCGCGAGCTGCCGGGCCGTGTCAGCGCGACGCTGGTGTCGGGCCAGGTGGTGTACGAGGCGCCGGCCCGCCATTGAAGGTTTCGGGTGCGGCGTCGAGCCGCACCTCGAATTCGACCGACTGCAGCTGCAGTCCGTGCGCATCCTCCAGCGCCAGCCGGTAACGGCCGGGGCGCGGACTCCACAGTGCGCGCCCCTCGATCGCCGGCAGGCGCTCGTCATTGATCACCCACTGCAGGCCCGGCCACCCCGGCCGCGCCTCCAGCAGCATGGCCTGGCGACCGGCCGGCAGGCCGGCGCTGACCAGCTTCACGCCTGTCGTCGGCTGCACGATGCGCGGCCGGCCGAACAGGTCGCGCACGGTGGCGTCGGCGAAGGCCTGCTGCGTGCCGGGCAGGAAATACTCTTCCCGTTCGGCTTCGATTTCCGGTTCGAAACGCAGGCGCACGCCTTCGAGCCCAGGCGGCGGCGGGGCCGCTTCGGCCGGAATGGGGTCGATGGCGGCGGCGACCGAAAGCCAGGTGGCCGCCACCGGACGTGCCGCGCGCAACGCGATCGTGTAGCGGCGCGTCCAGCCGACCGACCAGTGCGTCGCGCGGTCGCTCGAGCGCCCGTGCATGACGGCGTGCCAGTCGTGTGCGTCCGGCGTCGTGCGCGTGGACAGCAGGTCGCCGACCAGCCACGCCACCGGCGACGCCCACAGTCGCTTGCCGCTGCGATCCACGCCGCGCCATTGCGCCGCCTCCAGCGCCCACGGCGTCCAAACGCCGTCGTTGGCCAGCGTGCGGAAGGCGTTGGCCATGTCGGGCAGGCTGGCACGGCTGCCGTTGGTCGCCGATGCGTCGATGCCGTGCGCACGCAGCGCGGCGGTCAGCGTGTCGTCGCCGATCAGCGCGCGCACGCGCAGTGCCGGAATTTCGGCCGCCTGCGTCAGCGCCGCACGCGTGCTGAGCGGCTGGCCGCTGCCCTGCAGACCAGGGGGCAGCGCCCGGGTGACGAAGTTCGGGCTGTCGTCGAAGACCGACGCCGCGCTGATCCAGCGTTGATCGAGTGCCAGTCCGTATGCGAACGCATGCAGCGTGCTGCCGGCCGGGAGCCGGCGCACCGCGGCGTCGGTGTCGTCCGGACCGCCGGCCCACACCAGTGCCTCGCCGCTCGCGTTGTCGAGTACCACGACGGCGATGTCGGCGCGCTCGCGGCCGAGCGCGTCCAGCGTGCGCCGCTGCAGCCGCGCGTCGAGCGTGGTGGCGCGCTGTTCGCCCGGCTCGCGCAGCAGACGGCGGGCCAGCGGCTGTGCTTCGGTCCAGCGCGGCTCCAGCCGGTAGCGCTGGGTGAGTACCTGATTGGCGAGGGCTCGCAGTTCGGCGCAGGCGGGCGCCGGTTTCAGCTTCTGTGCCACCGCGCAGGCACGCTGCGCGACCCGTTCGGCCGGCGCATTCGGGCCGCGCAGCAGCGCCGCCAGCAGCAGCGCCTCGCGCGCATCGACCGCGTCCGGATCCTTGCCGAACAGGCCGCGGGTCGCGGCCGAAATGCCGCGCAGTTCGCCGCGGAAGGGCGCGAGGTTGAAATAGGCTTCGAGGATCTGCGCCTTGTTCCAGCGGCGCTCGATTTCGCGCGCGGCGGCGGCCTGGTCCCATTTCTGGCCGACGCTGCGGCGCGTGCCCTGCAGACGCAGCGCCGGGTCGATCAGGCCGGCCAGCTGCATGGTCAGCGTCGATGCGCCGCGCGGACGGCGCCCTTCCAGCGTGCGCCACAGATTGTCCCAGGTGGCGCCGGCCAGCGCCGTCCAGTCGACGCCCGAATGTTCGAGAAAGCGCTTGTCCTCGGCCACCAGTAGCGCACGCACCAGCGGCGGCGACAGCGTGCGCGCGCCGACCCAGTCGAGCCGGCGCTCGTCGAAATCGACGCGCACCTCGGCCAGCGGCTGGCCGTAGCGGTCGAGCAGGCGCGCTTCCGACGAGCGCCAGCTGTCGCGTACGGTGTCGAACGAAGGGGCCTGAGCCTGGGCTGCGGGGGTGCCGAGCAGTACGAGACAGGCCAGCGCACGGCGTGCGCGCTTGCCCGTGCTCGCGTTCATCGGCTGACGATGCACGCGCGCGTCAGCTCAACACGCACTCAGCGTGCATTTGTCGCCCGAAGCCTGGCGCTCGACCGTCACCCGCGCCAGCTGAGGCAGCTGCGGGGCGAGCTGCCGCCACAGGTAGTGGCAGAGGTTCTCCAGCGTGGCTGGGCCGATGCCCTCGACCTCGTCGAGGAAGCGGTGGTCCAGTTTCTCCCTGACTTCGGCCAGTGCGGCGCGGAACACCGCCAGATCCAGCAGCATGCCGCTGGCCGGGTCCGGCTCGCCGCGCAGCGTCACCTCGGCGTGATAGGTATGGCCGTGGATGCGCAGGCTGGATTCGGTTTCCACCTTGCGGCGCAGGGTGTGGGCGGCTTCGAAGAAGAAGCGCTGGCTCAGTTCAACAACCATCTCGATACGTCCATCGATACTTCAAAAAGGGGCGGCCACGTCATGCAGTGCGCGCCGCCCCGGAATCTGCGACGGTCACCGTATGCCGACCGCCTTGTGCGTCTGGAAGCTGAGCCGCCAGCGCGGGTGCTGCATGCACCATTCGATCGCCCAGCGGGCGTTGTCGGCCGCCGCGGCATTGTCCATCGGCTGCACCAGGAAGTGCTCGAAATCCCAGCCTTCCATCGCGGCGAGATCGAGGCCGTCCTGCGGCACGACCACTTTCAGTTCCTGACCGCGGCGCTGCACCACCGCGTTGCCGGCTTTCGGGCTGACGCACACCCAGTCCAGTCCTGCCGGTGCTTCCAGCGTGCCATTGGTTTCGACGGCGATTTCGAAGCCGCGCGCGTGCAGCGCGTCGATCAGCGCGGCATCGACCTGCAGCAGCGGTTCGCCGCCGGTCAGCACGACGAAGCGGGCGCCGCCGGCGCCGGTCCAGCTCGCGGCGATGGTGTCGGCCAGAGCGTCGGCTTCGTAGCGGCCGCCCAGCGTGCCGTCGGTACCGACGAAATCGGTGTCGCAGAAGCGGCACTGCGCGGTCGCGCGGTCCTGTTCGCGACCGCTCCACAGGTTGCAGCCGGCGAAGCGGCAGAACACGGCGGCGCGACCGGCGTTCAGCCCCTCGCCCTGCAGCGTGTAGAAGATTTCCTTGACCTGATAAGCCACGACAGATGCCAGTAACGGCGAAAAACACGCTAGGGTATCGCGTTTGAAGGATTTTTCCACCTGATGACCGACGCCACCACCCAGCAGCCTTACGCCGATCTGAACCCGGATACCGTGCTCGACGCACTCGAAGCGGCCGGTTTCGTGGTCGATGGTCGCCTGCTGGCGCTGAACAGCTTCGAAAACCGCGTCTATCAGGTCGGCGTGGACGACGGTCCGCCGGTGATCGCCAAGTTCTACCGGCCGGCGCGCTGGAGCGACGATGCGATCGCCGAGGAACACGCCTTCTGCCGCGAACTGGCCGAGCACGAGATTCCGGTCGTTGCGCCACTCGACCTGCCCGGCGGCGGCACGCTGGCCTGCCACGCCGGCTACCGTTTCGCGGTGTTCCCGCGTCGTGGCGGCCGTGCGCCCGAACTGGACCGCAGCGACACGCTGGAGTGGATAGGCCGTTTCATGGGCCGCATTCACGCGCTCGGTGCGGTGAAACCCTATCAGCACCGGCCGCAGCTCGACATCAGGAGCTTCGGTGACGAACCCGCCGCCTACGTGCTGGATCACGGCTTCGTGCCACCCGAACTGGAGAAGGTGTATCGCGGCGTGGTCGCGCAGGCGCTGGACGGCGTGCGCGCGGCGTTCGAACGCGCCGGCGAGGTGAAGCGCATCCGCACGCACGGCGACTGTCATGTCGGCAACATGCTGTGGGTCGATGGACAGGGGCCGCACTTCGTCGATTTCGACGACAGCCGGATGGCGCCGGCCATCCAGGATCTGTGGATGCTGCTGTCGGGCGACCGCGCCGACCGCGCGCGCCAGCTGGGCGACGTGCTGGCCGGCTACGAGGAATTCTGCGACTTCGATCTGCGCGAACTGCACCTGATCGAAGCGCTGCGTACGCTGCGGCTGATCCACCACAGCGGCTGGATCGCCCGCCGCTGGCAGGATCCGGCCTTCCCGGTGGCCTTTCCGTGGTTCGACACGCCACGCTACTGGGAGGCGCGCATCCTCGAACTGCGCGAACAGATCGCGGTGATGGACGAGGCGCCGCTCTGGCTGTTGCCGGGCATGCGCTGAGACGCAGGCGCTAAGGCACCTGCGAGTAGTGCATGCGCCCGGCGATGCGCGCCGCGTGCGCGGCCAGTCGCGGGCCGAAGGTCTTTTCGTACTTGCGCGGGTTGGGCAGCATGACGGCCAGCCGTGCCGCCTGTTCCGGGCCCAGCTTCGCCGCGGGGATGCGGTAGTAGCGCTGCGCCGCTGCCTCGGCGCCGAACACGCCGTCGCCCCATTCGACCACGTTCAGATAGATTTCCAGAATGCGCTGCTTGTCCATCACCGCCTCCATCATGAAGGTGATCGCGGCCTCCTGCGCCTTGCGCACATAGCTGCGGCTGGGGCTGAGGAAGAGGTTCTTCGCCAGCTGCTGGCTGATGGTCGAGCCGCCGGCCACCGCGCGGCCCTTCTTGCGGTTCTTTTCCATCGCCTTCTGGATGCCTTCCCAGTCGAAGCCCTCGTGATCGACGAAAGCGTCGTCCTCGGCGGCGATGACGGCGCGCTTCAGGTGCACCGAGATGCGCTCGTACGGCACCCACTGGTGGCGCAGCTGCGCGTCCGGCTTGCGCTCGCGCATTTCATCGAGGCGCAGCGACATGAAGCGGGTCTGCGACGGATTGAACTGCGTCCACCACAACAGATGGGCGAACACCCACACCTGATAGGCGAGCACCAGCAGCACGGCACCGGCGAGCAGCCACTTCAGCGTGCGCAGCAGAGAACGCATCGAAGGCTCCGTCTCAGGCCAGCGGCGGCAGCGCGGCGCGCAGCTTCGCGCGCACGGCGGCGGTGTCCGGACGCACGCCGCGCCACAGCGTGAAGGCCTCGGCGGCCTGTTCGACCAGCATGCCCAGACCGTCGGCCAGCCGTGCCGCGCCCTGCTCGCGCGCCTGTTTCAGATAGGCGGTGAGGCCACGGCCATAGACCATGTCGTAAGCCAGGCTGCCAAGCGCATACAGGCCGGAGGGCAGCGGCGGCGCTTCGTCGCTGAGGCTGGCGCTGGTGGCGTTGATCACCACGTCGTAGGGCGCGTCGGCGGCGTCCGCCCAGCCGCCGGCGCGGAGCGCGCCGCGCACGTCGTGGCTGGCGAACTGCGCCTGCAGTGCGCGCGCCTTGTCGGCGGTGCGGTTGGCGATGAACAGCCGGGCGATGCCGGCGTCGAGCAAGGGCAGGATGACGCCGCGCGCCGCGCCGCCGGCGCCCAGCAGCAGCACGCGCGTGCCCGACAGCAGGCAGCCCAGCGTTTCGAGGTCGCCGACCAGTCCGGCGCCGTCGGTGTTGTCGCCCAGCACGTCGTCGCCGAACACGAAGGTGTTCACCGCGCCAGCCAGCCGCGCCCGCTCGGTCAGGCGGTCGGCCAGACGCCAGGCCTCTTCCTTGAACGGCACGGTGATGTTCATGCCGCGCCCGCCGCTCGCCCGGAACGCGGCAACCGCGTCGGCGAAGCCGTCGAGCGGTGCCAGCAGCGCCTCGTAGCTCAGGTCCTGCGCGGTCTGCGCGGCAAAGGCGGCGTGAATGGCCGGCGACTTGCTGTGTGCGATCGGGTTGCCGATGACGGCGTAGCGGTCGGTCATGGGGTATCAGCGTGATTCGAGCTGGTCGCCCTGGGTGAAGCTCCAGGTGCGGGTGATGGACAGGATTTCGTATTCGCGCCGGATGTCCGGCGGGAAGGCGGCGTAGGGGGCGGCCATGCGCACGATGCGGATGGCGGCGTCGTCGAGCACCTTCTGGCCGGACGAGCGGTTCAGGTCGATCTTCTCGATCTCGCCGTCGGCGCGGATTTCCACCGTCAGCGTCAGGTTGCCGTAGAGCTTGCCGCGCGCCGCCGGCGGGTAGTTCAAATTGCCGATGCGTTCGACCTTCTGCCGCCAGTCCTCGATGTACTGCGCGAAGCGGTATTCCTGTGTTCGTGCGCCGACGAATTTCTTGCGCGGCCGCTTGTTGTAGTCGTCGACGTCGCGTGCGATCTCCGCCTCCATCCGCGCCATCGCCATTGCCTTAGCGGCGAGGTCGGCGCCGCTCAGGGCCTGCAGCGGCTGTGGCGACGGGTCGGGCTGCTCCAGCCGTCGTTCTTCCGGACGCAGTTCGGTCTTCGCCTGCAGGTCGGCCAGCAGCTTCTGCTGCTGCGCCTCCATCTCCTGCACGCGGCGCTGCGTCTCGACCAGCTGGTCGCCGGCCTTGTCGCGCCGGCTGGCCGGCAGCGGCGTCTTCGCACGACGGTCCTGGTCGGTGTTGCCGCCGCCGTCGAGATTGGCCTGCGCCAGCGCCTGCGGATCGACCGGCTTCTGCTTGCTGCGCGCATTGACCAGCACCACTTCGAGCGGCTGGTCCTTCGCCTTCTGCTTCGGTTTCAGGTCGGGCGCGAAGTTGATCGCCAGCACGAAGGCGTGGATCAGGATGGACAGCGCGATGCCCAGGGCCAGCGGCGGAACACCGGCCGGCGCCGCCGACACCACGGCGCTGGCGCCCGATGGTGCGGAAGCAGCGGCAGCATGGGTGCGGGAACGGACGGCAGCGCTTTTCTTCGACATGGCGCGGGATTTTACAGGTGGGCGGTGAAATACCGCCGCCCGCGCGCGAATCTGCGCCGAAGGCGGACCGGAGCCGTCATCGACGTCGCCTATACTCGGGCGCCTGACCTGTTTCGCTGCACTGCAACTTCATGGATCTGCTGCTGATCAAGGCCGTCATCCTCGGCATACTCGAAGGGCTCACCGAATTCCTGCCGATCTCGAGCACCGGCCACCTCATCATCGCCGGCAGCCTGCTCGGCTACACCGACGAAACCAGCCGGGTGTTCAAGATCGTCATCCAGCTCGCCGCCATCCTCGCGATCTGCTGGGAATACCGGCGCAAGCTGATCGACGTGACCGCCGGTCTGGGGCGCGAACCGGCCGCCAACCGCTTCGTGCTGCACGTGCTGGTCGCCTTCATGCCGGCCGCCGTGCTGGGCTTCCTGTTCCACGGCATCATCAAGACCTATCTGTTCAACCCGCTCACCGTGGCCGGCGCGCTGATCGTCGGCGGCGTCATCATCCTGGTGATCGAGCGGCGCAATCACACGCCGCGCTGCGAAACCACCGACGACCTCGACTGGCGGGCTGCGCTGAAGGTGGGTTTCGCGCAGGCCATCGCGATGTTCCCCGGTGTGTCGCGCTCGGGGGCGACCATCATGGGCGGTCTGGTGTTCGGTCTGTCGCGCCGCGCCGCCACCGAATTCAGCTTCTTCCTCGCCATCCCGACGATGATCGCGGCGACGGCTTACGACGTGTACAAGAACTGGGCGC
This sequence comes from Methyloversatilis sp. MC4-4, assembly GCF_049843555.1. Lineage (GTDB taxonomy): Bacteria > Pseudomonadota > Gammaproteobacteria > Burkholderiales > Rhodocyclaceae > Methyloversatilis > Methyloversatilis discipulorum_B. The sequence continues at coordinate 70,815 of NZ_JBBHZK010000004.1, forward strand.
TGCTGCGCGTCGAGGACCTGCCGGTGTTCGCCGCCGGCTTCGTGTCCTCCTTCCTCGCCGCCTTCTTCAGCGTGCGCTGGCTGCTGCGCTACATTTCCAGTCATACCTTCGAGCTGTTCGCCTGGTACCGCATCGTGTTCGGGCTGTTCGTGCTGGCGAGCGCCTGGTTCGGCTGGGTGGACTGGGCGGATCACTGATGCAGAAACTGCTGTACTTTCACGGCTTCCGTTCCGGGCCGCAGTCGGTCAAGGCGCAGCAGTTGCGCGCGCACCTGGCCCGGCAGGGGCGGGCCGGCGATCTGTGGTGCGAGCAGCTGCCGCCGGGGCCGGTGGACGCCATCGCGCTGATCGAATCGGTGCTGCGGCCTGCTCTGGAAGGGGGCGCCGAGGTGGCGCTTGCCGGCTCGTCGCTGGGCGGCTTCTACGCGCTGCATCTGGCGGAGAGATACGGCCTGCGTGCCGCGCTGATCAATCCCGCCGTGGTCGCACCGCTGTCGCTCGGCGACTACGTCGGTGAGCACACGCATATGTATACCGGCGACAGCTTCCGTTTCGAACAGCGGCACGTCGATGAACTGCGCGCACTCGACGTGGCCGCGGTGACGCGGCCGGAGCGCTATCTGCTGCTGCTGGAAACCGGCGACGAGGTGCTGGACTGGTGGCAGGCGGTGCTCAAGCTGCGCGGCGCCAACATGATTGTTCATGCCGGCGGCGATCACAGCCTGCAGAGCTTCGCCGCCGAGTTGCCCCGCATCACCGGCTTCCTGCTGCCGGAACGCTGAGCCGGGCGAGCGACGCGGGTCAGCGGAAGTCGCTGACGCGGAAGCGGGCGAGGTCGAAGTTGGTGCCGCGCTCGATCAGTTCGACCGGGTCGAGCCGCACGTGGCGGCCGTTGATCGACGCGTGCAGCGGGTACTCGGCGGAATAGCCGGTGCCGTTGATGGCCAGGCGCACCACCGCGCCGCTGACCGGATCATCGAGCGCTACGGCTTCGCCGCTCTGTCTTTCCGAGAACACTTCGAGCGGGCGTGCGGTCGTCGACAGCGTTTCGATGCCCACCGTGCCGCGCGCATCGCGCCCGCGCAGGTAGCGGCGCACGACGCCGACCAGCCAGTTGTCGCCGCCCGAGGGCTGCATGCCGACCAGCGAACCGACGCGCACCCACTCCGCACTGGCGGTGGGCGCGGTGGCGCCGATGCTGGCGTCCGACATTTCCCAGCGGTAGATCACCGCCTCGTCACGCGCGCCGCGCAGCACGTGATGCAGGTGCTTGATGCCGTTGGCCACCGCCAGCGCGCCGCCGAGCGAGTGGCGACGGTACTGCCGGGTCGGTGGGTCGAGCGCCCAGTTCATGGCCAGATGGCGCAGCAGCTTGGCCAGCTGGTCGCGCTCGGGCATGTCGTCGAGACTGAGTGCGTCCGGCAGGTCGCCGCCCTCGACGCGACGGGCCAGCGCCAGCGCCGCGTCGGCGGCGGCGATGCCGGAGAAGTAGCGGATGCCGTCGACCTGCTGCGGCGCGCGCACCAGACGCAGCGGCGGCGCCGGCTGGTTGGCGTCGAGCCAGTGCGTGCTGCCGCGCTCGATGGTCGGCGACATCGAGTAGCGCGCGGCGAAATAGCCGGTCAGCTGTTCAGCCAGACGGACACTGTCCGGCACCAGACCTTCGGGCGCGGCCACGTGCAGCGCGATCAGTCGCAGATATTCGCGCTCGACCGAGGTCGGCACCTCGTCGGCCGCATTGACCACCTCGCGCGCCTCGGCGCCGGAGGCCTGCGCCAGCAGATAGGCCTGTCCGGCCACCTGCCACAGTCCGGCGTCGACCGGACCGTTGTGATAGACGTCCCACTTGAAGCGCTGGCGGCAGGCGCGCACCGTGCGCGACGCGAGCCGCGACAGGCCGCTCAGTACCGACGCGTGCGTCGGGTCGGAAATGTAGCGATCGAGCGCCACTTCGTAGGCGGACGACAGGATGGACCAGAAGTCGCGGCCGGTGCGCCACACCACGTCCTTACCTTCCGGATCGTCGGCGTAGATCTGGTCGAGCTTGCGCAGGTGAGGCTGGGCGCTGGAATCGAACTGGTAGAGCAGATTGACGTGATGCGCCAGGTCGATATTGGTGGCATCGCCGACCGATTCGACCCAGCCGGTCAGTTCGTTGATGGCCAGATCCGGCTGGGCGGCGGCGATTTCGGCCAGCACGCGACGAAGCTCGGCCGGATTGCCGAGCACGCTTGCCGGGGATGAAGAGAACACGCCGAACATACCTGCCACCTCCGCCACTCAGGGCTGTCCCTGACTGACACCTGTATGAATGTTTTGTGCCGCGCGGCGATCCGCTGCCGCCGCGTCACGGGATGGCCGACCGTACTGGTCTAGAATCCCGACCCTGTAGCGTAACGCGACTGCGCAAACTTTGCCATGCAGCAATATCTCGATCTCATGCGACACGTGCTGGAACACGGCACGGTCAAGACTGACCGCACCGGCACCGGCACCCGTTCGGTGTTCGGCTGGCAGATGCGGTTCGACCTCGCGCAGGGCTTTCCGGTGCTGACCACCAAGAAACTGCACCTGCGTTCCATCATCGTCGAACTGCTGTGGTTCCTGCGCGGCGACACCAATATCGCCTGGCTGAAGGAACACGGCGTCAGCATCTGGGACGAATGGGCCGACGAAAACGGTGACCTCGGCCCGGTCTACGGCGCCCAGTGGCGCAGCTGGCCGACGCCGGACGGCCGCCACATCGACCAGATCAGCGAACTGCTGGCGGGCCTGCGCAACAACCCCGACTCGCGCCGGCACATCGTCAGTGCATGGAATCCGGCGGAAATACCGTCGATGAAGCTGCCGCCCTGCCACGCACTGTTCCAGTTCTACGTTGCGGACGGGCGATTGTCCTGCCAGCTGTACCAGCGCAGCGCAGACATATTTCTCGGAGTGCCCTTCAATATCGCGAGTTATGCGCTGCTGACGATGATGGTGGCGCAGGTGTGCGGCCTCAAGCCGGGCGAATTCGTCCATACGCTGGGCGACGCCCACCTCTACTCGAACCATCTGGAACAGGCGCAGCTGCAGCTTACGCGCACGCCGCGGCCGCTGCCGACGATGTGGATCAACCCCGAAGTAAGCGATCTGTTCGCCTTCCGCCCGGAAGATTTCCGGCTCGATGGCTACGATCCGTGGCCGCATATCCCGGCGCCGGTGGCCGTATGAAGCTGTCGCTGATCGCCGCACTGGCCGCCAACGGCATGATAGGCCGCGACAACGGCATGCCCTGGCACCTGCCGGAAGACCTGAAGCGCTTCCGCGCGCTGACCATGGGCCACCCCATCATCATGGGGCGCAAGACCTGGGACTCGCTGGGCCGGCCGCTGCCCGGGCGCACCAGCATCGTGGTGAGCCGGCAGGACGGGCTGGACATCGCTGGCGCGCGGGTGGTGCCGTCGCTCGATGCGGCGGTCGAACTGGCGGCAACGGTGGAGGGCGGCGACGAAGCTTTCGTGATCGGCGGCGCGCAGCTGTATGCGCTCGCGCTGCCGCGGGTCGATCGCCTGCTGCTGACCGAAATTGCCGACGCGTTCGATGGCGACACGCGCTTCCCCGACTACGACCGCAGTGTCTGGCAGGAAACGGCACGCGAAGAGGCGGTCAGCGCGGGTGGCCTGCGCTACGCCTTCGTCGATTACGCGCGCCGCGCGGCGCAGCCGCGGTAGGCGGTTATACCTCAGCGGTCTTGGTCAGTCGCGCACGCAGTCGACCGCGTAATCCAGTGCTTCGCCCTCGCCGGTGCCGACCAGACCGTGGATGTCGGTTTCGAAGCCGGGGAAGGCGCGGTTGAACTCCCGCGCGAAGCGCAGGTAATTGACGATGGTGCGGTTGAAGCGCTCACCCGGAATCAGCAGCGGGATGCCCGGCGGATAGGGCGTCAGCAGCACGCTGGTGATGCGGCCTTCCAGTTCGTCGATGGCCACGCGGTCGATCTCGCGGTGGGCCATGCGCGCCCAGGCGTCGGCCGGCTTCATCGCCGGTTCCATCGGCGACAGATACATTTCCGTGGTCAGGCGCGCGATGTCGTGCTTCTTGTACATCTCGTGGATGCGCACGCACAGGTCGCGCAGGCCGACCCGCTCGTAGCGCGGGTGGGCGGCGACGAACTCGGGCATCACGCGCCACAGCGGCTGGTTGTTGTCGTAGTCGTCCTTGAACTGCTGCAGCTCGGTCACCATGGTGTTCCAGCGGCCCTTGGTGATGCCGATCGTGAACATGATGAAGAAGCTGTACAGGCCGGTCTTCTCGACGATGATGCCGTGCTCTGACAGGTAGCGCGTCAGGATGCCGGCCGGGATGCCCCAGTCGGCGAAGTCGCCGTCGACGTCCAGGCCCGGGGTGATCACCGTGGCCTTGATCGGGTCCAGCATGTTGAAGCCATCGGCCAGATCGCCGAAGCCGTGCCAGCGCTCGCCGGCGCGCAGCGTCCAGTCCTCGCGCGTGCCCAGGCCCTCGTCGGCCAGATGGTCGGGGCCCCACACCTTGAACCACCAGTCGGCGCCGAACTCCGCATCCACCTTGCGCATCGCGCGACGGAACTCGACCGCCTCGGCCAGCGATTCCTCGACCAGTGCGGTGCCGCCCGGCGGCTCCATCATCGCCGCCGCCACGTCGCACGAGGCGATGATGGCGTACTGCGGGCTGGTCGAGGTGTGCATCAGGTAGGCCTCGTTGAACACGTCGCGGTCGAGCGAACGGGTCTGCGAGTCCTGCACCAGGATCTGCGAAGCCTGCGACAGGCCGGCCAGCAGCTTGTGCGTCGACTGCGTCGAGAAAATCATCGACTCCTTGCAGCGCGGCCGGCCTTCGCCGATCGCGTGGTAGTCGCCGTAGAAGTCGTGGAAGGCGGCGTGCGGCAGCCAGGCTTCGTCGAAGTGCAGGGTGTCGATCTCGCCGTCCAGCACATCCTTGATCGCCTCGACGTTGTACAGCACGCCGTCGTAGGTCGATTGCGTGATGGTCAGGATGCGCGGCTTCTTGTTCACCGCCTCGCGCGCGAACGGATTGGCTTCGATCTTGGCGCGGATCACGTCGGGGCTGAACTCTGACTGCGGGATCGGACCGATGATGCCGTAGTGGTTGCGCGTCGGCGTCAGGAAGACCGGAATGGCGCCGGTCATGATGATCGAGTGCAGGATGGACTTGTGGCAGTTGCGGTCCACGACGACGATGTCGCCCGGCGCCACGGTCGAGTGCCACACCATCTTGTTCGACGTCGACGTGCCATTGGTGACGAAGTACAGATGGTCGGAATGGAAGATGCGCGCTGCGTTGCGCTCCGACGCCGCGACCGGGCCGGTGTGATCGAGCAGCTGACCCAGTTCCTCGACCGCGTTGCAGACGTCGGCGCGCAGCATGTTCTCGCCGAAGAACTGGTGGAACATGCGGCCGACCGGGCTCTTCAGGAAGGCCACGCCGCCGGAGTGGCCGGGGCAGTGCCACGAGTAGGAACCGTCCTGCGCGTAATGCACGAGCGCACGGAAGAAGGGCGGCGGCAGCGAATCGAGGTAGGCGCGCGCCTCGCGCACGATGTAGCGGGCGACGAACTCCGGCGTGTCCTCGAACATGTGGATGAAGCCGTGCAGTTCGCGCAGGATGTCGTTCGGGATGTGGCGCGTGGTGCGCGTCTCGCCGTACAGGAAGATCGGGATGTCGGCGTTGCGGCGGCGGATTTCGGCGACGAAATCGCGCAGATTGGTCAGCACCGCCTCGATCTCGGCTTCGCTGCCGCTGCCGAATTCCTCGTCGTCGATCGACAGGATGAAGGTCGAGGCCCGGCTCTGCTGCTGCGCGAACGAAGTCAGATCACCGTAGCTGGTGACGCCCAGCACGCCCGGACCTTCCTTCTCGATCGCTTCGGCCAGTGCGCGTATGCCCAGACCGGAGGCGTTTTCCGAGCGGAAGTCCTCGTCGATGATGATGATCGGAAACTCGAAGCGCATGGCACCCAACCTTCAAAGTAAAAGAGGGCACCCGACTCGGCGCCCCCGGACTGCAGCAGGACTGCAGGCTTGAAGCGCGCGATGGTATCAGTTCGAGATGGCAAAACAATCGGGGCCGCACAAGGCGGCCCCGCAGGGTGAAACAGGGTGTAAGAGGCGGTCAGCCGAGGCGGCGACGCGAGATTGCACCGACCACCGCCAGACCGGCGACGATGAGCGCCCACGACTCGGGTTCCGGCACGGCCGCGACCGCGTAGCTGTCGACGAACTCGACACGCACGCCGGTGGCGTTGCCGACCTTCTGCGCAACGTTGCTGACGAAGAAGTCCAGCGTGTTCACGCCGGACAGGAAGCCGGCGGTGGCCGAGAACGAAGTCCAGGAATCCAGTGCCGAGCCGCTCGAAATCGTCGTGCCGTTCAGCTGGATGTAGCCGTTGTTGTCGGCAGCCCAGCGACCGGTGATCCAGGCGGAGGTGATGTCCAGGCCGGTCAGGTCGAAGGAGATCGACCACTTGTACAGGCCCGGCTCGGTCGGATCGTAGCTCTGACGGGCGTTGATGGTCGGCGTCAGCCACTTCGAGTCCGCCGTATTGTCCAGCCAGGCGTAGAACATCGAGTTCAGGCCGGTCTGACGGGTGGTCACGCCGTGGCCATCGGTACCGACAGCGGTGCCGCTGATCGCTTCGAAGGTGTAGTGCGTGTCGATCTTGCCGGAGGCCAGGCCAGCGCCGGTGTTGTAGAGCCCGTCGATCTGGTTCGACTCGACTGCGGCTGCGCCGAAGGACGCCAGCGCGATGCCCGACGCCACGAGAATGCTCTTGAACATGTGAATCTCCGCCTGAAATCTGAAAGTGAGGCGGAGTGTAGGCAGGGCCGAGGTGCACGACCGTTCATAAAGTCACGCTTTCGCCGGCCCCCGGCGGACGCTCTTTGCTGCTCTGCACACAAGCCCTTGAAAGCGCAGGACTTGACCGATTTTTGCAGACCGCGGGCGCGGTCTATCGAGACAATCCTTAACAGTCAGATCTTGGGCAGCGTCACACCAGTCTGGCCCTGGTACTTGCCGCCGCGGTCCTTGTACGAGGTTTCGCACGGCTCGTCCGACTCGAAGAACAGCATCTGGGCGACGCCCTCGTTGGCGTAGATGCGCGCCGGCAACGGCGTCGTGTTGGAGAACTCGAGCGTCACGTGGCCTTCCCATTCCGGTTCCAGCGGCGTCACGTTCACGATGATGCCGCAGCGCGCATAGGTGCTCTTGCCCAGGCAGACGACCAGCACGTTGCGCGGAATGCGGAAGTACTCGACCGTGCGCGCCAGCGCAAACGAGTTCGGCGGGATGATGCAGGACTCGGCGTCCATCTCGACGAAGGAGTTCGGATCGAAGGTCTTCGGGTCGACGATGGTCGAGTTGATATTGGTGAACACCTTGAATTCGGACGCGCAGCGCACGTCGTAGCCATAGCTGGAGGTGCCGTAGGACACGATGCGGCGGCCGTCGACGTGGCGCACCTGACCCGGCTCGAAGGGGTCGATCATGTGGTGCTCCTGCGCCATGCGGCGTATCCAGCGGTCGGACTTGATGCTCATCTGCGTGCCCTCGATTGCGTGCGCGGCCCCGGAAGGCGCCGCAAAAGGACGCAATTGTTGCAAGTTCGGCGCCGAAAAGCACGCGCTGCCTGCCCCGCCGGACCGCGCGGGGCGGGGCCCGGCTCAGCGCCTGTGCGAAGCCGTCGCCGCCGGGCCGGAGTCGGTGATCGGGTTCAGCGTGGTCATGAAGGTCGATTGGCGCAGGCCTTCGTCGACCCAGCGCTGGTGCTCACCGGTCAGCGTCTTCAGGAAGGCGACCAGTGCGGTCTTCTCGTCGTCGTCCAGACGCAGCGGCACGATCAGGGGGCTCTGATCCGGCGCGCCACCGCCGCCTCGGTCGTAGAAGTCCACCACCGCCTCGAGCGTCGATAGCGAGCCGTCGTGCATGTAGGGCGCGGTCAGCGCCACGTTCCGCAGCATCGGTGTCTTGTAGGCCCAGCGGTCGTCCGGGTCGAGCGTGATTTCGAAGCGGCCAACGTCGTTCGGCACCTTCTCGCCGATCGAATCGATGCGCTCGGCCGTCATCGTCGTCTGCAATCCCGGCACCAACTGCACTTCGACCAGCGGCCGCGGCAAGCCGCGCAACCAGCCGATGCCGGTGTTGTGGTAGCGGAAATCCGAGAACAGCGCCGACTGCTCGCCGATCGTGTGACAGGTGGTGCAGCGTCCCTTGCCGGCGAACACCTCCAACCCCTGCCGCTCCTGCGCGGTCAGCGCCGTCTCGTCGCCGCCGTAGCGGTAGCGGTCGAAGCGGGAATTGGCGGATACCAGCGAACGCTGATAGCTGGCCAGGGCCTGGCCCACCGTCTCGACCGTCGGTCCGCGACCGGCGAAGGCCCGCTCGAACGCGCCCTGGTAGTCGGGCAGCGTGCGCAGCTTGTCCAGTACGTGGCCGATCGACGGGTTGGCCATTTCGTTGTGCGCAAGGAAGGGGCCCCACACCTGGGCTTCCAGTTCCCCCTCGCGGCCGTCGTGGAACAGGCGCGGGTGGTAGCCCACGTTGAGCACCGTGGGGGCGTTGCGTCTTACCGTGGCGCCCTCGTTGCCGATCGCCATGCGCAGCTCGTTGGCGGTGAAACCGTGGTCGGGCACATGGCACATGCCGCACGACATGGTGCCGTTGAACGACAGCCGGCGATCGAAGAAGAGCTTGCGTCCCAGTTCGATGCGTGCAGCCGTGGGCGGGTTGTCCGGCGGGTGCGGCATGACGGGCAGGCCGAGCGGCACAGCGATGGCCGCCGTGGCCGTATCGTGCGCCACCTCGCCGGCACAGCCGGTCAGCGCGAGCGCGAGCGCCACTACGCATTCAGGGCGCACGCGGCGTTTCGAGCAGGAGTGTTTCAATGTCATTGAACATGACCTCAGGCATCAGGAAAGCGGTTGTATAGATCTCGCGGACCCGGCCGTCGCGATCGATCAGGAAGAGCTTGAGCATGTGGTTGAGCACCCGTGTCGGCCGCCCCTGGGTGTCCAGTTCGACCGACACGTCCTGACCAAGGTCGTCGAGCATGGGTTTCAGATCGGCGACCGAACGCGTGGTGAGGAAGTGCCAGCGCACCGGGCTCTTCGGATCGGCCAGTGCGCCGGCGTACATACGCATCGATGCGGCATCGTCGTGCGACGGATCGAAGGACAGGCTGACCAGCCTGACCTGGCGCGCCATGTCGGGCCGGCGCAGCAGGCGCTCGCGCAACTGCGTCAGCGTCGCGTAGGCAAGCGGACAGCCCACCGGGTCCACGCAGTAGGTGTACATGAAGGACAGCAGCGTGATGCGCTCCCGCGTATAGCGGGCGAGCCCGTAGGTACGACCGTCGATGTCCACCACCCGCCCGTTGGGCGAGCGCTGTATCGGCGGCAAGCGGTAGCTGCCCGCGGCGGGCGCGACGAAATCCTGATGCGGCGTGCTGGGCGCGAGATCGGCATTGGATGCGCCCTGCGAGCCATCGGCCAGCAGGGCGCCCAGCACCAGCGCCGTCGCCGCCGTCCGGACGCGGCGGAGGATCGGCATGGGTTCGCCTCGACTCAGCGGTTCGAGGCAAGTTCGGCGACGCGCTCCTTCAGCCCGGCGGTGTTCGCCGGCTTCGCCGAGAACTTCATGTGATGCGCACGACCCAGCTTGAGCGCATAGAAGTCGATCGAGAACTTCTCGCTGAGCGCCTTGCCGTCCCAGTGGAACAGCTTCAGGAACTGCTGGTCGTCGCCGCCCTTCTTGTCCCAGTTGCCGAGCAGGCTGGTGGTGAAGTAGACCCGCTTGCCGTCCCAGCTCTGGCTCACCATGTTGACCTGCGAACCGATCACCTTCTGGTAGACCTCCTTCGGCGCCTCCGGATCGGAAATGTCGAAGTAGCGCGCGGTGCCGTCGAGGAAGGTGTTCACCCACAGCCCCTTCGCGTCGGCGGTGATCGAAATGTCGACCGGCAGCGGCACCTTGGAGGGGTCACCCACGGTACCGACCTCCTTCGCCTGCCACTCGCCCTTCGCGTCCTGCTTGATCAGCACCAGTTTCGATGTGAGCGCGGTGGCCGTGTAGGCCCAGTTGTCGCCGCTCTTCAGCGACCAGCGGATTTCCAGCGGCGCGCCGGGCACGTTCATCACCTTCTGCGGCTTCATCGACTTCAGGTCCCACATGACCATGGTGTTGCCGAAGTGCTTCATCGCGTCGGCGTCCTTCACCATCTTGCCGAAATCCATCATGTAGTTGTTCCAGCCGGTGAAGCTGGAGGTGAGCAGCGCATTCTTCTGCGGATTGATGCCGATGTCGTAGCCGTAGCCGTCGGCCATCACGTCGCCGTGCCGGCCGGTCGGCATGTCGTACTTCTCGACGAACTCACCCTTGTTGTTGTAGACGACCAGCCCGGTGCGGCCACCGTGATCCTTGTCGTTGGACAGGGCCTGCACCATCATCCGGCCGGGCAGTGCGTAGAAGGTGTGCGGGCCGACGTAGCCGGTCTTCTGCGTGAAGTCGGAAATGGTGTGCACCAGCTTCGGCTTCGCCGGATCGCTGGCGATGTCGAACACGAAGATGCGGTTGTCGTCGAGCCGGCCTGCCCACAGGAATCGGCGGTCGTCGGTGAAGCCGGTGTGGTGCGCCTCGCCACGCCCCCCGACGGTGACCGAATGGACCACCTTGCCGTAGTCCTTCGATTTCGGATTCACGTCCACGGTGACCAGCTTGTCCGACTCGTCACCCATGCCCTTCACGCCCAGCGTCCACACGTGGACGAAATCCTCCTGCCCCTTGATCAGCTTCGTCGTGTAGGGCGAATTGCAGGTTTCGTCGGCCTGTACCGGCAGCGTGCCGCCGAACGAAGCAATCAGGGCGAATGCAAGGGCAGTGACTTTCAGCTTGCTCATCAGGATTTCCTTCCTCTGGTTGTCGGTCGTGCCGGCCGCACCGGGTGCGGTCCGACACCGTCTCCAGGCTGCGCATGCAAACCGGTTGACGTACCGTTTGGTATGTTTATAGTCGTAACGCGGAGGCATTGGCGCCGCCATTCTTGTCGCTGCAACGCAGCAGCCCGGAGCACTGGATCAGCCATCGTGAAGACTGCCGCTCATCGTTCCGACATGCCTTCAGGCCCGCCGGCCCGGTTCTGTGCTCCGGAACGGCCTCAACGCTACCGCCGGCACGGCAGCGCCACCATCCGGACGAACTCCGGCGCAGCCGAGGGATTTCCCTTAGCCGGTGTCGAATGCACGGTGCATCAGGCATGAATGCGCTGACCGGCATCGGTCTGCTCGCCACGCTCGCGCTGGCCACCTCGTCGATATGGGCGCTGCGCACGCACCGTCAGCGACTGGCGGAGGCGGCGCAGACGATACGGACACTGCAATCGGAGCGCGATGCGCTGGTGACCGCGCACGGCGAGGCCGAGGCGCGCCTGACGGCGAGCGAGCAGCGGCTGCGTCTGCTGCTCGAATCCGAGCCGGAATGCGTGAAGCTGCATACCTGCGATGGCAGCGTGCTGGAAATGAACCCGGCCGGTCTTGCCATGATGGACGCGCGGTCGACGGACCAGGTGATCGGTCGCTCCATCTTCTCCTTCATCGCCGAAGAGCATCGTCAGCCCTATATCGAACTGACCGAGCGGGTGTTCCGCGGCGAGAGCGGGCGACTGGAATTCCGCCTGACCAGCCTGCAGGGGCGTCTGCGCTGGATGGAAACCAGTGCGGCACCGCTGCGCGACGAACATGGCCACATCATCGCGCTGCTCGGCGTCACCCGCGACATGACCGAAAGGCGCGCCGCCGAGGAACAGGACCGGCAGCACCTGTCCGCGCTCGCCCACGTGGTGCGCACCTGCACCATGGGCGAGATGGCGACCAATCTCGCGCACGAGCTGAACCAGCCGCTGGCGGCCATCGTCAATTACACGCGCGGGTCGCTGCGCCGCCTGCGCGCTCAGGCCGCCGCCGCACCGGAGGTGCTCGAATCGCTCGAACACGTGTGCACGCAGGCGGAGCGTGCCGCCGGCATCATCCGCAATCTGCGCACCTTCCTCGGCAAGCGCGAACCGGCGCTCACTGCGCTCGACCTCAACGACATCGTGCAGGCCACCAGCGCGCTGATCGGTTCGGAAGCGCGCGCGCACGGCGTGAGCATCCTGTTCTCGCCGGCCGCCGACCTGCCGCCGGCGCGCGGATCGCGCATCGAGGTGGAGCAGGTGCTGCTGAACCTGATGCGCAACGCGATCGAGGCGATGACGACCGCCGCATCCCCTTGCCGCGAGATCCGCGTATCCACCGGGCACGGACACGACGGCTACGCCTTCGTGGACATCGCCGACTCCGGGCCCGGCATCGACGGCGCCGACCCGTCGCGCATCTTCCAGCCCTTCTTCACCAGCAAGGACGAAGGCATGGGCATGGGTCTGCCGATCAGCCGCTCCATCATCGAAGCACACGGCGGACAACTCTGGCTCGCAAAGAACGACAACGACGGCGCGACCTTCCGGTTCACGCTGCAAACGGGGGAGGCACTGCATGGACGGAACGGAACCGACGGTCTACGTGGTTGACGACGACGACGCCGTGTCGTCGTCGCTGTCCTGGTTGCTGGAGTCCATCGGGCTCCGCGTCCGGACCTACCGCAACGCGCTCGACTTCATCGCCGCGATGGACGCCGATCCGTGGGGCTGTCTGGTGCTCGATGTACGCATGCCGGGCATGAGTGGCCTCGAGCTGCAGCAGCGGCTGCGCGATCGCGATGTCGGACTGCCGGTCATCTTCATCACCGGTCACGGTGGCGTGGCCAACGCGGTGAAGGCGATCAAGGCCGGCGCTTTCGACTTCCTGGAGAAGCCCTTCGACGACCAGACCCTGCTCGACCGCGTACAGCAGGCGATCGGGCTCAACAGTGAAACGCGCCGTTGCCGCAGCGCCCGCGCAGCGCTGCTCGACCGCTACGCCAGCCTGACGCCACGCGAGCGCGAGGTGATGGATCTGGTGGTCGAGGGCCGGCCGAACAAGGTGATCGCGCAGGTGCTCGGCCTGTCGAGCAAGACGGTGGAGGCGCACCGCGCGCACGTGATGGAAAAGATGGCTGCGCGCTCGCTGACCGAACTGGTGAAGCAGTCGCTGTGCATCCAGTCGCCGGACTCCGGCTGGATCGGCACCGGCACGAGCATGCCGCACGGCCGCGCGGGAAACCCCTTGGCGGAACAGGGAATCGACCGGATTTCCGCCTCCCGTGCCGCTCGGCCATAGTGGCGACATCCCGCGACCGAGCGCCCGGCCCTCCGCGCCGGTCGCGGGCACAAGAGTCGCGGCTCCGGTGCGTGCGTGCCCGCACCTGCCGGTCGACCGCACCGCATCGCGCACCGCGCAGCCCCCGCGTGGTGTCGCATCTCGACCGGGAAGAAGGGGAAACTTCCGCGGCGCGTGCGCCATATCGCCTCCGATGGCGCACGCCCCTGTTTTCACCGCGGCATCTGTCGTGCGACCGACCCCGCCACGCAGTCGCGCCTCGTGCTAGAAAGCGGTTGTCCACTCCGTCCGCGCCGCCAGCATGAGCCGCCCTTCCCGCAAGACCGAACTGCTCGACACTGCTCGCGACCTTGTCATGCGCAAGGGCTTCTCGGCGACGTCGGTGGATGAGATCTGCACGCTGTCGCAGATGACGAAGGGCGCCTTCTTCCATCACTTCAGCGACAAGGAAGGGTTCGGCCTGGCCCTGCTCGACCATTTCGAACAGGAGGGCCGGCTGCGCATGCAGGCCCATCTGCCGCTGCGCAAGCGCAGCGCACGCGGCCAGCTGCACGCCTACCTCGACCTGCTCGGCGACATGTACGGCGGAGACGCGCGCTTTCGTGAAGGCTGTCTGTTCGCCATCCTCGCCTACGAGTCGTCTGATCCGTCCTCTCCGCTGCGGCGGGCCTGCGCCGCCGCGCTGGAACGCTGGATGGAGGGCGCCCGCGCGCAGTTCGCGCAGATCATCGCGCTGCTGGACACGCCACCTCCGGTGCGTGCCGAAGATCTGGCCGAGCACCTGCTCGTGGTGATCGAGGGCGCGCTGGTCATGGGCCGCGTCCGCGACCCCGCCGTCGCGATCGCGCGGGCGCTGGCGCAGTTCCGGTCTTACGCCGAAGCCGCGCTCGGGCTCGGCGGGCGCTGAGTTCAGTCGCCGCGCGCACTGCGCGCCACCGCGGCCAGCCAGTGCAGCGCATCCTGAGTGTCCGGTCGCATCAGCAGCCGGAACAGCGAAGCCGCTCCACCGGAGGACGCAGTGCCGGCGGCGCGCGCCGACCCGTCGTTCAGGGCCTGGAGCAGCGTCAGCAGCGCAGAGCGCTCCAGCCCGTCGTCGCGCGATGCCGTGCGCTCAAGACGATCGAGCAGACGGGCCACGCCCGGACTGTTCAGCAGACGCAGCAGGCGCAGCGCACCGCTGGCGAGATCCGCAGCGTCGGACACCATGTCGGGCGTGAAGCCGTCCTCGAACAGTTCGAATAGCCGCTGCAGGCCGACTGCCTCCGGCGCGGCCGGCTCGTAGGCGCCGGTATGCCGCGCATCGTGCTGCCGCCAGGCGCGGATCGCGTCGGCGGCCAGGCGGTCGAGCGCGCCGCTCCGCGCCATATCCGCCAGCACGCACGGCGCCTCGGTCAGTCCGGCGCGTTCGCACCAGTCCTCCAGCGCACGCCAGTCCTCTGCGCGGGCCGTCACGGAAAACCTCTCAGCGACGACCAGTAGAGACGGTGATAGAAGGTCTTCGCCATGTGCATCGCGCGGCTGGGCGCGTGCGGGCGCGGCGGTTCGGCGTAGTTGAAGGCGGCGTAGGTGGCGCGGTCACGGCTGGTTTCGATGAAGCACAACACCTTGCCGTCATAGCCATGGGTGTCGCCGCCGCCGCGTACGCGGGAGGCCAGGTTCGCGGCGATCACCTCGGCCTGGAAACGGGCCGTCGAGCCCGCCTTGCTCACCGGCAGATTGGTGGTGTCGCCGAGCACGAACACATCGTCGCGCCCCTGCATGGAGAGCAGCCGCCGATGCGTCGGCACCCAGCCGCGCGGACCCAGACCGCTGCGTTCGATCGCCTCGGCGCCACGGTGCGGCGGAATGGCGATCAGCAGATCGTAGTCGACGCTCAGCCCCTCCTCGCTGTGCACCGTGCGCGTAGCGCCATCGACCGACGCGATATTGAAGTAGGTCGCGCTGCGTACGCCGCGGCGGGCGAACTCGATGCGCGCCCACTCGGCCACGGCCTCGATCGAATGCAGGCGGCCGATCGGATAGGTGTAGAGCAGATCGACGCGCGGCGCGATGCCACGTCGCACGAACAGGTCCTGCAGCAGGAAGGTCAGTTCCAGCGGTGCCATCGGGCATTTGTGTGGGACGCCGGTGGTGACGACGACGCGGCCACCGTCGAACGCCTGCAGTGCCTGTGCCAGCCTGAGTGCCGCCGCCTCGGTGTAGAAGCCGTGCGCATTTTCGGCCAGGCCCGGCACCTCTTCCGGCGTCACCCGCGAGCCGGTGGCGATGACCAGCCAGTCATAGCTGTAGGCATTGCCGCTGGCTCCGCGCACCTGCTTCGAGTCCGGCGCAAAGGCGACCACTTCGTCGATCAGCAGCGCGATGCGCGGATCGAGCAGCGTGCGCTGGTCGCGATACAAGGCATCCACCGTGGTCTGTCCGAGTGCGAGATGCAGCAGGCCGGGCTGGTAGAGATGTCTTGGCGACGCGGAGAGCACCACCACATCCACCTCGCCGCGCTGCAGCTCCGGCGCCAGCAGCCTTGCCAGCCTGTTGGCCAGTATCGTGCCACCGATGCCGGCGCCGACGATCATGATGCGCATGATGTCCGCTCCTCCGGCATGGGCCTAGCCACGCGTCTTCTCGACCATGATGTGCAGAACCCCCTGCTCGCTGCGGGTGGACACGTGACGCTGACCCACCTTGGCCAGCCACTCGGGAATTTCCCGTGCCGAACCGGGGTCGTCTGCCAGCACCAGCAGGAACTCTCCGCGCCGCGCGTGCTTGAGCGCCACGATCAGTTCCATCAGCGCGCCCGGGCAATGGCTGCCGCGCGCATCGACGACGACGGCCACGCCACCAGGCACTGGAAGGTCATCCTGCATGGCCGCCGTCGCCGCTCAGAAGCGCATGCCGAATGCAAGGCTGAACACGTCGGGATCGAGACCGATGCGTTCCACACGGGCGGGCGCTCCGGAGAAGCGCACGTCGGTTTCGAGGTAGAACTTCTTGTAGTCCATGTTGATGAACCAGCGCTCCGACACCGACCAGCTGACACCTGCCTGCAGCACGAGACCGGTATCGGACTTGAAGCGGGCGAGCTGGTCGAAGACCGGTCCTTCCTGGTCGAAGAACAGCGTGTGGTGGACGCCGACGCCGACATAGGGACGGAAGCGCCCTTCAGGCAGGAAATGCCATTGCGCCACCAGGTTCAGCGGCGCCATCGAAGCCCGGCCCAGCGTGGCACCGCCGAGGCTGAAGCGGTGACGCGCAATGCCGGCCGCGGTATTCAGCGCGATCTGACGGGTCAGGAAATAGCTTGCGTTGATCACCGGCGTCACCCGGTCCGATGCGTCGACGCCCAGCACCGGTGAATCCATGTCCGCGTTGACCGACATCAGTCCCAGACTGAGCTCCCAGTCACCTGCCGCCGCCTGCACCGCCACCGGCAGCGCAAGTGCGAATACCGTCACCGTCCGCTTGAGTACACGGCTCATCCTTCTTCCTCCTTGTCCTTGTTGTGGGCATGACTGCCTTGTTGTCCGTCGTGCGTGCACCGCTGCGGGCGCATCGCATGACAGCGACAGTTCTACGCGGCGAGGAGGGCGGGGAAAATCCGGACGAGCACGGCCGGTATCGAGGGTTTCTACCCGGTCAATAGCGGGGTCGGGGCCGACGCGCAGACATGAAAAAAGGGCGGCTCCCCTTGTCGGAGAGCCGCCCTGGGCGGAAAAGACGACGCAATCAGACCAGCATGTCGGCCCAGATGTTCTTCGCCCAGGCCAGCGCGAACTTGCCTTCCATCTCGGTCGGGCCCGCGGACAGGCCGCCGGCGCCCTTGACCGGCTGCACCTGCTTGGTGGCCGGGTCGTAGGCGTGCACCGACGCCACGTGTACGACGTTGGTCGCATCGACGAAGCTGTAGCAGGTGTTCATCACCAGTGGCGAGTCCGACGGCGGCTGGCCCGCCATCAGGTTCACGATGGCGGCGGCAGCCAGCTTCGCGTGCTGGTTCGCCATATGGCCCGACTTCGGCATGGTCGGCGCCGGGAAGATGGCGTCGCCGAGCACGTGGATGTTCGGCGTGCTGGTCGATTCCATCGTCAGCCAGTTGATGTCCACCCAGCGGTTGTTGATCAGCTTCAGCCCCGATTTCGCGGCGATGTCGCCGGCGCGCTGCGGCGGCACCACGTTGAGCACGTCCGCCTTCACCTGATCGAACTCGAGGATGGCCGTACGGTTGCCGGCATCGACGTCGCGCAGCTCGCTCTGCGGGCGGTACTCGATGATGTCCTTGTAGTTGTCGGCCCAGGCCTTCAGGAACAGGCCCTTCTTCGACACGATCTCCTCGTTGGCATCGAGCACCAGCACCTTGGACTTCGGCTTCTTCGTCTTGAAGTAGTGCGCCACCATGCAGGCTCGCTCGTACGGTCCGGGCGGGCAGCGATAGGGCGCCTTCGGAATGGTCATCGCGAACACGCCACCATCCGGCATCGCTTCGAGCTGCTTGCGCAGCGCCACCGTCTGCGGACCGGCCTTCCAGGCGTGCAGGATGGCCTGCTGCGCTGCGGCCGACTGCAGCCCGGGGAGCCCGTCGTACATGAAGTCCACGCCCGGCGACAGCACCAGCCTGTCGTAAGCGAGGTCGCCGCCCTTGGCGAGCTTGACCACGCGCTTGTCGGCATCGACCGCGGTCACTTCGTCCTGCACCACCTTGATGCCGTACTTGGCCAGACCTTCGTAGCCCACCGTGATGTCCGACAGCTGCTTCTCGCCAGCCAGCACCAGATTGGAGATCGGGCACGAAACGAAGGCGGCGTTGCGCTCGACCAGCGTCACGCGGATGCCGCCATTGCTCCACATCGAAATGTACTTGGCTGCAGTGGCGCCGCCGTAGCCGCCACCGACCACCACCACGTGACCCTTGCCCTTGCCGGCACCGGCGCAACCGTAGAGCGCCGCCATGGCCGACACGCCCAGCGTGCCCTGTATGAAACCGCGACGTCCGATGCTCATTTGCCACCTCCGGTCGGCGTGCGCGACGAGAAATAGTCTGCGATCAGTTCGAGCTGAGCCTCGGTATAGCCCTTCGAGATCTGGTGCATGATGGTTGCCGGCTTCTCGCCGTTGCGGAAAGCCTTCAGCGAATTGAGCATCTTGCCCTTGGGCATGCCCGCCAGCACTTCCATGCCACCGACGCTGTTGCCGTCGGTGCCGTGGCAGTTGGCACAGGTTGCCGCAAGATTGCGGCCGAGATTCGGATCCGCCGCGTACACCGCCGTCGCGCTCAGCGACAGCAGTGCCAGAGTCAGCCCTGGCAATGTCTTGTTCAAGATTCTTTTCCTCCTCGGTATCTGCACTGGGGTTCCATTGCGTCCGTTCTGGCGCAGGCGCTCGTTGCGGACTATCGACACGCTAGACAAAAAACCGCGCACCCTCAAGTCAAAAGATCGATAAATTTTTTCTTGCAGATATGCGCAATCGCGCATATGCTCAATTCAAACGATATGAGGAGCAGCGATGGAACACGATCCGGAGCTGGACAAGGTATTCGAGTCGGTGGCCGATTACTTCGGACTGCTGGCCGAGCCGGCAAGGCTGAAAATCCTGCACTGCCTGTGCGATGGCGAGCGCTCTGTCGCCGACGTCGTCAGCCAGTCCGGTCTGAGCCAGACCAACACGTCCCGCCATCTCAACATGCTGTACCGCGCCGGCATCGTCGGCCGCCGCAAGGACGGCAGCATGGTCTTCTACAAGCTGATCGACCCCAACTTCCCGTCGATCTGCCGCACCGTCTGCATTCAGATCGCGTCGGGCAGCGCGCTCAATCTGCCCAGCAAACCCAGCAAGGCCTCGCTGAAGAAGGTCGGCCGCGCGCTCGAAATCGCGTCCGAATAGTCACGGAGAAGACATGTCCCAGCCACCCGTCCGTCCGGGGCGCATCCGTCGCGCACCCGAAGGCTTTCTTACACCTGAACAGATAGGCGAGGTCGCCGCCGGTCGGCGCGATTTCCTGCGCAACGCGTTCGTCGCCGCGACTGCGGTGGCGGCCGGCACCGGTGTCGCGCGCGCCGCCGAGGGCGACCCGGCCATCCTGACGCTACCCGAGCACAGCACCACGCTGGGCCGCCCGGTGGCCGAGCGGCCTTACGGCACACCGTCGCAGTATGAATCCGGGTTGAAGCGCCGCGAGAGCCCGGGCCTGACCCGGGTCGCCGCCGCCTCGGTGTCGTTCGCGCCGCTGCAGGGTCTGTTCGGCATCATCACGCCGTCCGGCCTGCACTTCGAACGCCATCACCAGGGCTGGCACGACATCGACCCGGCCCGTCACCGCCTGATGGTGAATGGTCTGGTGAAGGAAGCCCGCGTCTACACGATGGACGACCTGATGCGTCTGCCCTCGGTGTCGCGCATCCATTTCATCGAGTGCGGTGCCAATACCGGCATGGAATGGGGCAATGTTGCGGTGCCCACCGTGCAGTACACGCACGGCATGCTGTCCTGTTCGGAGTTCACCGGCGTGCCGCTGTCCGTGCTGCTCGACGACTGCGGCATCGATCGCAAGAAAGCGAAGTTCGTGCTGGCCGAAGGCGCCGACGGTTCGAGCATGACGCGCACCATCCCGCTCGACCGCGCGCTCGACGATGTGCTCGTCGCCTGGGGTCAGAACGGCGAAATGCTGCGTCCGGAGAACGGCTACCCGCTGCGCCTGGTGGTGCCGGGCATACAGGGCGTGTCCTGGGTGAAGTGGCTGCGTCGCATCGAGGTCGGCGACAAGCCGTGGGCGGCGAAGGACGAAGCCATCCACTACATCGACCTGCTGCCGGATGGCACCCACCGCCAGTACACGTCGATCCAGGAGTGCAAGTCGGTCATCACCACGCCGTCGGGCGGACAGACCCTGCTCGACCGTGGCTTCCACAACATCTCCGGCCTCGCCTGGTCGGGCCGCGGCAAGATCAAGCGGGTGGATGTATCGACCGACGGTGGCCGCAACTGGCGCACCGCCCGGCTGGAAACACCGGTGCTGTCGAAGGCGCTCACCCGCTTCAACATCGACTGGGTGTGGGACGGCAGTCCGGCCATCCTGCAGTCGCGCGCGATGGACGACACCGGCTATGTGCAGCCGAACTACGCGCAACTGCGCGAGGTGCGCGGCACGCGCTCGATCTATCACAACAACGCCATCCAGTCGTGGAAGCTGGCGGAAAGCGGAGACGTGAGCAATGTCCAGGTTTACTGAACTCGCCCTCGCTGCCGCACTCGCACTGAGCGCGGGCGCCACCCTTGCCGCCGGCAAGTACGAGGGCATCGGTCGCAGCGCTACGCCGGCCGAGGTGAAGGCCTGGGATATCGACGTACGCCCCGACTTCACCGGTCTGCCGCCCGGTTCCGGCTCGGTCGATCGTGGCATGGAGGTGTGGGAGAGCAAGTGCGCCTCCTGTCACGGTACCTTCGGCGAGAGCAACGAGGTGTTCACGCCCATCGTCGGCGGTACGACGAAGGAAGACATCGAGAAGGGCCGCGTCGGCGCCTATATCCGCGGTGACGCGCCGCAGCGCACGACGCTGATGAAAGTGGCCACCGTATCCACGCTGTGGGATTACATTCACCGTGCGATGCCGTGGAATGCACCGAAGTCGCTCAGCGCCGATGACACCTACGCCGTGCTCGCCTACATCCTGAATCTGGGTGAGATCGTGCCGGCCGATTATGTGCTGTCGGACAAGAACATCGCCGAAGTACAGAAGCGCATGCCCAACCGCAACGGCATGACGACGAAGCACGGGCTGTGGGACGTCAAAGGCAAGCCGGACGTGAAGAACGTCGCCTGCATGAAGAACTGCAAGACGCAGATCACTCTGGGTTCCAGCCTGCCCGACTACGCCCGCGATGCGCACGGCAATCTGGCCGAGCAGAACCGTGTGGTCGGCCCGGTGCGCGGCCAGAAGACTGGCGCTGCTGCAGCGCCCGCCGCCAAGCCGCAGCCGGCGCTCGAGCTGATGAAGAAGCACGGCTGCAGCGGCTGCCACGGTGTCGGCAGCAAGATACTCGGCCCAGCCTTCCGCGACGTTGCGCAGCGCTACAAGGACGACAAGGGTGCAGAATCCGGTCTCGCCGCCCGCATCAGGAATGGCGGCAGCGGCGCCTGGGGCGACGTCCCGATGCCGCCGCAATCGCAGGTCAGCGATGCCGACGTCAGCGCGTTGGTGAAATGGATCTTGTCGGGTTCGCCCGAAAACTGAGGAGGAAGTAGATGAACTCGCAGCGAAGAGAAGCCCTGAAGTCCGGGGGCGCACTGGGCCTGTTCGGCGTGCTGGTTGCCGCGGGCCTGATCACGCCGGAAGTGGCGCAGGCAGCATGGGACAAGGCGGCATTCGACGCCAAGACGATGGACGACGCGCTCAAGGCGCTCGGCGCAGGCAAACCGGCCGACTCGAAGGACGTGCAGATCAATGCGCCCGACATCGCCGAGAACGGCGCCGTCGTGCCGGTCGCCGTCAAGAGCACGCTGCCGGGCACCGAGTTCATCGCCATCCTGATCGAGAAGAACCCGAGCATGCTGGCTGCCAGCTTCACGCTCCCCGAGGGCACGGCCGCCGACGTCAGCACGCGCGTCAAGATGGGTCAGACCTCGAACGTGTTCGCGCTGGTCAAGGCCGGCGGCAGCTTCTACATGACCACCAAGGAAATCAAGGTGACGCTGGGTGGTTGCGGCGGCTGAGCCCCGCACTTCCCCGACACCCGTACATTCAAGGAGCAAGACATGGCAGCAGGTCCGATGCGCATCCGCGCCGCCAGCAATGGCACCGAAACCGAAGTGAAGATCCTGATGAGCCACGACATGGAGACCGGCCAGCGCAAGGACGCGTCCGGTGCCCTGATTCCGGCGCACCACATCACCGAAATCACCGCCACCCACAATGGCCGCGTCGTGCTGGCCGGTCAGTTCGGCCCGGCGGTCTCGAAGAACCCCTACCTGCAGTTCAAGTTCAAGGGCGGGGCCAAGGGCGACAAGGTGAGCGTGAGCTGGGTGGACAACAAGGGCGAGAAGCGCACCGACGAAGTCGTCGTGTCCTGACGCCCCGACCGGCGTGCAGCGCCGGCGCACTCCACCAAAGAGACAGGACGACCTCACGAAGGTCAGTCCCGCACACAGTCGAGTCATTACACGCAGGACTGGAGGAAGAGATATGAAAGGCACCCGATACGCCGCATGCGTTGCCGCATCGGCTCTGGCGCTGATGCTGCCGGCGATGCCGGCAGGCGCTGACGCCACCGCCGAAGGCATTGCCAAGTACCGCGAGGCACTCGCCGACGGCAACCCCGCCGAACTGTGGGAGATGCAGGGCGAGGAGCTGTGGCGCACCGCGCGCGGTCCGAAGAACGCCTCGCTGGAGAAGTGCGACCTGGGCCAGGGCCCGGGCGTGGTGAAGGGCGCCTTCGTCACGCTGCCGCGCTACTTCGCCGACACCAAGCGGGTGCAGGACCTCGAATCCCGCCTGCTCACCTGCATGGAAACGCTGCAGGGCATTCCTGCGGACGAGGTCGCGAAGACGCCCTTCGGCAAGGGCGAGCAGAAGAGCATCGAGGCGCTGGTGGCGTGGATTTCCGCCGAGTCGCGCGGCATGAAGTTCAACGTGCCCACGTCGCATCCGGAAGAGAAGCGCATGTACGAGATCGGCAAGCGCGCATTCAACTACCGTGGCGGCACGCACGATTTCGGTTGCGTCACCTGTCATGGCGAGGACGGCAAGCGCATCCGCCTGCAGGATCTGCCCAACCTGACCAAGGGCCCGGACGCCGCGCGCGGCTTCGGCGCGTGGCCGGCCTACCGCGTGTCCAGCGGCGAACTGTGGAGCATGCAGCGCCGGCTCAACGACTGCTTCCGCCAGCAGCGCTTCCCCTATCCGCTCTACGGGTCGGACGTGACCATCGCGCTGTCGACCTATCTGGGTGTGACCGCCAACGGTGCCGGCGAGAGCACCGCGCCCGCGATCAAGCGCTGAGGAGACGACACATGAACAGCACCTTGCGCAATACCGCACTCGCACTGGCCACCCTCGCCACCCTCGCCACCGTCGCCGGCTGTGCCGGCGGTCGCCCGAGTGCCGAACAGCAGGCGGCATATGACCGCGACACCGCGGAAGTGATGGCACGTTCGTTCCGCGAACAGGGCATCGTCAAGACCGACCGCCTGCAGCAGGACGAAGTGATGGCGGCCTGCTCCAAGCACGGCCATGCGATCGACGACGATCTGCGCGACCGCATCCAGGAAAGTGCGATGGCCGCCATCAAGTGGCCGTCCGACGGCAACTATCTCGGCGACTGGAAGGAAGGCGAGAAGATCGCGCAGAGCGGTCGCGGCCTGACCTGGAGCGACAAGGCGGGCGATCCCAACGGCGGCAACTGCTACAACTGCCACCGCATCACGAAGAAGGAAATTTCCTTCGGCACCATCGGCCCCAGCCTCTACCAGTACGGCAAGCTGCACGGCAACACCGAGGCGACGCAGAAGTACGTGTGGGGCAAGATCTGGAACCCGAACGCCTACACCGCGTGTACCAACATGCCGCGCTTCGGTGCGCACGCCATCCTCGACGAGAAGCAGATCCGCCACATCGTGGCCCTGCTGCTCGACCCGAAGTCGCCGGTCAACGCGGAGTGATGCGCCGATGAGCATGCACCGCCGCGAGTTCCTGCAGCTGCTGGCGCTGGCCGGCGCCGGCGGAATGACCTTGCACAGCGACTTTGCCCGCGCCGCGGCAGCGGCCGGGCAGATGTACGAACTGCCGCGCTTCGGCAACGTGAGCCTGCTGCACATGACCGACTGTCATGCGCAGCTGATGCCGATCTACTTCCGCGAGCCGGACGTGAATCTGGGCATCGGCGACATGGCCGGTCGCGCGCCGCATCTGGTCGGCGAGAAATTGCTGAAGCAGTTCGGCATCGCGCCGGGTACGCCGCAGGCACACGCCTTCACATACCTCGACTTTGCGCAGGCGGCGAGGACCTACGGCAAGGTCGGCGGCTTCGCTCACCTTGCGACGCTGGTCAAGCGCATGAAGGCCAGCCGGCCCGGCGCGCTGCTGCTCGACGGCGGCGACACTTGGCAGGGTTCGGGTCTTTCGCTATGGACCAAGGGCCAGGACATGGTCGATGCCTGCAAGCTGCTCGGCGTCGACGTGATGACCGGCCACTGGGAATTCACCTACGGCGCCGAGCGCGTGAAGCAGATCGTCGATGGCGACTTCGCCGGCAGGATCGACTTCGTCGCGCAGAACGTGAAGACCACCGACTTCGGCGACCAGGTGTTCCCGCCCTTCGTGATCCGGCAGATCAACGGCGTACCGGTGGCCATCGTCGGCCAGGCCTTTCCCTACACGCCGATCGCCAATCCGCGCTACTTCACGCCGGAATGGAGCTTCGGCATCAACGACGAGTCGATGCAGGAACACGTCGATGCCGCCCGTGCGAAGGGCGCGCAGGTGGTGGTCGTGCTGTCGCACAACGGCATGGACGTCGACATCAAGATGGCTTCGCGCGTGGGCGGCATCGACGCCATCATGGGCGGTCACACGCACGACGGCGTGCCGGCACCGGTCATCGTGAAGAACGGCAGCGGCCAGACCCTGGTGACCAACGCCGGCTCCAACGGCAAGTTCCTCGGCGTGCTGGATTTCGACGTCAAGGGCGGCAAGGTGAGCGACTTCCGCTACCACCTGCTGCCGGTGTTCTCCAACCTGATTCCGGCCGACGCCGACATGACGGCGCTGGTGACGAAGATGCGCGCGCCGCACGAGGCGAAGCTGAACGAGAAGCTGGCGGTGACCGAGGGCCTACTGTATCGCCGCGGCAACTTCAACGGCAGCTTCGACCAGCTCATCCTCGACGGGCTGATGAAGATGAAGGACGCCGAGATCGCGTTCTCGCCGGGTTTCCGTTGGGGCACCAGCCTGCTGCCGGGCGATGCCATCACGATGGAGAACCTGCTCGACCAGACCGCCATCACCTACCCGTACACGACGCTGACGCCGATGACCGGCGAGTTCATCAAGACCGTGCTCGAAGACGTCTGCGACAACCTGTTCAACCCCGATCCGTACTACCAGCAGGGCGGCGACATGGTGCGCGTCGGCGGGCTGCAGTACCGCTGCGATCCGACCGCGAAAATGGGCAGCCGCATCAGCGGCATGACGCTCAACGGCAAGCCGCTGGAGGCGGCGAAGACCTACCGCGTCGCCGGCTGGGCGCCGGTGTCGGAAGAGGCGCGGAACGCTGGCGGCGAACCGATCTGGGACTTGATGGCGCGTTACCTGAAGGACGTGAAGACGGTGAAGCCGATCAAGCTCAACCTGCCCGAACTGCAGGGCGTAGCCGGCAACCCGGGGATGGCCTGACCATGCGCCCCCTCCTGCGTCGCCTGCTGCTTGCCGTCTGCGCACTCCTCCTCGCGCAGTTCGCAGCGGCGGGCGACGCACCCGCCTTGCGCGCACCGCTGAAGCCGGTACAGGTCGGCCCGCACAGCTGGTTCGTGCAGGGCGAATCGGGCCCGGCCAGCCTCGCCAACGAGGCGTTCAACTCCAATGCCGGCTTCGTCGTCACCGGCGACGGCGTGGTGGTGATCGACGCACTCGGCACACCCGCGCTGGGTCAGGCGCTGATCGCCGCGATACGCACGATAACGGACCAGCCGATCCGCCGCGTGCTGGTCACCCACTACCACGCCGATCATTTCTACGGCCTGCAGGCTTTCAAGGCGGTCGGCGCCGATGTGTGGGCGCACCGCGCGGGGCGCGAGTACATCGAAGGCGAAGAGGGGCGCGCGCGCCTCGAACAGCGTCGGCGCGACCTCGACCCCTGGGTCGACGCCAACACGCGGCTGGTCGGCGCCGACGTCTGGCTGGAGGGCGATACCAGCTTCCGCATGGGCGACATCACTTTCGAGCTGGTCTACCTCGGCCCGGCGCACGCACCGGACGACATGGTCATCGTCGTGCGCGAGGACCGCGTCATCTATTCGGGCGACATCCTGTTCATTGGACGCATCCCCTTCGTCGGCGACGCCGACAGCAAGCGCTGGCTGGTCACGATGGAGCAGCTGCTGGCGATGAAACCGGGCACGCTGGTGACCGGTCACGGCCCGGCCTCGACCGACCCGTCACGCGATCTCGGCATGACCCGCGACTACATCGGCTACCTGCGCGAGCAGATGGGCCGCGCCGTCGCCGAGTTCATGCCCTTCGACGAGGCCTACGCGCGCACCGACTGGAGCCGCTGGGAAAAGATGCCGGCCTTCGATGCCGCCAACCGCATCAATGCCTATGGCACCTTCCTGCGCATGGAACAGGAGGCGCTCGGCAAATGAAGTGGCGCGCCCTCATCGCTGCCGCTGCACTGGTCGTCTGTCCGGCGCTGGCCGCCAAGCCTGCGCGCACCGCCGGCACGGCGCTGCCGGTGCTGGTGCACGCGGCGAACGACGCGCGCGAGGCGGCCAATCCGGGCGTGGTATTCGTCGTGCTGTTCTCCTTGCCCGGCTGCCACTACTGCGAAGAGGTGCGCAGCCACTACCTGGCGCCGCTGGCGCGCGACGCGGCCAATCGTGGCCGGCTGGTGGTGCGCGAGATCGACCTGAACAGCGCACGCGCGCTGACCGATTTCGACGGCACATCGACCACGCAGGCGGCCTTTGCCAGACGGCTCAAGGTGCAGTTTGCACCCACCGTGCTGTTCCTCGACGCGCGGGGCCAGCAGGTCGCTTCGCCGCTGATCGGCGCCGGCAAGGCGGATTTCTACGGCGCCTACCTGGACGATGCGATCGCCACCGGGCTGAAGGCTGCCGCGCGATGAACGACGTCACCAAATCGCATTGGGAAAACATCTACACGCACAAGGCGCCCGATGTCGTGAGCTGGTTCCAGCCGCATGCCGAGCACTCGCTGGCGCTGATCGCCCGCGCCGGCCTTGCGCGCGATGCGGCGATCATCGATGTCGGCGGCGGCGCATCGACCATGGTCGACGATCTGCTGGCGCGTGGTTATCACGACCTCACCGTACTCGATCTGTCCGCTGTCGCGCTGGCTGCGGCGCAGGCGCGGCTCGGCGACGACACGCGACGGGTGAGCTGGGTGGAGGCGGACATCACCGCGATCGATCTGCCGCGCCAGCGCTACGACATCTGGCACGACCGCGCGGTCTTCCACTTCCTGACCGATGCGGCGCAGCGACACGCCTATGTCGAACGGGTGCTGCAGTCGGTGAAGCCGGGCGGTCACGTCATCGTCGCCACCTTCGCAGAAGACGGGCCGGATCGCTGCAGCGGGCTGCCGGTCATGCGCTACGGCGCCGACACGCTGCACGCCGAATTCGGCGCGCCCTTCGAATTGCTGGAATACGGCCGCGAAACGCACCATACGCCGGGCGGCGCCGTGCAGCAGTTCGTCTATTGCTACTGCCGGCGCCCGGCGAACTGACTAACCCTACCTGAACTTGTAGAAGCGTTTGTTCAGATAGGCGACGACGTGCGCCTCGTCTTCCGGAAACCAGCCGGTATTGAGTTGCGAATTGCATACGCTGACCTGGGTGGCCAGCTGCGCCAGTGAATTGACGCGGCGGTCGCTGCGCAGGTAGATCTGGGTTCCGTCGCCGCCGCCATAACGATCGTCGTGGCAGCTTTCGCACTGCGCTTCGGTCATCAGTTCTCCGCCCTTGACCGGGTCGGCTGCCTGCAGAGAGGCCGGCAGCGCGCTACAGGATGCAAGTACAAGCAGTTTCAGCAGCTTCATCCGGACTCTCCCACGCGACCGCCCGGCGGGCGGCTCGATCAGGTGTTCTGCACGACGATGCTCGGGAACTTGGCGGTCATGTCCTTCGCCTTGTCGGCGATCTTGACGGCAACCTTGCGCGCGATGTCGCGGTAGATTTCGGCGACGCGGCCATCCGGGTCGGACACGACGGTCGGCTTGCCGGAGTCGGCCTGTTCGCGGATCTGCATCGCCAGCGGCAGCGAACCGAGCACCTCCAGATCGTAGTCGGCCGCCATGCGTGCGCCGCCGCCCTCACCGAAGATGTGCTCTTCGTGGCCGCACTTGGAACAGGTGTGCAGGCTCATGTTCTCGACGATGCCGAGGATGGGAATGCCCACCTTCTCGAACATCTTCAGACCCTTGCGCGCGTCGAGCAGCGCGATGTCCTGTGGCGTCGTGACGATGACCGCACCGGTCACCGGCACCTTCTGCGCCAGCGTCAGCTGGATGTCGCCGGTGCCCGGCGGCATGTCGATCACCAGGTAGTCGACCTCGTCCCAGCGGGTTTCGGTCAGCAGCTGTTCCAGCGCCGAGGTCACCATCGGACCGCGCCACACCATCGGCGTTTCGACGTCGATCAGGAAGCCGATCGACATGGCCTGGATGCCGTAGGCCGTCATCGGCGCCAGCGACTTGCCGTCCGGCGATTCCGGGCGGCCGGTGATGCCCAGCATCTGCGGCTGCGACGGGCCGTAGATGTCGGCGTCGAGCAGGCCGACGGTCGCACCTTCAGCGGCCAGCGCCAGCGCCAGATTTACTGCGGTGGTGCTCTTGCCGACGCCGCCCTTGCCGGAAGCGACGGCGATGATGTTCTTGACGCCGGGCAGCAGCTTAACGCCGCGCTGCACCGCGTGCGACACGATCTTCTGCGTCACGCTGACGCTCACATTGCCGACACCCGGAATCGCGCGCAGACAGGCGATGGCGAGGCGGCGCAGGTGGTCCATCTGACTTTTCGCCGGATAGCCCAGTTCGATATCGACCGACACGTCGGCACCGTCGATGCGGATGTTGCGCGCACTGCGCGTGCTGACGAAATCCTTGCCGGTATTCGGGTCTATCAGTTCCTTGAGCGCGCTCTGGACCTGGGCTTCGGTGATGGACATGGACAACTCCGTACGCTGGGCAGCCGCCGTCGCGCCTCGTGCGCGCCTGTCGCGGAATACCCGATTAATTTACTAAAGTATAACCGATACACCCGCGCCCCGTGGCGCAGCCGCGTGCGGGCAGTAGAATTGCGGGTTTCCCCGCTCTGGCCGTCATTTCGCCCTCCATCATGTCTCGCCGCCGCCTGCTCGTCACCAGCGCCCTGCCTTACGCCAACGGCGCCATCCACCTCGGCCACCTGGTCGAATACATCCAGACCGATATCTGGGTGCGCTTCCAGCGCATGCGCGGGCACGAGGTGCATTACGTCGGCGCCGACGACCAGCACGGCACGCCCATCATGCTGCGCGCCGAGAAGGAAGGCATCACGCCGCGCCAGCTGGTCGAGCGCGTGCTGCACGAACACGCCCGCGACTTCTTCGGCGGCCTCGATGTGCAGGCCGCGTGGAGGAAGGGTGCCGGCGAACTGGGCGGCTTCCTGGTCAGTTTCGACAACTACCACCAGACCGATTCCGACGAGAACCGCGCCTTCTGCGAAGACATCTACGCCAAGCTGAAGGCGGGCGACCTGATCGCCCAGCGCTCGGTCGAGCAGTTCTACGACCCGGTGAAGGAAATGTTCCTGCCGGACCGCTTCATCAAGGGCGAGTGCCCGAAGTGTTCGGCCAAGGACCAGTACGGTGACTCCTGCGAAGTGTGCGGTGCCACCTATGCGCCGACCGAACTGAAGAACGCCTATTCAGTGGTGTCGGGCGCGGCGCCGGAGCGGCGCGCCAGCGAGCACTACTTCTTCCGGCTGTCGGCACCGCAGTGCGAGAACTTCCTGCGTGACTTCACCCAAGGCTCGAACCGGCTGCAGCCGGAAGCGGCGAACAAGATGAAGGAATGGCTGGGCGAGCCGGGCGACAACCGCCTGTCCGACTGGGACATTTCGCGCGACGCGCCCTACTTCGGCTTCCGCATCCCGGGCACCGACAACAAGTTCTTCTACGTCTGGCTGGACGCGCCGGTAGGCTATTTCGGCAGCTTCCGCAACTACGTCGCGAAGCAGAAGGCGCTCGGCCACGACATCAGCGAGGCGGACTTCCTCGACGCCGCGGGAGCGAAAGCGGCCGGCACCGAAATGGTCCATTTCATCGGCAAGGACATCCTGTACTTCCACGCGCTGTTCTGGCCGGCCATGCTGGAGCACTCGGGCTATCGCACGCCAACCCAGATCAACGCGCACGGTTTCCTGACCGTGAACGGCGAGAAGATGAGCAAGAGCCGCGGCACCTTCATCACCGCGCAGAGCTACCTCGACCTCGGCCTGAATCCGGAGTGGCTGCGCTACTACTACGCCGCCAAGCTGAACGGTTCGATGGAAGACATCGATCTGAACCTCGACGACTTCGTCGCGCGGGTGAATTCGGATCTGGTCGGCAAGTACATCAATATCGCCAGCCGTTGCGCCGGCTTCATCAGCAAGCGCTTCGGCGGCACGCTGTCGGCACCCACCGTACCGTTCCACTGGCACGAGGCGTCGATCCGCGACGCCTACGAGTCGCGCGACTACGCCCGCGCGCTGCGCGAGGTGATGGCCTGCGCCGACCAGGCCAACGTGTTCGTGAACGACCACGCGCCGTGGGTGCTCGCCAAGCAGGACGGTCAGGACGAAAAGCTGCAGTCGGTGTGCAGTACCGCGCTCGAACTGTTCCGCCAATTGTCGGTGCTGCTCAAGCCGGTACTGCCGCATCTGGTGGCAGAGGTAGAGCGCTTCCTGAACATCGCGCCGCTGGGCTGGGACGACTTCGGCTCGACCCTCAAGGCCGGCCACACCATCAACGAATACAAGCACCTGATGACCCGCATCGACCCCAAGCAGGTGGTCGCGCTGGTCGACGCCAACAAGGAATCCCTGGTGAGTACCCAAGCCCCCGCCGCCGCGCCGGCCAAGACCGAAGCACCGAAGAAGGCCGACGCGCCGGCTGCCGATACCGGCGCTCATATCTCGATCGACGACTTCTCCAAGGTCGAACTGCGCATCGCGAAAATCGTCGCCGCCGACCACGTCGAGGGCGCGGACAAGCTGCTGCGCCTGCAACTGGATATCGGTGAGGACAAGCCCCGCCAGGTGTTCGCCGGCATCAAGTCGGCCTACGACCCGGCGCTGCTGGTCGGTCGGCTGACCGTGATGGTGGCCAATCTGGCGCCGCGCAAGATGAAGTTCGGCATGTCGGAAGGCATGGTGCTGGCCGCCTCCGACGACAAGGGCGAGGTGCCGGGCCTGTTCATCCTGTCGCCGGATTCCGGCGCGCAGCCGGGCATGCGCGTCAAGTAAGAAGCGCGTGGCGATGGACGAGAGCGAGGTCGAAGCGCTGCATTTTGCGATCAGCGGTCGCGTGCAGGGGGTGTTCTTCCGCGCGTCCATGGTCGAGGAAGCGCGTCGCCTCGGACTGACCGGCTGGGTGCGCAATCGCCGCGACGGCTCGGTCGAGGCCTATGCCGTCGGTCGTCCGGCGGCACTCGATGCACTGGTGGCGTGGGCCGAGACCGGCCCGCCGGCCGCCCGTGTCGACGCATGCATCGTGTCGCCGGCAGAGGCCGACGCCGCACTGCACGACTTCACGCAAGCCGCCACGGCCTGAGCTTTCGCCCGCAAACCACCCGGCGAACCCGCGCCACTTGGTGCACCGCCGCCATGGCAGCGCGTCATGACTTCCTTTCCGCACAGGTCTAGCTTTCACATCAGGCGCGCACATGGACGCGACCCACACATGTGGAGGAGACAACCATGCTGCCAACGGAGGAAGCGTGTTTCCGCGCTGTGTTGCGCGCCTGCCAGGATCACGCCGACGCGATGCTCGCGTGCGGCAGCCCGCCGCGACCGACTGCGCTGATGGCGCAGCTGGATCACGGGCGCATCACCGACGCCGCGCTGGCCCGCATGGACATGCTGGACGAGGCGTCGGTGGTCCGTTTCGTGCAGGAAACCATCGCCGAGCCGGGCATCGATGTGATCGGCCTGAGCTGCGTGCTGCGGCTGGCCGAGTTCGACGACGACAGGCCTGAGGCGCCGCCGGCCACGCGCGACGTGGTGCTCATCTATCTGGTGTCCAAGGACCGCGAAACCTGGGTCGCCAACGACATCGACGGCGACAGCCGTCGCCTCGCCCGCGGCACGCTGGACCTCAGCCGCGGCAGCAACACCTTCATTGCAGCCCCCGCGCTGACCCACTGAATGCGCGGCTTCCGCCGCGTGTCGCCCGGCAGCGGGTGCCCATCCGCCCTGCATGGCGTCTAACCCTGTGGAACACCTCTTCCCACGTCGTAAACCTGCATATCCGCCCGGAAAGTGAAGCGCACGCGCGGCTGACGCCCTGCCTCGCGCAGGGTGCGGCGACACCGCCCGACTCGCTGTCAGGTGCGACGCTGCCAAGCCGCCCGATGGTCGGTACGGACGCATGCAGGCCCGCCTGCATGCGTCGCCGACTGCACGTGGGCACGTGCGCGCGCTTCACTTTCCGGGTGGGTTCATCGAGGTCAGAACCCAGGAGGCACAGAACCGTGAAGGTCGCCGCCAGCACCGTACAGCTTGAGTCCTCGCACGCCGAATCACGGCGTCTGCAGGTATCCGAACGGCTTGAAATGTGGACGGGCGAGCGTCGCCGCCCGGCCACCGACAGTCCATCCACGTCGCGCAGCGAAGCGCGTGTCAGCCTGTCGCCGGCGGCGCTGGCTGCGCAGCAGGCCGACCCCGTCGAGGCACCGGACGGGATCGAGGAAGCCGTGCGCAACGATCCCCGCCTGTCACTGCTCATCATGATGATAGAGAAGATCACCGGTCAGCCCGTGCGCTGGCTGCGCAGCGCGGACATGCCGACCGAGGCGCCGCCCGCCTCGTCCGGCGCCGCGGCATCGGCGCAGTCCCAGGCGCCGCAGCGTGCCGGCTGGGGCATCGAGTACGACTACCACGCCGAATACAGCGAATCGGAAACCACGCGCTTCGCCGCCGAAGGCACGGTGCGCACCGCCGACGGGCGGGAGATCGCCTTCAAGCTCGAAAGCGAGATGTCGCGCAGCTTCAGCATGATCGTCAGCGAATCCTTCCGTGCCGGCGACGCGGTGCTGAAAGACCCCCTGATGCTGGACTTCGCCGGTCCGGCGGCGGCGCTGTCCGACGTCCGCTTCGCCTTCGATCTCGATGCCGATGGCCGCAAGGAACAGGTGCCGCTGGCCGGCGGACGCGGCATGCTGGCCTTCGACCGCAATGGCAACGGCCGCATCGACGACGGCCGCGAACTGTTCGGACCGACCACCGGCAACGGCTTCGAGGAACTGGCCGCGCTGGACGAGGACGGCAACGGCTGGGTCGATGAAGCCGACAGCGGTTTCGCGCAGCTGCGGCTGTGGCGCCCGGACGCAGAAGGCGCCGGCACGCTGCAGACGATGAAACAGGCCAACGCCGGCGCCTTCTACCTCGGCCGCGTCGACACGCCGTTCAGCCTGCGCAACGCCGCCAACGAAACACTGGGCGAAATGCGCGCGACGGGCATTTACCTGCGCGAGGACGGCAGCACAGGTACCGTCAGCCAGGTCGATCTGAGCGTCTGAGCGGCAGGCGGCGGCGTCAGACCAGCAGGCCGAACAGCTGCCGCGACAGCGCGTCGATCAGGTAGAGCACGATCTGCAGGATGAGGATGAGCACCAGCGGCGACAGGTCGACGTTGGCGATCGGCGGCATCACGCGCTGTATAGGCTGCAGGAACGGACGGGTCAGCGCATTCATCATGCTGCCGATCGGGTTGCCCGGTGACACCCAGCTCATCACCGCGGAAATGATGAGCACGATGATCAGGAACCACACCGACAGCCGCGCGATCTCGATCACGCCGCGCAGCAGCGCGAGCGTTATCAGACCGTCGGCACCAATGCTGCCATGCAGCAGCGCACCCACCAGGATCAGCGTCACCTGGATCAGCCAGGCGACCACCAGCGTCGCCATGTCCAGTCCGAACATGGCCGGTATCACGCGCCGAGCCGGCAGTACCGCCCAGTCAGTGGTCTGTATCACGAAGGCACCGATCTGGTTGCGGAAGCTCACGCGCGCCCACTGCATGTAGAAGCGGGCCAGCAGCAGCGTGGTGATGAAACTGGCGACGGCGTTGAGGACGAGCAGGGTCAGGTCGGTCAGCATGGGTTCGTGTCGTTGTCGTATCGCGTGAAGACAGTGGTGGCCGGGCGCCGGTTCAGGCGGCGCCGAGCTGGTCGCCCAGTTCCGCGCCGCGCGCGGCGGCGGCGGCCAGCGCACGCACGATGGCGTCGCCAACCGCGTCGGCATTCATCGACTTCAGTGCCGCTTCGGTGGTGCCGCCCTTCGACGTGACCCGCTCGCGCAGCGTGGCCGGCGATTCGGGACTCTGTGCCGCCAGCGCCGACGCGCCGGTGAAGGTGGCGATCGCCAGTTCGCGTGCCTGATCGGCGGTGAGCCCCAGCGCCTCGCCACCGCGCACCATCGCCTCGATGAAATAGAACACGTAGGCCGGGCCGCTGCCGGACACCGCGGTGACCGCGTCGATCAGCTTCTCGTCGTCCACCCACACCGTGCGGCCGACCGCCGACAGGAGTTCCTCGGCGCGGGCGCGCTCGGCGGCACCGACCGACGCATCGGCGTACAGGCCGGTCACGCCGCGCCCGATCAGCGCCGGCGTGTTCGGCATCGCACGCACCATGCGCGCGCGGCCGCCGAGCCAACGACCGATGTCGCTCGCGCGCAGGCCAGCGGCGATGCTCAGTACCGTCTGCCCGTCGATCAAGGGCGCAATGCTGGCGCACACTTCGCGCATCTGCTGCGGCTTGACCGCCAGCACCAGCAGATCGCAACCGGCCGCACTGGCGTCCAGCGCCT
The DNA here is from genome assembly GCF_049843555.1 of Methyloversatilis sp. MC4-4. Lineage (GTDB taxonomy): Bacteria > Pseudomonadota > Gammaproteobacteria > Burkholderiales > Rhodocyclaceae > Methyloversatilis > Methyloversatilis discipulorum_B. Next base: position 105,877 of record NZ_JBBHZK010000004.1, read on the forward strand.
CGACCGCACGCACACCGAATTCGCGCGCCAGCCGGTCGCGGCCGTCGGCCTGGAGTTCGACCACGGCAATGTCGGCGGCGATGGCGCCGCGCTTCAACATGCCGCCGATCAGCGCGCTGGCCATATTGCCGCCGCCGATGAAAGTGATCCGCATCAGACTGCCCCACAGAAAGTTGACCCGCACGTCGGGCCGCAGGGCGCTATGGTAACCGCGCCCGACACACGGGCGCGGAGTGCTCAGCGCACGATGAAGTTCTTCTTCATCTGCGCCGCGCGGACAGCGCTCAGCGCAAGGCTGCCCGGCTGAGCGCTGCCGGAGGCCGGCTGCGGCGTAATGGTGCCGCTCCAGCCCCAGGGCACGGTGCAGGCGTAGGCACCCGTCTTGCCGCTGGCGGAGCAGGTCGCGCCATTGGACGCAGCGATCGGTACGTTGGCCAGCGGTTTGCCGGCGCGCGAGATCGTTCCGGACACCTGATAGCTGGTCGGCACGGTCGTCGCCAGCCATGACGACACTGCCGCGCGGTTGTTGCGCAGCGCGAGGGCGTTGTGCGCGCTGGCAGGATCGGTGACGGGCACGCCGCAGGCGTAACTGCCGCCACAGTTGGTCAGGTCCGGATTGGAGAAACGGCCGATCACCGGCGAGATGTAACTCATGATGGAGCCGAAGCTGCCGCTGCGACCGTGGCCGAAAGCGTAGGGATGGCTGCCCTGGCCGCCGCCCTGCCGCGCGACCGTCGCGCGATCATGCATCAGGCCCATGTTGTGGCCGAGTTCGTGCGTGAAGGTGTAGTCGGTGCAGTAATAGTTGCTGCCGGCCATGTCGCGGCCGTCGCTGACGACCGAGTAGGCGTAGCCGCCGTAACTGGCGATATTGCTGCCGTTGTAGCCGCCCACATAGCCGACGCCGCAGCTGCCGCCCTGTGCCGTCATGTAGAAGGGGCGCACGACAGTGACCAGATCGGCGCCGTACTTCTTGCGCAGCGCCGGCACCGTCCTGTAGGCGCCGGTAGCGCGCGCCAGCGCCGACAGGGTGGTTGAGTTGCCCGTCGTGTCGCTGTCGTTCACCTGCTCGCTGGCGACCAGGCGCAGCCGCATTGGCACGCCGCTGTCGACGTAGGCTTGATTGGCCAGCGCGACCAGTTGGGCGATACGGGTGCCGAATACGCTGCCGTGCTTCTTCTTGAAGCCCGGCGTGTAGAGCACCAGCAGGTCGATCATCGTTTCGCTGCCGTTGGCCGCGGTGCCGCTGCTGGCAGTCGTGGTGGCCGTGGTGCCGGCCTCTGCCGCGGCCGAGGTGCCGCCCAAGGCCGTCACGCCGCCGGCTGCCGCCGGTACTTCCTCGCCCACGGCGTCGGCATGCTCGGATTCGAACTGCGACAGTCCGGAGCGCACCGGGTCGACCAGCCATTGCGTGCCACCGCTGTCTACCAGCAGCAGTTCGCCAGAGGGCGTCAGGATGTTGCCGACGCTGCCGTTGGGCCCGGACGTGACGATGACGCGGAACTCGCTGCCGTAGTCGGCCAGGTGGCCGACCCAGGTCGTGGTGTCGGCATCGCCGGCATCGGTACGGTCGTAGCGAACGCGATAGTCGCCGTGCTCGGGGATCGACAGCGTCACGTCGTCGCCGGGTTCCAGCGCCGACAGCGCGATCAGATTGAAGGCCACCGGATGGGCCACCTCGGCGTGCGGCTCGGCCGTGCGTGCGGCTGGGTCGGACGCCGAGCCTGAGTTCGTCGCGACGTCGGCCGCCAGGAACATCGACGGCAGACCGTCCAGCACGACAGGATTCGCGGCCGCCGACAGATCCGGGCCGATGAGCTGAACGCCGTCCACATGTCCCAGCACGAAGCCGCCGTCGGGGGTGCGGATGATGCCGGCGGCCAGTTCGCCATCGAGCTGCAGTCGCACTGCATACTGCCGCCCGGCGGCGTGATGACCGATCCACTGCAGACCGGAAGCGCCGCCCAGCATCGAAGCGAACACGATGTCGAGGCTGCTGCCGTCGGGCAGCGTGAAGCGCAGCGTGTCACCCGCTCTGGCCGCACGCAGACGAGCCACATCAAGCTGCACCGGCCACATGCCACCGGCGGCATCGCGCACCGGCAAGGGCTGCATTACCGGCACGGCCCTATCGGCCGCTGCCGACTCTCGCGAAGCGGCGGAGGCAGGCAGGGCCGACAGCGCAAACGCGCACATCAGCATCGTGCAGAGAGGGGATAAAGCGTGGCGCGGGGCGGTCATCGTGAAACTCCGGCTCGGATGTCTGTCATTTCTTCACCGGCTGGCGCGCCCCGGACCTGCTTTGAACAGGTGGGTGCTGGCGGCCCCGCCGTCATCCCGCGCACGCGCGGATTAGACCGGTGACTTTGCGTCCCCGCCTTTCGGACGGGTTTGCCTTTATCAGCTTCATCGCGAGTTACGGCAAGGCTTGAGGCAGACTTGAGCGCGGGCCTTCGATCGACCGTGATCCAGCTCACGAAGCAAGGTGCTACGCAGTTCGGCGCAGCGGCGCTATGCTCATGCGCTTGTCGTGTTGCCCGGGATACTTCCAATGCAAACCCAGAGCGAGACACTGGCGCCACAAGGCGCGAACGAAGAACTGCCGGACAGCCAGATGCTGGCCGCCATTCGCGATAGCGCGGTGAACGTCGTTCCCTGCGAGCACCTGTACATGCGGGGTGCCTTCTCCCCCGACTTCTACGCCAGGCTTCTGGCGCTGATGCCGGCGCGTGACCGCTTCCACGACCTGCGCCACAAGGACGCGATGCGTGCCGACGGCAGCAGCGCACGGTTGCGCATGTACCTTTATCCGGAGCAGCTGTGGCGCTTGCCGGCCGAGCAGTGCGCACTGTGGACGGCCGTATCGCGCACGCTGCGTTCGCGGGCGCTGCAGGACGCATTCAAGCGGAAGTTCCGGCAGTCGCTCGAAACCCGCTTCGGTCGTTCCATCGACCAGCTGGATTTCTATCCGATTCCCATCCTGGTCCGTGACCAGCCGGGTTATCGCATCGGCATTCATGCCGACGTGCCGGCCAAGGCGATCACCGTGCAGTTCTATCTGCCCAGGGACGCCTCGCAGCGTCACCTCGGCACCGTGTTCCACCATGGCAGGAGCGGCCCGGACGCGGAGCGGACGGTGGCCATGGATTTCATGCCGGCCAGCGGCTACGCCTTCGCCGTCGTCGAGAAAGAGAGCTGGCACAGCGTGCGCCAGACCACTGAAGCCGACGGCGAGCGCGCGTCCATCATGCTCACCTATTACGTGCAGGACACGCCCAAGGCCTGGTTCAAGCGGCGCTGGGACCGTTTTCGCAGCTTCTTCGGTATGGGGCCGAAAGGCTGAACGGAGAGGCGGCCGGCGCGCGGCACTGCCGTGACCCGTGGAAGCGAGCGGGGCTTGCGATAGTGGCCTGATCCGAAGGCTGTGCAGCCAGAGCATCGGCCCTGTCGCGGCCAAGGCCGCTCCCGCAAGGATCGCTCGCGATCCGTCACCGGAGCCGAGCTTGTGTAGGAACGGTCCTCTGACCGCGACGCGGCGGCTGAGTGGAGGACTGCGCGAGGTCACGGGCCGCAGTCGCGGTCAGAAGACCACTCCTGCAGGCCCCGCGGCCGCCCCGCCTCACACCTTCTGGTAGATCTCCGCGCCTGACTTCACGAACTCGACCGCCTTCACTTCCATGCCCTTCTGCAGCGCTTCGTCTTCGTTCAGACCCTGCTTGGCGGCGAAGTCGCGCACGTCCTGCGTGATCTTCATCGAACAGAAGTGCGGGCCGCACATCGAGCAGAAGTGCGCCACCTTGGCCGACTCCTTGGGCAGCGTCTCGTCGTGGAAGCTCTTCGCCTTGTCCGGATCCAGACCCAGGTTGAACTGGTCGTCCCAGCGGAACTCGTAGCGCGCCTTCGACAGCGCGTTGTCGCGGATCTGCGCGCCCGGGTGACCCTTCGCGAGGTCGGCGGCGTGGGCGGCCAGCTTGTAGGTGATGATGCCTTCCTTCACATCGTCCTTGTCCGGCAGCCCCAGGTGCTCCTTCGGCGTCACGTAGCAGAGCATGGCCGTGCCGTACCAGCCGATCTGCGCCGCACCGATGCCGCTCGTGATGTGGTCGTACCCAGGCGCGATGTCGGTGGTCAGCGGGCCCAGCGTGTAGAAGGGCGCTTCCTTGCAGTACTCGAGCTGCAGGTCCATGTTCTCCTTGATCAGATGCATCGGCACGTGACCCGGACCTTCGATCATCACCTGCACGTCGTGCTTCCAGGCGATGTCGGTGAGTTCGCCCAGCGTCTTGAGCTCACCGAGCTGCGCGTCGTCGTTCGCGTCGTAGATCGAACCCGGACGCAGACCGTCGCCCAGCGAGAAGGCCACGTCGTAGGCCTTCATGATTTCGCAGATCTCTTCGAAGTGGGTGTAGAGGAAGCTCTCCTTGTGGTGAGCAAGACACCACTTGGCCATGATGGAGCCGCCACGGCTGACGATGCCGGTCATCCGGTTGGCGGTCATCGGCACGTAGCGCAGCAGCACGCCTGCGTGGATGGTGAAGTAATCCACCCCCTGTTCGGCCTGCTCGATCAGCGTGTCCTTGAAGATTTCCCAGGTCAGTTCCTCGGCCTTGCCGTCGACCTTTTCCAGCGCCTGGTAGATGGGCACGGTGCCGATGGGCACCGGGCTGTTGCGGATGATCCACTCGCGCGTTTCGTGGATGTTCTTGCCGGTCGACAGATCCATCACCGTGTCCCCACCCCAGCGGATGGCCCAGGTCATCTTGTCGACTTCCTCGTTGATCGAGGAGCCGAGGGCCGAATTGCCGATGTTGGCGTTGATCTTCACCAGGAAGTTGCGGCCGATGATCATCGGCTCGCTCTCCGGGTGGTTGATGTTGTTCGGGATGATGGCGCGGCCGCGGGCGACTTCGGAGCGGACGAACTCGGGCGTGATCTCGGCCGGGATCGACGCACCGAAGCTCTGGCCTGGGTGCTGGCGGGTGAGCAGCTTGGCCATCTTCTCGCCGGTCGGGCCGGTCGCGCGCAGCGACTCGACGTAGGCGGCGCGGTTCATGTTCTCGCGGATGGCGATGAACTCCATCTCCGGCGTGATGATGCCCTGGCGGGCGTAGTGCATCTGGGTGACGTTGCGGCCGGCCTTGGCGCGGCGCGGGTGGCGGTGCAGGTCGGGGAAGCGCAGGTCGTCGAGCGCGGCATCGGCGGCACGGATGCGGCCGAATTCGGAGGAGAGGTCGGTGAGCTGCTCGGTGTCGCCGCGTTCTTCGATCCAGCGGGCGCGCAGCGCGGGCAGGCCACGGCGGATGTCGATCGAGGCCTGCGGGTCGGTGTAGGGGCCGGAACAGTCATAGACGAACACCGGCGGGTTCTTCTCGCCGCCGAAGCCGGTGGGCGTGTCGGCCTGGGAGATCTCGCGCATCGGAACGCGGATGTCGGGGCGCGAGCCTTCGATGTGGATCTTGCGCGAATGGGGCAGCGGCGCGATCGCCGCTTCGTCCACGTGTGCCTGGTCGGCGAGGAAGGTGTCTTTGGCGTTCATGGAAGCTCCTGTGCTTGCTGCGTCGGCGCGGGGAACGCCGGCTTCCATGTCGAGAAGTCGCCCGTTTCCCTACGCCGGCATGATCCGGATCAGGTGTTGAGGGTGTGTCTCAGCCGGCTGCCATGCTTCAGGTCACCGGCACCCCTAACGTGTGCATGAGCACGGTAACCCGCCCGCGACGCGAGCGCAAGGCGTGCCGTTCAAGCCAACGCGCCCCTCTGCCGTAGACCGGTCATCGCCCGACGAGGGCAGAGCCTGAACGAGACCGGACATGACGCAGCTTTCCATCTTCCGACCGACCCTGATCGCGCTGGCGATCGGCTGCGCCTGTGGCGCGGTGCAGGCGGCCGACTGGCACACGATCTCGACCGACCGCGGCAAGAAGATCGAGATCGACCGCGACAGCGTGCTGCGTGCCGAAGGCGGAAAGAAAGTGGCCTGGGGCCGGCTGGTGTTGACCGAGGCCGACGCCGAGAAGACCGGCTACGCGATGGTGCAGGCGCTGAACCGCTATGACTGCCAGAGCCTGCGCTTCGCCACCATCAAGCGCGTCTATCTGGACGCCAACCAGAAAATCCTGCGCGAGGAGCGCACCGGCTCGGACAGCGAAATTTCGCTGCTGCCCGGCACGCTGGACGAAAAGCTGTTCCGCGAAGTGTGTCAGCCGCCGGCCGCCGAAGAACTCCGTCAGGTGGCCGAACAGGCCGGCCGTGCTGCGCGCACCGCCGCCAACGCAGGCGATCTCGGCAAGGTCGAGCGCACCGAAATGGTGAACATTAAGCCCGATCTGCGCGAAGCCGCGGCGCAGGCGCGCGAGGAAATGAGCAGCGCGAAGAAGCCAGCCGGCTCGGCGGGCAAGCCGGAGGCAGCGAAGGCTGAGGCCGGCAAGGCCGAGCCGGCCAAGGTGGCCGATGCCGGCGCGAAGAAGCCGGACTCCCACGACGCTGCCCCTGCGGTGACCAAGCCGCCGGCGATGCGCAGCGAAATCCCGCTGCCGCCACCGGCGCCGAAGCCGCGGCCGCGCCCGGTCATGCAGGCCGCCGTCGCGCCGGCCGCCCACGCTGCGCCGAAGAAACCGGCGCTCGAGGCGGCGCCCGTCGCGCATGCGCACGGCGACATCCACTGGAGCTACGAGGGCGAATTCGGTCCGCAGAACTGGGGCAGGCTGAAGCCGGAGTGGACGAAATGCGCGACCGGCCAGACGCAATCGCCGATCGACATCCGCGACGGCATCAAGGTCGACCTGCCGCCGATACAGTTCGACTACCGCACCACCTACTTCACCGTCGTCGACAACGGTCACACGGTGCAGGTGAACGTCGGCGAGGGCAGCACGATCACGCTGGTCGGCAAGCGCTACGAACTGGTGCAGTTCCACTTCCACAAGCCGGCCGAAGAGCGCGTGAATGGCAAGACCTACGACATGGTCGCCCACCTGGTGCACAAGGATCTGGACGGCAATCTGGCTGTCGTGGCCGTGCTGCTTGACCGCGGCACCGAACATCCGCTGTTCAACACGCTGTGGGCCTATCTGCCGCTGCAGAAGAACGTCGAGTCGCGCCCGGAGGTGAGCATCGATCTGGCGAAACTGCTGCCGGAGAAGCGCGACTACTACACCTATATGGGTTCGCTGACGACGCCGCCCTGTTCGGAAGGCGTGACCTGGCTGGTGATGAAGGAGCCGTTGCAGCTGTCGCCGGAACAGATCGGCATCTTCGGCCACCTCTACCGCAACAATGCGCGGCCGGTGCAGGCGGCCAATAGCCGGCTGATCAAGCAGTCGCGCTGAACCGCGCGGGCGCAAAAAAGGCCATCCCGCGGGATGGCCTTTTTCATTGACGCGGCCCGCAGGGCGCGCCAACCGCGAACCGAATGCTCAATAGCGGTAGTGGTCCGGCTTGTACGGGCCTTCCTTCTGCACGCCGATGTAGCGGGCCTGCGCGTCGGTCAGCTCGGTCAGCTGCGCATTCAGCTTCTTCAGCTGCAGGCGCGCCACCTTCTCGTCGAGGTGCTTGGGCAGCGTGTAGACGCCGACCGGGTACTTCTCGGTTTCGGTGAACAGTTCGATCTGCGCGATGGTCTGGTTGGCGAAGCTCGACGACATCACGTAGGACGGATGGCCGGTGCCGCAGCCGAGGTTCACCAGGCGACCCTTGGCCAGCAGGATGATGCGTTTGCCGTCCGGGAAGATGATGTGGTCGACCTGCGGCTTGATCTCTTCCCACTGGTACTTTTCCAGCGAGGCGACGTCGATCTCGTTGTCGAAGTGGCCGATGTTGCAGACGATGGCCTGGTCCTTCATCTTCGCCATGTGATCATGCGTGATCACGTGATAGTTGCCGGTGGCGGTGACGAAGATGTCGGCGTGTTCGCAGGCGTAGTCCATCGTGACCACGCGGTAGCCTTCCATCGCCGCCTGCAGCGCGCAGATCGGATCGACTTCGGTCACCCACACCTGGGCCGACAGCGCGCGCAGCGCCTGCGCCGAACCCTTGCCCACGTCGCCGTAGCCGGCGACCACGGCCACCTTGCCGGCCACCATCACGTCGGTCGCGCGCTTGATGCCGTCGACCAGCGATTCGCGGCAGCCATACAGGTTGTCGAACTTCGACTTGGTGACCGAGTCATTGACGTTGATGCCGGGGAAGGCGAGGCGGCCTTCCTTGTGCATCTGGTAAAGGCGGTGCACGCCGGTCGTCGTTTCTTCGGTCACGCCCTTGATGTGCTTGATGCGCTTCGAGTACCAGTTCGGGTCGCGCGCCAGCGTGGTCTTGATGGCGTTGAACAGGCACACCTCTTCTTCGCTCGCCGGGTGGTGCAGTGCGGTCGGGTCGGTTTCGGCCTTGGTGCCCAGATGCAGCAGCAGCGTTGCGTCGCCGCCGTCGTCCAGGATCATGTTGCTGTAGCCGCCGTCCGGCCATTCGAAGATGCGGTGGGTGTAGTCCCAGTACTCTTCCAGCGACTCGCCCTTGACCGCGAACACCGGCGTGCCGGCGGCGGCAATCGCGGCGGCGGCGTGGTCCTGGGTCGAGAAGATGTTGCACGAGGCCCAGCGGACTTCGGCGCCGAGCGCTTCCAGCGTCTGGATCAGCACGGCGGTCTGGATGGTCATGTGCAGGCTGCCGGTGATGCGGGCGCCGCGCAGCGGCTGCTGCGTTGCGAATTCCTCGCGGATCGCCATCAGGCCGGGCATTTCGGTCTCGGCAATGGCGATTTCCTTGCGTCCCCAGTCGGCCAGCGACAGGTCGGCAATGACGTAATCCTTCAGTTCGGCGGGTGCATTCATTACGGGCTCCTTTTGATGCGGCAGGCGGTCTCTCACCTGCCATCCGCGGCCGGACTGCTGCCCGGGCGGCGGGTTCAGGTGAGCGCCGTTGCAAAAGTGCCCGCGACCGTGGCGGTCTGGCGGGGTCCGAGCCTGGGGGCCTTGCGGCACCTTGCAGCGCTCCTCGGAAGCTTTGGATTATAGCGTCGCGCCCCTCATTTGCCGGGTGAAGCACCCGGTTTCATGATCGGCGCCCGCTACAGAGTGCGGCAACGGATAATCCGTTCCCGACCTCCGCACGATTTACGGCATCCGACGATGGAACTGGAACCGACGCCACCCCGCTCGCCTCTGGCCGACCTCGCCCGCAATCTGGGTGCCGGTCTGCGCGCCCTGCTGCTGTGGAAGGCCGCCCCGGCCCTGCGCGCCGGCGCGGCGGCCTGGATAGCACTCGAACTGCTGTCGCTGGCGCTCGATTTCGGCTTCGACTTCGCGCGCGCTGGGCCGGATGGCCAGTTCATGGCCGATGCGCTGGCCGGCAAGCTGTTCCACCTGCCCTGGCTCATGCTCGCCGTGTGGGCGGCGGCCCGTCTGGCCGGCCGGCCAGAGGCCTGGCTGCGCGGCGTGGTCGGCATGGCGGCGCTGTGGATATGGCTGTCGCTGCTGTGGAATGCGCTCGCGCTGCTGCCGGCCGAGGTGTGGGCGGAACTGGGCGACGCGGTCGATCTCGTCTGGTGGGCGCCCGCGGCCTGGGGGCTGATCGCCTCTGCCGTGCTGCTGGGAGAGGTATTCGAGGCCAGACCGGCGCGGCGCCTCGGCATGCTCGCCATCGTCGGCCTGTGCTACCTGCTGCCGACCACGATGCTGGGTACGCAGATGCCGCTGTGGGTGGCCACGCAGACCGATGACGACGGTGAAACGGCGCGCTGGCAGGCTGCCCGCAGCGAGGCGCTGATCTATCGTCAGCCCTTGCTGCTGACCGAGGCGATCGCGCGGGTCGAGCCGGGCGAACCAGGTCGGCCGGAGCTGTTCCTGCTGGCCATCGCCGGCCATGGCGCACAGGACGTGTTCCTGCGCGAGGTGGACAAGGTTGAACGCCTGTTCGCCGAGCGCTTCGACACCGGCGGCCGCAGCATCGTGCTGGCCAACAACCCGGCCACCGTGCTCGACCGGCCGCTGGCCACCGTCAGCGCGATGGAAGCCAGCCTGCGCGCGCTGGGCGAACGGATGAACCGCGACGAGGACGTGCTGTTCGTGTTCCTGACCTCGCACGGCGCCGAGGACCACCGCTTCGACCTCAGCCTGTGGCCGTGGGAACTGGAACAGCTGACGCCGCAACGCCTGGGCGCCCTGCTCGACGCGGCCGGCATCCGCCACCGCGTCATCCTGGTGTCGGCCTGCTACTCGGGCGGCTTCGTCGGCCCGCTCGCCGGGCCGGACACGCTGGTCATGTCGGCCGCCCGTGCCGACCGCAGTTCGCACGGCTGTTCGCACGAGGCCGACTGGACCTTCTTCGGCCGCGCCTTCTTCGACGAGGCACTGCGTGCCACGCCGTCCTTCACCGAAGCCTTCGCCCGTGCGCGCGCAGCGGTCGGCACGCGGGAGGCGGCGGAGGGGCTGGAGGCGTCGGAGCCGCAGATCGCAGTCGGCGAAGCGATCAAGGCGCGGCTCGACGCGATGGCCGCCGACTGGCAACGGATGCCGCGCACGCTGCAGGCGCAGCAGGGCGGCCCGAGCGGCGAGCCGGCCGCGACCTCAAGTTGCGACCAGGCGCGCTGCTGACAGACTGCTCGACCGGCGACTCAGACGCCGCTGCTGAACCACCACCAGCCGCCCGCCGCGAAAACCGCGACGACGACGGCGATGGCAATGTTCCGCTGCAGCGGGTAGCGCTCCAGCTTCACCAGCGGCGTGCGGTAGGAAATGTAGAGGAAGCCGCCACCGAACAGCGCCAGCACGGCCAGCAGCGACCAGCGGTTGCCGGTGCGCGCGGCCAGCCGCAGCAGCGTGCCGCAGACCAGGATGAGCGCGAAGTAGCCGAACAGCGACAGCGGCGTGATGCCGGTGCATGAGCGCCCGCCGCATTCCGGGCACACGGCCGGCGCCTTGGCGCGGGCAGTCAGCTTGATCAGGCGCGCGATGGTGTCCCGCCCGCAGTGCGGGCAGCGGTTCATGGCTGCCATATCACTTGCCGGCGAGGAAGGCGGCGCGCTGCACCGGGTCGGGAATGTCGCGCGACAGCTCTTCGAGCAGCGCCTGTTCGTCGCTCACCCGCTTCAGCGCGCGACCGACCAGGATGCGCGCCATCGGCCCGATGCGTCGGGCCAGCCGGTGCTCGATGTCGGCGATCAGCGCGTCGTCCAGCGGTCGCGGGCCGAAAGCGCTGCTGCGCGACGGGGCGGTGAGCGGCGCACTGCGGCGCGAAGCGCTGACCGTGTCGATCGACGCACTGCGCACGGTCGATGACACACCGGTGGTTCCGGCGATGTGCCGCTTGGCCTCGATCAGGAAACCGGCGCGCTGCGCGTCGCCCGGGATGTGCGTCGCCAGCTGCTCGATCAGCAGGGCCGGGCTGGCGACCTTGGGCCCGATGCGCGTCACCAGCACGCGCGCCATCGGCCCTATGTGGCGGGCGAGCAGCGCTTCGAGCACCGGCGTCAGCGCATCCTGCGCCAGGCCGGGCTGGGCATCGTCGACGCGGCGGGTGATACCGCTGCGCGCATCCAGTTCGAACACCTCCTGACTGCGCGAGGCGATTTCCGCGCGCTGGCCGGTGGCGTGCAGGCCGACCGGTGCGCCGCTGCCCAGCGCCGACACGGTTTCGAAATAGGCGCGCGACACCAGCACCTGACCGGCGCGCGCCAGGCTGGCCAGCGTGCGCGCGGCGTCGAGGCCGTCGCCGTGCACGTCGAGCGCGCCGGTGCCGGCGCGGGTCACCCGCACCGGGCCCAGATTGATGCCCTGGCGCAGTCCGCCGCCCTCGTCGCCGAGATCGAGCGCGCGCAGCCGCTGCGCCACCACGCAGGCGTCCTCGGGCTGGCCGAGCAGGCACAGCGCGGCGCCGTCCTCGGTGTCGTGGATGAGCCGGCTGTCGGCATCGACCGAGCGTGCGGCGCGCGCCAGGGCGTCGTCCAGTTCCGATTTGCAGGCCAGCCGCTGCGCGGTGTCGAGATCGACGCTGCGGTCTATCTGCGCGTACAGCACGCTGCAGACGATGGTGCGCCGCTCCTCCGATGCGCCGCTGGCGCGTACCGCGGGCGCCGGCGGCGTGCCGGACGCGAGCGGGCCGCGCGCCGCCGGCACCGGCATGAACACGCGACGGAAGTCCGCCACGCTGCGCGGGCGCCGGGTTTCGTGCGGTTCGAGCGCCCAGTCGATGGCACGCAGCAGCGAGGCGCCGAAGGTGGCTGCGTCGGCGGCCTTGGCGGCCGGCCGCAGCGGATCGTTGTGCACGCGGGCGGCCGATTCGACCGGGCGCTGTCCGGTCACCAGCCAGTACATGACGGCGGCCAGCGAGTAGATGTCGGTCCACGGTCCCTGATTGCCGTGCGAGTGGTATTGCTCGAACGGTGCGAAGCCGGGCGTCACGATGGCGGTCAGTGTGTGCTCGGTGTCGTGGTAGCGGCGCGCCGCACCGAAGTCGAGCAACACCGGTGTGCCGTCGTCACGGATGCAGATGTTGGCCGGCTTGATGTCGCGGTGCAGGAAGCCGCCGTCATGCACCACCTGCAGGCCGTCGAGCAGCGGCTTGACGATGGCCAGCAGCGTCGTGCGGTCGATCGCGTCGTTGCGCTCGCGCACCCACTGGTTCAGCGTGCGCCCCTGCACGTAGTCCATCACCATGTAGGCGGTGCCGTTGGCTTCGAAGAAGCGGCTGACGCGCACGATGTTCGGGTGACGGAAGGTGGCGAGTGCGCGCGACTCGTCGAGGAAGCGGCGCAGGCCCTGCTCGAACATCTCGACCGCCGGGCCGGCCCGCGGCAGCACGCGCTGCGCGTCGCCGCGCACCGCGATGTCGGTGGGCAGGAACTCTTTCACCGCGACCTTGCAGTCGAGCAGCGTGTCGTGCGCCAGATAGGTCAGGCCGAAGCCGCCGCCGCCGAGCAGCGATTCGATGCGGTACTCGTTCAGGGCCCAGCCGACCGGCAGCGCACCGGGGCTGGCGTTGGCCGTGGGCAGGAAGCCGCTGCCGGCCAGCACGTCGGAATTGACGCTGTCTTCGGTGAACGCCTCGTCGTCGTCGCCGAAAGGAGTGGAGGTCACGCCGTGCTCAGCTGTCGATCATGCGCATCGCCGTTTCCAGGCTGCGTCGCATGCGGTTGAAGGAGGCGCCGAGCACTGACACCTCGTCGCGTCCGCCGTCGCCGAATTCCGGCACCGAGAAATCACCGGTGCTGATGCGGTCGGCGGCGGCCGACATGCGCGCGACCGGGCGGATGATGAGCCATTCCAGCATCAGGTTCAGCGCCACCATGACGAACACGAATACACCCACCAGCGAGGCCATGAAGGTGGTGAAGGCGCGGTCGGCGTTGCTCACCGGCACCGTCATCGGCACCGACACCACCTGGGCGCCGATGATTTCGTTCATCTTCCAGCCGAAGCCGTTCGCTTCGCCATACACCTTCACCATGCTCGGCGGCGCGGTCGCCGGCGTGTTGTGACAGGCCAGGCAGGCCGGATTGGTGATCTGGATCGGCCGCGCGATATACATGTGGCGACCGGTCGGCGTGTCGCGTTCGCCGGTCAGCTCCTTCACGTCCATCGCGTTGCGGAAGCTGGCCACCAGGTCGGCTTCCCAGTCCGACGCGCGGTCGCGCGGGTTGGACGGGTTCAGCGTCGCTTCCTTGTAGGCGTACTCCGGGTGGTTCTTGCGCAGCTCGTTCAGCGTTTCAGTCGCTGCATAGGCCGGCACCGTCTGCGGCAGGAACTGCTCGGCCAGCATCGGATCGAGGTGGGGCTTGATCTGGCTCACCGTGTAGGCGCGGATGGCGAGCGCGGTTTCCATCATCAGCCGGGCGTTGCGCTCGACCTCGGCGCGTGCGTTGTCATGCAGCAGCCGGTGCGACAGCGCCGCACAGGCGGCGAGGCCGATCGCGAACACGCCGATCAGCACGAGGTTGAATTTGAGTCTGAGTCCCATCGCAGGCACCGGTCAGTTTTTTGCCGCGGCCTCTTGCGGGGCCGCTCTGATTGCGGCCCGATTGTAAGTCATTGACGGGATTGCAAGGAATTGTGTCAGCGCAGGCAGGCGCAGCCTGTCACGCTGCCGGGCTCCGGTTCATCCACCACCAGGCGATCGCGGCGATCGACGCCGCCCACAGCAGCAGGATGAAGATGCCAGCCGCCCAGTTGGCCGGCAGCTTGCCGGCACGGGCGCGGGCGCGCGCCGCTTCCATCACGTCGGGCGGGATCATGCGCACCGCCAGCCAGATGCCCAGCGGCAGCAGCACCACCTCGTCCAGCATGCCGAGCACCGGGATGAAGTCCGGAATCAGGTCGATCGGGCTGGCCGCGTAGGCGAGCAGGAAGAGCAGCAGGATCTTGGCGCGGCGCGGCGTGCGCGTGTCCTGCGCGGCGACGGCGAGCGCCATCACCTCGAGCTTGATCGCGCGTATGCGCTCCTTCAGTCCGGATCCGGTCATGATGGCCTGCAATTTGTTGTGATCGATTTGCATTCAATCAAACCACAAAAACGCCTTGTCCGTCAGCCAAGTACTGTCACACAACGGCCAGGGCCTCTGGCTCAGAGCAGCACGATGTCGAACTGCTCCTGCGAATAGCTCGACTCAGCGTGCAGCGAAATCGGCTTGCCGATGAAGTCCGACAGCATGGCGAGCGCCTGCGACTCTTCTTCGAGGAAGAGGTCGACCACCTTGGGGTGGGCCAGGATGCGGAATTCGCGCGCACTGAACTGGCGTGCTTCGCGCAGCAGTTCGCGCAGGATGTCGAAGCTCATGGTCTGCGCGGTCTTCACTTCGCCGCGGCCGCCGCAGGTCGGGCAGGGTTCGCACAGCACGTGGGCAAGCGATTCGCGGGTGCGCTTGCGCGTCATTTCGACCAGGCCGAGCGAGGTGAAGCCGCTGACCGAAATCTTCGTGTGGTCGCGGCCCAGCGCCTTGTGCAGTTCGGCCAGCACCTGGGCGCGGTGTTCCTCGCTTTCCATGTCGATGAAATCGATCAGGATGATGCCGCCAAGGTTGCGCAGCCGCAGGTGGCGGGCGATCTGGTGCGCCGCTTCCAGGTTGGTCTTGAAGATGGTTTCGTCGAAATTGCGTGAGCCGACGAAACCGCCCGTGTTCACGTCTATCGTCGTCATCGCCTCGGTCTGGTCGAAGATCAGGTAGCCGCCGGACTTCAGATCGACGCGGCGCGCCAGCGCCTTCTCGATTTCCTCCTCGACGCTGTGCAGCTCGAACAGCGGGCGCTCGCCGGTGTAGTGCTCCAGCAGCTTGGTCAGCTGCGGCATGTATTCCTCGGCGAAACTGCGCAGCTTCACGTAGTTCTCGCGCGAGTCGACCTGGATGCTCTGCGTGTCGGCGCAGGCGAGGTCGCGCAGCACGCGCTGCGCCAGCGTCAGATCCTCGAACACCAGCGTGGGCGGCTTGGCGGTCTTCGCGCGATTCCGTATTTCCTGCCAGGTCTTGCGCAGGTAGGCGATGTCGGCCGCCAGCTCCTCGTCGCTGGCCGATTCGGCCATGGTGCGCACGATGTAGCCGCCCGGGTCCTCCAGCGGCAGCAGCGCGTGGATGCGCGCGCGCAGCGCCTCGCGCTCCTCGGTCGATTCGATGCGCTGCGAAATGCCGACGTGACGGTCCTGCGGCAGATGTACCAGCAGCCGGCCGGCGATGCTGATCTGCGTCGACATGCGCGCGCCCTTGGTCCCGATCGGGTCCTTCAGCGCTTGCACCAGCACGCTCTGCCCTTCGGTCAGGATGCGTTCGATCGGCTTCGGCGGCTCGCCGTTCTGGCGCGCTTCCCAGATGTCGGCGACGTGCAGGAAGGCGGTGCGTTCGAGGCCGACGTCGATGAAGGCCGACTGCATGCCGGGCAGCACGCGCACGACGCGGCCCAGATAGATGTTGCCGACGATGCCGCGCGCGCTGCTGCGCTCGATGTGCAGTTCCTGCACCGCGCCCTGCTGCAGCAGGGCGACGCGCGTTTCCTGCGGCGTGAAGTTGATGAGGAACTGGTCGTTCATGGTGCGGACCGGAAAGTGGGAAGTCGGATCAGATGTCCATGCCAAAGCGGCGCAGCAGCTGCCAGGTTTCGTTCAGCGGCAGGCCGACGATGCCGGTATAGGAACCTTCGACGTGCTCGACGAAGGCGCCGGCGCGGCCCTGTATGCCGTAGGCACCGGCCTTGTCCATCGGTTCGCCGCTGAGTACATAGCGTTCGATGTCGCGCGGCTCGAGTTTCGCGAAGCGCACGGTGGAAATGGACAGCGCGTGCTCCAGCCGCCGGCTGTCGCTGACGGCGACCGCGGTGAGCACGCGGTGCGTGCTGCCGGACAGGCGGGTGAGCATGGCAGTGGCGTCGGCGGCGTCGGCCGGCTTGCCGAGGATGTCGCCGTCGATCTCGACCGTGGTGTCGGCCGACAGCACCAGCCCGGCCGACATGCGCCGCCAGGCCAGGCGCTGTTCGCCGCCCAGCGCCTTGGCGCGTGCGACGCGCACGACATAGGTTTCGGCGTCCTCGCCGTCGCGCACGTCTTCAGATACGTCGATGTCCTCGCGCGGCAGTCCGCGGAAGGGCAGCATCAGGAAACTCAGGCCGATCTGGGTGAGCAGTTCACGCCGGCGCGGGCTGCGCGAGGCGAGATAGAGGACGGGCGGAACGGTGTTCGAAAGGCTCATTCTCGGTGATAGGGGTGATTGGCTTCAAGGCTCACCGCACGATACAACGCTTCGGCCAGAAGCAGGCGGGCCAGCGCGTGCGGCAGCGTCAGGCTCGACAGGCGGATCAGCTCGTGCGCGCGCGACTTCAGCGCCGGCGACAGGCCGTCTGGCCCGCCGATGAGGAGCGCGACGTCGTCACCGTCGGCGCGCCAGCGACGCAGCCGCGCGGTCAGCGCGACGGTCGTCAGGTCGTCGCCACGCTCGTCGAGTGCGACGATGCGGGCGCGCGGCGGGATGGCCTGTTCGATGCGTGCCCGTTCGGCTTCGATCAGCACCTCGACCGGCTTGCCCTGGGTGCGCGGTTCGGCTTTCACTTCGACGATCTGCATGGCCGAGTCGCGCGGCATGCGGCGGGCGAATTCCTGCACGCCAGCATCGACCCAGTCGGGCATACGGTGCCCGACGCAGATCACCAGCAGTTTCAACGCGCCGCCGTTCCGCGTGCGCGGGCCGCGGCCGACTTGTCGGTCGACGGCTTGGCCGAGCCGGACCACAGCTCTTCGAGGTTGTAATAGGCGCGTACCGCCGGCTGCATCACGTGCACGACCAGGTCGCCGAGGTCGACCAGCACCCACTCGCCGGTGTCCTCGCCCTCGACGCTGATCACCGTGCCGCCGGCTTCCTTCACCTTCTCCTGCACGTTGCGCGCGAGTGCGCGCGTCTGCCGGTTGGAGTCGCCGCTGGCGATGACCAGGCGGTCGAACAGCGCGTTGAACTTCGAGGTGTCGATCACTTCGATGTCCTTCGCCTTGATGTCTTCCAGCGCGTCGATGACCAGCGCCTGCAGTGCATTGATATCCATGTAAAGCCTTCAGTAGAGCCGGTTAAGGCGGATGTATTCGAATACTTCGTCGGGCAGCAGGTAGCGGCAGCGCTCGCCGCGCGCCAGCCGTGCCCGGATGTCGGTGGCCGACACCGCCAACGGCGTCATGTCGAAACGTACGATGGCGCCGGACGGGCGCTCGCGCAAGGCCTGCGCATCACGTCCGCCGCGTACCGCCAGTTCGGCTGCCAGCGCCGGGTCCAGCGCCGCGGCATCGACCACCTGGCCGGCCCGGGTCGCCAGGCCGATATGGGCCAGCGCGAACAGCTCGCGCCAGCGGTGCCAGGTGTGCAGCAGGCTGAACGCGTCGGTGCCGAGTATCAGCACCAGCGGCAACGCGTCGCCCAGTTCGGCGCGCAGCGCGGTCAGCGTGTCGACCGTGTAGCTCGGCCGGCCGGACGCTACTTCGCGGCCGTCGACCTCGAACGCCTCGTTCGACGCTACGGCCGCCTCGACCATGGCCAGTCGGTGCGCCGGCGAGGTCTGCGGCGCCGCGCGGTGCCAGGGCTGACCGGCCGGAATCCAGCGCACGCGCCCGAGCTGCAGTGCTTCGCGCGCCTCTTCCGCCAGTCTCAGGTGGCCGACGTGCACCGGGTCGAAGGTGCCGCCGAACACGCCGAGCGGCGGCGCTTCACTCATCGGCGGGCTCGGGCGCCGGCTGCTCGCCCGGCGCGAACACCTGACGGAAGCTCACGTACAGGCTGGCGGCCAGCGTGGGCACCAGCACGAACAGCAGGGCGATGCGCAGCAGGAAACGCAGCGCACTGGCGAGACTGCCGTCGCCACCGAGCACCTGCACCACCAGCATCGGCAGACCGACGCCGAGCAATGCCGCGCCGGCGAAATAGACGATGAAGGCGCCGGCGTTGCGCAGCACGGCGACCGCCCCGAAGAACAGCGACTTGCCGAGCGGCATGTTCTGCGTCGCGATCAGGTAGGGCGGGAACCACATGATCAGGATGAGCGGCAGCACCAGCGGCAGCAGCTGCATCAGCGTGCGCATGAACAGCTCTTCGTCGGCGTCGACCGCGGCACCTTCCGGCATCTGGAAGATGAGCGTGTGGATGAGCACCACCACCAGCGATCCGCCAAGGTGCACGAAACCCAGCTGTACCAGCGTGCGGGCGTTCGCCATCAGCCCCTGCTTCAGGCCGGCGGCGTCGATGTCGCGCTTCTCGTCGAGGATGCGGGCGCCGTTGAAAACGATGACCGACATCACCGGCAGGCAGACCGCCACCAGCACCGGACCGAGCAGCGGCACGATGTTCAGGAACACCATGACCAGCAGATAGGTCATGGTAAGCGCAGTCATCAGCGGCGGGTTGCGGCGGAACAGCGCGAAGCCGCCGCTGATCCAGGACCAGCCGGCGAGTGCGGGCAGCGTGCGCGCCTGCAGGCTCACCGCCATGGCAGTGCGTCACCGGCGCGGATGCGCGCGCGCAGCACGTCGCGGAAGCGGGCCGGATCGTGCGTGTGCACCATCTCGCCGCCGCGCGGCATGTGGAAGTCGTAAAGCCGCGACATCCAGAAGCGCAGCGCCGCGCCGCGCAGCATTGCCGGCCAGGCGCGGTACTCGGCGTCGGACAGGGGGCGTTCGGCGTGGTAGGCCTTGATCAATGCGTCGGCCTTGTCCGCCACCAGTTCGCCGGAAGCGTCGGAACACCAGTCGTTCAGCGTCACTGCGAGGTCGAACAGCAGGTAGTCGTCGCCGGCGAAATAGAAATCGATGATGCCGCCAATGCGTTCGCCATCCATCAGGCAGTTGTCGCGGAACAGGTCGGCGTGCACGACGCCGAAGGGCAGGTCCCGGCACAGGCCCTGTTCACGGGCTTCGCGCTGGAAGGCGATTTCGGTTTCGAGCAGCGCGCGCTCGTCGTCCGGCAGGAAGCCGAGCAGCTTCGGCGCGGTTTCGAGCCACCAGCCGTAGCCGCGCGGGTTGTCGAAACGGCGGCCGTAGCTCTGGCCGGCCACGTGCATGGTGGCCAGCATGCCGCCGATGGCGGCGCAGTGCGCCGCGCCCGGTTCCATCTGCGAGCGGCCGGCGAGGCGGGTGGCCAGCATGGCCGGCTTGCCGTGGATCGTGCCAAGGTATTCGTTGTCGCGGTCGGCGATCGGCGCCGGACAGGGAATGCCGTGGCGCGCGAGGTGCGCCATCAGATGCACGTAGAACGGCAGTTCGGTGCGCGTCAGCTTCTCGAACACCGTCAGCACGTAACGACCGTGCGAGGTGTCGACGAAGTAGTTGGTGTTTTCGATGCCGGCTGGAATTCCCTCCAGCGACACGAGATGGCCGATGGAGTAATTCTTCAGCCAGTCGCGCAGCTCATCTGCGGTGACGGTGGTGAAGACGGACACGAGTCAGAACGGATGGTTGGGCACGCGCCGGCGGCGCGCGCGGGTCAGTCGAACGAGAAGATCACCCACTTCGGCACGCGCAGGCCCGAATCGAGATCGTCATAGCGCGTCATCGCGCCGGAGCCGTTCTCGTCCATCAAGTAGTAGGGCACGCCGTGACGCGGCGTCACCTTGATCATGTAGAGCTTGCCGTTCACGCGGTGCTCTTCCACCGTTTCCTCACCGCGCTGGATGATGGTGATCTGCGGCTCGACAGCCACCTCGCCTTCCAGCGGCTCGGGCGGCGGCGGCGGTTCGGGAATCGGCTGCAGATCGGGCGGACGACCGGCCTGGGCATACACCGCAGGCGCCACACTGCCCAGCGCGGCTGCGAGAACTGCTGCAAAAAGTAGCGGACGCATCGAAAATCCTTCGTAATTCCGGCAGTTTAACAGAGGCAGGGCGGGGGGCAGCGGGGAGAGGCTAGGGGCTAGGGATGAGGGGCTAGCGAACAGGCGCGGCGGTCGCCGCGCGAGATCTTCACTAGCCCCCTAGCCTCTAGTCCCCAGCCCCTGCCTCTCAAAGATTCAACATCGCCTCGTGTTCCTCAGGCAGCGGCATGAAGCTGCGGTTCTCGTAGTGCCGGAATATCGCATCCACGATCTGCGCCGGGTCGTCGATGATCTGCACCAGGTCCATGTCCTCCGGCGAAATCATGCCTTCGGCCACCAGCGTGTTGCGGAACCAGTCGATCAGGCCGGCCCAGAACGGCGCGTGCACCAGGATGACGGGAATGCTGCGGCTCTTGCGCGTCTGGATCAGCGTCAGCGCCTCCATCAGCTCGTCCACCGTGCCGAAACCGCCGGGCATGACGACATAGGCGGCGGCGAAGCGCACGAACATGTACTTGCGGGCGAAGAAGTGCTCGAAGGAGTGCGATATGTCCTGATAGACGTTCGCGTGCTGTTCCATCGGCAACTGGATGTTCAGCCCTACGCTCGGCGACTTGCCGTGGAAGGCGCCCTTGTTGGCCGCTTCCATGATGCCCGGGCCGCCACCGGAAATGACCGAGAAACCGGCGTCCGACAGCTCGCGCGCGACCCGCTCGGTCAGGGCGTAGTACGGATGATCGACCGGTGTGCGGGCGCTGCCGAAGATGCTGACCGCCGGCCGGATCTGCTGCAGCCGCTCGGTCGCCTCGACGAACTCGGCCATGATGCCGAAGATGCGCCAGGCCTCGCGCGCGCTGCTGGTGCGTGCCGCTTCACCGGGGTCGATCATGCCCGGCAGTTTGTCTTTCGCGCTCATGGGAAAAGTATCCGGTGAAAGTGCCCGATCAGGGCGGGTGCGGCGATAATCGCGGGCCGACCGAATGTCCCCACGCGGAATCCGCCATGCCCACGCTGCTGCTCGTCGATGGATCGTCCTATCTTTACCGCGCCTTCCACGCGATGCCGGACCTGCGCAATGCAAAGGGCGAGCCGACCGGCGCGCTGCGCGGCGTCATCAACATGCTAAGGCGGCTGGCAAGCGACTACAAGGCGGACTATCGCGCTGTCGTGTTCGACGCCAAGGGCCCGACCTTCCGCGACGACTGGTATCCGGACTACAAGGGTCATCGCCCGCCGATGCCCGAAGACCTGGCGGCGCAGATCGCGCCGATCCACGAGGCAGTGCGCGCGCTCGGCTGGCCGCTGCTGATGGTCGAGGGGGTGGAGGCCGACGACGTGATCGGCACGCTGGCCGCGCAGGCGACCGAACGCGGCATCGACTGCGTCATATCGACCGGCGACAAAGACCTCGCCCAGCTGGTGAACAAGCACGTGACGCTGGTGAACACGATGAGCGAGGAAAAGCTGGACGAAGCCGGCGTGCTGGCCAAATTCGGCGTGCCACCGTCGGCCATCGTCGACTACCTCGCGCTGATCGGCGACAGCGTGGACAACGTGCCCGGCGTAGACAAGTGCGGCCCGAAGACCGCGGTGAAGTGGCTGCAGCAGTATGGCGGCACGCTGGATTCGGTGGTCGCCAACGCGGCCGACATCGGCGGCAAGGTGGGCGAGAACCTGCGCGCCCACCTCGACTTCCTGCCGCTGGCGCGCAAGCTGCTGACCGTCAAATGCGACGTCGATCTGCCGCAGCCGCTGGAATCGCTGACCTCGGACGGCGAGAACGCCGACGCGCTGCGCCCGCTTTACGAACGCTACGGTTTCAAGGGCCTGCTCGAGGATCTGGCCAAGGGCCCGCGCAAGACGGTGACGGTCAATGCGCCCGCACCGGCCGAGGACGCCGTGCCCTCGACCGCACCTGAAGGCAGCCACCGTGCCGACTACGAAACCCTGCTCGACTGGGCGGCCTTCGAGCACTGGCACGCGAAGCTGATGGCGGCGAAGGTGGTGTCGCTGGACACCGAAACCACCAGCCTGGAGCCGATGGAAGCGCAGCTGGTCGGCATGAGCTTCGCGCTGGAACCCGGTGTGGCCGCCTATCTGCCGCTGGCCCACGTGTACCCGGATGCACCGGCCCAACTGCCACGCGACGAGGTGCTGGCGAAGCTCAAGCCCTGGCTGGAGTCGGTGACGCACGGCAAGCTCGGCCAGAACCTGAAGTACGACCGCCACGTGTTCGCCAACCACGGCATCCGGCTGGCCGGCGTGGTCGATGACACGCTGCTCGAAAGCTATGTGCTGGAAGCCGATCGCAACCACAACCTCGACACCCTGGTCACCCGCCACCTCGGCCTGAAGGTGATCAGCTACGACGAGGTGACCGGCAAGGGCGCGGCGCGCATCGGCTTCGAACAGGTGGCGATCGACCGCGCTTCTGCCTACGCCGCCGAGGACGCCGACGTGACGCTGCGCGTGCACGAGGTGCTGGCGCCGCGCATCCAGGCAGACAGCAAGCTTGCATATATATATCGCGACATCGAACTGCCGGTGTCCGACATCCTGTTCCGCATGGAGCGCACCGGCGTGCTGCTCGACAGCGCCTCGCTCGCCGCGCAGAGCAACGAACTGGGCCAGAAGATGCTCGAACTGGAACAGCGCGCGCACACCGCCGCCAAGCAGCCGTTCAACATCAATTCGCCGAAGCAGCTGGCGGAAATCCTGTTCGAGCGCGAAAAGCTGCCGGTGGTCAAGAAGACGCCGTCCGGCACGCCGTCGACCGACGAGGAAGTGCTGTCGCAGCTGGCACTGGACTACCCGCTGCCGGCCCTCATTCTCGAATACCGCGGCATGGCCAAGCTGAAGGGCACCTACACCGACAAGCTGCCGCGCATGGTGCGTGCCGACACCGGTCGCGTGCACACCAGCTTCGGTCAGGCGGTCGCGGTGACCGGCCGGCTGTCCTCGGTCGATCCCAATCTGCAGAACATTCCGGTGCGCACGGCAGAGGGCCGGCGCATCCGCTCCGCCTTCATCGCACCGCCGGGCCACGTGCTGGTCAGCGCCGACTATTCGCAGATCGAACTGCGCATCATGGCCCACCTGTCGCAGGACGCACGCCTGCTGCAGGCTTTCGCCGACGGCGAGGACGTGCACCGCGCCACCGCATCTGAAGTGTTCGGCGTACCGCCGGACGAAGTGAGCAGCGAACAGCGCCGCTATGCCAAGGTGATCAACTTCGGCCTGATCTACGGCATGAGCGCCCACGGCCTGGCGAAGAATCTGGACATCGAGCGCAGCGCCGCACAGAGCTGGATAGACCGCTACTTCGCGCAGTACCCGGGGGTGGCCCGCTACATGGACGAGACGCGTGCGCTGGCGCGCGAGCAGGGCTATGTCGAAACCGTGTTCGGTCGCCGCCTGCAACTGCCGGACATCCGCGCCCAGCAGGTCGGCCGCCGCCAGGGTGCCGAGCGCGCGGCAATCAACGCACCGATGCAGGGTACGGCGGCCGACCTGATCAAGCTGGCAATGATCGCGGTGGATGGCTGGCTGACGGCCGATGGGCTGAAGACGCGGCTCATCCTGCAGGTGCACGACGAGCTGGTGCTCGAAGTGCCCGAAGCCGAACTGGAACTGGTGCGCGAGCGCGTGCCGGCCTTGATGGAAGGCGTGGCGCAGCTGTCGGTGCCGCTCAAGGTCGAAGCCGGCGTCGGCCGCAACTGGGACGAGGCGCACTGAGGCGCCGCAGCGCGGCGGGCACCTTGCCCGCACGGCTCTCCCTATGCTGGTTCACGCGCACCCGTCGATGCGCCGGCGAGCCGGTTCGCTTCGCTCGCTGCAATCCAGCCGAGGAGAACCGCCATGTCTTCCCTGTATTCAGACCACCATCGCGCACTGCAACAGGCCTACGGCACCACCGGCCTGGCCGAGATGCTCGACACCGGGTGGGTGCATGAGCAGATTTCGGACGACGAGCGCGCCTTCATCACGTCGCGCGACATGTTCTTCCTGTCGACGGTCGATCCCGACGGCAATCCCACGGTGTCGTACAAGGGCGGCCCCACCGGCTTTGTCAAGGTGCTCGACGCGCACACGCTGGTGTTCCCGGGCTACGACGGCAACGGCATGTTCTACTCGGTGGGCAATATCGTCGGCCAGTCGCGCGTCGGCCTGCTGTTCATCGATTTCGAGAACCCGCACCGCGTGCGTGTGCAGGGCAGCGCCGAATTCCTCGCCGACGATCCGCTGCTGGCGGACTACGACGAAGCCAAGTATCTGGTGCGCGTAACGGTCAGCAAGATCTGGGTGAATTGTCCGCGCTACGTCCATCGCTACCGCAAGCTCGAACAGTCGAAGTACGTGCCGAAGGCGGAATGCACGACGCCGCTTGCCTCGTGGAAGCGGCTGGACATGGTGCAGGACGTGTTGCCGGAGCACGAACGCCGGCAGGCGATGCAGGAAGGTCTGCTGGATCTCGCCACCTACGAGGCAAAAGTGGCGCGCGGCGAGGGCTGACGCGGCCGGCCTTGAATTCGGGCCAGCGGCATGCACAATGCGGGGCCTCGCACTGGAATCCCCCGCAATGCATGCGCCGACGGTCGGCACCGATGCCCTCTCCCGCGCCGACCGGCACGACGTCGCTTCGCGCCTCGCGATATTCGACACGCTGAAGGCAGTCGCGTCGCAGCTCATCGTGCTGCATCACCTGGTCGCCTACGGTCCGCTGGCGGAGGCCTTCCGCAGCCGCTTTCCTGCTCTGTCCGACTGGCTCTACTACGACGGGCGGCTGGCGGTTCAGGTGTTCTTCGTCATCGGTGGCTTCCTCGCGGCCCGTGCGCTGGCGCCGGCGCTGCAGCCGCGACCGCTGTCGCTGCCGGCGGTGCTGTGGAAGCGCTATCGCCGGCTGGCATTGCCCTGCATGGCGGCCGTGCTGATCAGCGTCGTCTGCGCCGCGATTGCCCGCGCCCTGATCGACGACCCCAGCCTGCCCGGTACGCCCTCGGTCGGTCAGCTGCTCGCGCACGCACTGCTGTTGCAGGACATCGTCGGCGTCGAGGCGCTGTCGGCCGGCGTCTGGTACGTGGCGATCGACTTCCAGCTGTACGCGATGGCGGCGCTGCTGGTCTGGCTGGCCTCGCGCACCGGCCCGACGCGCCACGCCGTCGTGCTCGCCGCGATCACCGCCGGCGTTGCCGCCGCGTCGCTGTTCGTGATCAATCGCGATACCGGGTGGGACGTCGCCGGTCCTTACTATTTCGGTGTCTATGCGCTGGGGGCTGCCGCCTGCTGGTTGTCCAGACCGGGCCGCTCGCTGCTGTGGGGCGTGGCGGTCGCCGCCGCCGTGCTGCTGGCGCTGACCCTCGAACACCGCGAACGCGTTGCTTTCGCCGGCTGCGTGGCACTGCTGCTGTGGGGCGGCCTGCGCAGCGGGCTGCTGGCGCGCTGGCCCGACATTCCGGCGCTCGCCTTCCTCGGCCGGATCTCGTTCTCGGTCTTCCTGATCCACTACCCGGTGGCCATGCTGGTGAACGCCGTCGTCACCCGTCTGTGGGGCGCCACGCCGGACACTGCGCCCGCGGCGCTTGTCTTCGCGTGGGCGGCCAGCGTGGCGGCCGGTGCGCTGTTCCATCGCCAGGTCGAACGGCGCTGCGCTGGCTGAACCACCGACGCGCGTGAAACCACGTCGCCCGGCCGCTGTCTTCGCTTCGGCCCGGTGCCCGGGCAACACTGCGCAGCCCGGCCGTCCGCTGCCGTGCTTCGCCTCCGTGCCCACTTCGATAGGGATCTCATGACCGCTGCCGCACCGGAACACGATGACGTCGTTTTCGACGGTCGCCCGCTCGACATCGAGGCGATCGCCGGCATCGCCGACGGCAGGCGTCGCGCCGTGCTGTCGACCGAGACCGCCTTCCGCGGCCGCATCGACGCCGGCGCCCGCGTCGTGCTGCAGCTGCTCGCCGACGACGGCGTGATCTACGGCGTCACCACCGGCTACGGCGACTCGTGCACAGTGGCGGTGCCCGCCGCGCAGGTGACGGAGCTGCCTCATCACCTCTACACCTATCACGGCGTCGGCATGGGACGCCTGCTGGAGGCCGACGAGACGCGCGCGGTGCTGGCCGCGCGGCTGGCCTCGCTGTGCCAGGGCATGTCCGGTGTGCGCTACGCACTGCTGCAGCATCTGGCGGCGCTGCTGGAGCACGATATCCTGCCCTGCATTCCGGCCGAAGGGTCGGTCGGCGCCAGCGGCGATCTGACGCCGCTGTCCTACGTCGCCGCCGCGCTGTGCGGCGAGCGCGACGTGCTGTGGCGAGGGCGGCGCATGCCGGCGCGCGAGGCGCTGGCCGAAGCCGACATCCAGCCGCTGTCGCTGCAGCCGAAGGAGGGACTCGCCATCATGAACGGCACCGCCGTCATGACCGCGCTGGCCTGTCTCGCCTGGCAGCGGGCGCGCCGCTGCAGCCGGGTCGCCACCCGCCTGACCGCGCTGAACGTGTTCGCGACCGCCGGCAACCCGCACCACTTCGACGCATTGCTGTTCGCCGCCAAGCCGCATCCGGGACCGCAGGCGGTGGCGCGCCGGCTGTGTCGCGATCTCGCCTGCGACGCCGGCACGGCACGCAATCCGGCACGGCTGCAGGACCGCTACTCGCTGCGCTGCGCGCCGCACGTGATCGGCGTGCTCGAAGACGCGCTGCCCTTCACGCGGACGCTGATCGAGAACGAACTGAACAGCGCCAACGACAATCCGCTGATCGACCCGGACAGCGGGCGCGTGCTGCATGGCGGACATTTCTACGGCGGTCACGTCGCGTTCGCGATGGACAGCCTGAAGACCGCGGTCGCCAATGTGCTCGACCTGCTGGACCGCCAGCTCGCGCTGCTGGTGGACAGCCGCTTCAGCCACGGCCTGCCCGACAACCTGACCGCCGCCACCGGCGAACGTGGCGCACTGAACCACGGCCTGAAGGCGCTGCAGATCGCCGTGTCGGCGTGGACCGCCGAGGCGCTGAAGACCACCCTGCCGGCGTCGGTGTTCTCGCGCTCGACCGAATGCCACAACCAGGACAAGGTGAGCATGGGCACGATCGCCGCGCGCGACTGCCTGCGCGTGCTCGAACTGGGCGAACAGGTGCTGGCGGCGATGCTGGTGTCGGCCCGGCAGGCGGTCGCGCTGCGCGGCCGCATCGACGCCGGTGCGCTGCCGCCGGTGCTGGCGCACACCCAGTCGTGGCTCGAGTCCTGCATTCCGCTGGTGGTCGAGGACCGCGCGCTGGACCATGAACTGACCCGGCTGGTGGGCGTGCTGCGCACAGGCAGCGCAGCAGACGTGCTGGAGTCGGACGGATGAGCGCCCCTTGGCACGCCGACGGCCCGGCGCTGGAACGCGTGCTCGCCGACCTGATCGCCGACGAGGTGCGACGGCTGCGGCCCGGCGGCTCACCGCTGCCGCCGCAGCCGTGGTCGGCGTCGATGGCGTTCGACGACAGCGGTTTCGGGCTCGATTCGCTGGAGCGCTATACGCTGGCCGCCGCCATCGCCGAACTGCTGCAGCTGCACGACAGCACGGTGATCGATGCGCTGCCGGCGGCGAGTACTTTCGGTCAGTACTGCGCGCTGGCCCGCGAAGGCCTCGCGCAGGATGGCCGCCGCCTGACCTTCCGCACGTCCGGCAGCACCGGCATGCCGAAGGCGTGCGCACACGCGCTGGCAATGCTGGAGGAGGAGGCCGATGCGCTGGCTGCCCACATCGGGCCGCGCCGGCGGGTGCTGGTCGCGGTGCCGGTCCATCACATCTATGGCTTCATCTTCGGCGTCCTGCTGCCGCCCCGGCTGGGCACGCACGATGTCGTCGATGTGCGGCCGCTGCCGCCGCAGGCGCTGGCCGCCCGGCTGCAGCCGGGCGATCTGCTGGTGAGCCATCCGGCGCACTGGTCGCTGCTCGCCCGCTTCGGTCCGCAGCTGCCTGCCGACATCATCGGTAGCAGCTCTACCGCGCCCTGCCCGGATGTGCTGGCCGATGCGCTGTGCGCGCAGGGGCTGGCGCGTCTGCTGCAGATCTATGGCAGTTCGGAGACGGCCGGCATCGGCTGGCGCGACGCCGCTGGCGCGCCCTACGCGCTGATGCCGCACTGGCGCCGCGCGGTGGCCGACGACGCGGCACTGGTGCGTTCGACGGCGGACGGTGGCGAGCTTCGAGCTGTGCTGCAGGACGTGATCGAGTGGCTGCCCGACGGGTGCTTCCGCCTGGCCGGGCGACGCGACGAAGCGGTGCAGGTGGCGGGCATCAACGTGTTTCCGGCGCGGGTGCGCGACGTGCTGCTCGAACACCCGCTGGTCGAGGCGTGCGCGGTACGCCGCATGTCGCCGACCGAGGGCGAACGCCTGAAGGCCTTCGTCGTGCCGCACGCAGGCGCCACCCCGGCGGCGCTGCTGCCCGCACTTGAAGCGTGGGTGAGGGAACGCCTGTCGGCACCCGAATGTCCACGCGCCTGGTCGTTCGGTGACCAGTTGCCGGTAGACGCCCGCGGCAAGCTGGTCGATTGGCCGATCGCGCCCTCGTTGCCTCCTCAAGTTCGCGGGTGCACTCCCGATAACTGATCCGTTGTCCGGAGTGTCCGCTGCCTCCGCATTGCCATCCGGCGCACCTCAAGGTGTCCGTTGATACCGACCCAGGGAGCACCATGAATACGGAACAGACCCTCTCGTTCTCCAATGCAGCACTGTTTGACTATCTCGACCGCGCCAGCGATGCCGAGCTCGACAGCCTCGACTTCGGCGTCATCGGCATGGACGACGCAACCCAGGTCAGACGTTACAACCGCTTCGAATCGGCCGCCGCCGGCCTGTCGCCCGATCGAGTGATCGGGCACGCGCTGTTCACCATGGTGGCGCCGTGCATGAACAACTTCATGGTTGCCCAGCGCTTCGAGGACGCGCAGCAGGACGGCAGTGTGCTCGACGACACCATCGACTACGTGCTGACCCTGCGCATGCGCCCGGTCAAGGTGAAGCTCAGATTGCTCGCCCGACCCGGCAGCGACTTGCGCTATGTGCTGGTCCACCGCCAGACCTGAGCCGGAGCACGCATGAGCGCACCGGTAGAAGAGGAATACGAAGCGCTGCTGCAGTTCATGTACATGGCGCCGATAGGCCTTGTACAGACGCTGGCGGATGGCGAGATCACGATGATCAATCCGCTGTGCGCACAGCTGCTGATGCCGCTCTCCCCGGACGGCCAGCTGGCCAATCTGTTCACCGCGCTGGAAGCCGTAGTGCCCGACCTGCGACAGCGGGTGCAGGATTTTCCGGACGTGCACGGCACGGTGTGCGACGCGCTGCAGGTGCCCATCGCGACCGGCCAGCCCGGCCGCAGGCAGAGCCAGGTGCTGGCGCTGACGCTGCTCAAGCTCGACGCCGAGCGGCTGATGGCCGTCATTTCCGACGTGACGCAGTCGGTCCGCCGGGACCGCGAACTGCGCCAGAGCCAGGCCTGGATCAACACGCTGGCGATCGGCCTGACCGACTACGCCCTGGTATCGCTCGACCACCATGGCTGTGTGCAGGACTGGAACCCGAGTATCGCCCGCATCACCGGTTTCACCGAGGACCAGGTGATCGGTCGCAGCCTGTCGATGTTCTACCCTGAAGACGCGATTTCCGAACAGCGTGTGCTCGACCGGCTGCACGAGGCCGACCGCACCGGCTGGAGCCTGGACGAGGGCTGGTGCGTGCGCGCCGATGCCGGTCGCTACTGGGGCAGCTGCCTGATCGCGCCGCTGCACGACCGCGACGACGCGCCGACGGACGAACATGCCTACAGCCTCATCATCCGCGACGTGTCAGACCGGCGCGAGGCGGCGGAAGCATTGCTGAAGGCGGTGTCCTGCGATCACCTGACCGGCCTGCTGAACCGCCGCGCCTTCGTCGAGGCGGTCGAGCTGGAGATGCAGCGCTGGGCGCGCTTCCCGCGGCCGCTGTCGCTGGTGATGATAGACGCCGACCATTTCAAGCGCATCAACGACCAGTACGGACATGCCGCCGGCGACGCCGTACTGCGCCATCTCGCCGCCGGCATGACCGCGACCTTCCGCGCGATGGACGTGCTGGCGCGCTTCGGTGGCGAGGAATTCGTCGTGCTGCTGCCGGACACCACGCTGGAGGGCGCAGAGATTGTCGCCCAGCGCCTGTGCCAGCTGCTCGCGTCGCAGGCGGTGGAGGTCGGCGGGCAGGCCGTGCGCTACACGATCAGCGCCGGCGTTGCGACGATGGATGCGGACGTGAGCGATTTCGATGCCCTGATGCAGCGTGCCGACGAGGCGCTCTATGCGGCCAAGGCCGGCGGCCGCAACCGGGTAGAGCGCTGGCAGCCGGCGCTTCAGTCGGCGGCCGTGCGATGAAGCCGGACAGCGACCCAGAGGATCTGCAGCCGCCCGCCTATGAGGCGCTGATCCAGTTCCTCTATCAGGCGCCGATCGGCCTGCTGCAGATCCGGCCCGACGGCACGGTGACGATGATGAATCCGCGCTCGGCGCAGTTGCTGATGCCGCTGGCGCGGCAGGGCAATCTCGACAACCTGTTCGAGGTGCTGGACGAGGTGGCGCCGGATCTGCGCGCCATGGCCGACGCCGCCATCGAGCCGGGTGCGCTGGTGTGCGAGGGGTTGCGCATGCCGGTAACGCCGACGACCGGAAGTCGGCGCGTGCTCGGTATCAGCCTGCTGCGGCTCGATGCCCACACCATCATGGGCTGCGTCAATGACGTGACGCACGAGGTCGAACTGGAGCAACAGCGTCTGGCGTCGCGGATGCGCGACGCCTCGCGCACCGACAGCCTGACGCTGATGCCCAACCGCTCCGCCGTGCTGGAGCGCATACAGCAGGCGCTGGCGCGCCCTGACGCCAGCGGTGCCCCCACCTTTGCCGTGCTGTTCATTAACTGCGACCGCTTCAATCGCGTCAATCTGACGCTCGGGCAGGCCGGTGGCGACCGGCTGCTGCGCATGGTGGCCGAGCGGCTGAACGGCACCGTGCGTCAGCGCGATGCCGTCGGCCCTGCGCGGGAGCCGCTGCATACAACGGCCCGCCTCGGCGGCGACGAATTCGTTGTACTGCTCGATGGCCTGCGTGGCAGCGAGGACGTGCACAGCATCGCGCAACGGCTGATCGACACGCTGTCCCGCCCCTATCTGATCGACGGCGTCGAGGTTCATATTTCCGCCAGCATTGGCGTCGTCGCCGGAAATCATGCCGCGGCCGAAGCGAACGCCGTGCTGCAGGACGCGAGCCTCGCCATGCAGGAGGCGAAGCGCGCCGGCGGCGGGCGTCACGTGCTGTTCACGCCGTCGATCAAGGACATTGCGACCCGTCGCGGCGCACTCGAAGTGGAACTGCGGCGGGCGCTCGAACAGAGCGAACTGTTCGTCGTCTACCAGCCCATTGTCGAGTTGGCCGACGGTCGCGTCGCGGGCTTCGAGGCGCTGGTGCGCTGGCAGCATCCGCAGCGCGGTCTGGTGTCGCCGGTCGAGTTCATCGAGATTGCCGAGGAGTGCGGCCTGATCGGCGCGGTCGGCGAGTTCGTGCTCGATTCGGCCTGCCGACAGCTGGCCGCCTGGCAGCGCCGCTTCGGCGCGCAGGCGCCCGGCATGGTGTCGGTCAACCTGTCGCGCGCACAACTTCAGGACGCCGTCATCACCGACCAGGTTGCGCGCGTGCTCGAATCGAGCGGCCTGCCGGCGCAGGCGCTGCAGCTGGAAGTGACCGAGAGCATGGCGGCTCAGGGCGATGACATCCGCGCCCGCCTGCTCGAACTGAAGGCGCTCGGCATCGCGCTTGCACTGGACGATTTCGGTACCGGTTATTCCTCGCTGGCCTGTCTCGGCCAGCTGCCGATCGATACGGTCAAGATCGATCGCTCCTTCGTCTCCGACGCCGAGAGCAATCTGCACAAAAGGGTGCTGATCGAAGCCACCGTGCGCGTTGCCCGCAGCCTTGGCATGAGCACGACCGCCGAAGGCATCGAGACCGAAGGTCAGGCGGCGCTGCTGGCGACGCTGGACTGCAACAAGGGGCAGGGCTACCTGTGGTCGCGTCCGCTGGCTGCGCCTGCTGCCACGCAGTGGCTCGCGGAACGCATCGGTGCGGCCGACCCGATGCCGGCCGAAACCCATCCGTCCGCTGCGGCGCCCCTGCGCGCCGCCTCCGGCTTCCGCGCCTGACGACCGCAAGATCCTGCGGACCGCTGCGGCAATCCCTGTGCAGACACCCGCGTTGGCCAGGAGTCGCGGATCGCGCCGACGTGGGCACGCCCGCGCACCGCGGGCACTGACCATGCCACCCGCCGAGGACGGCAGGCGAACGCAAATGAAAACGGGCCAGTCCGCGAAGACTGACCCGTTGTATGCATGGCGCGCCCGGCGCGATTCGAACGCACGACCCCTGCCTTCGGAGGGCAGTACTCTATCCAGCTGAGCTACGGGCGCATTGCGGGCGGTGAAACAGCCCGCAGGCGGCGAAGGATAGCCGCTTTGCGCCTGCGCGTCCATGTGGGTGGTGCGTCCGGGGCGCAGGCGGCGCCGGCTGCCGCTATAATGGCGCGTTCTGTTTTTCCAACCCTATCCAGGTCATCAGAGGAAGGCACCATGTCGGACGCGCACGAAGAGCACGAAACTCTCATCAAGACGCCGCAACAGCTGATCGCGGTGGTCGTACTGTCATTTGTGGTGTTTGTCGGTCTGGGCGTGCTGGTGGCCCAGTACGTGTCGTCCGGCTACAAGGGCGCCAGCAATCCTGATCCGGAAGTGGTGTCGCGCGCGATCCAGCCGGTTGCGCAACTCGCTCTGGGCGAGCCGGAAGCCAAGGGCCCGAAAACGGGCGAGCAGATCTACAAGGGCGCCTGTGCCGCCTGTCACGACGCCGGCATGGCCGGCGCGCCGAAGCTGGGCGACAGTGGCGCGTGGGCCAGCCGTATTGCCACCGGCCTCGATGCACTGGTGAAGTCGGCGATCAACGGCAAGGGCGCGATGCCGGCCAAGGGCGGTAACGCCTCGCTGAGCGACGACGAAATCACCCGCGCCGTGGCCTACATGGGCAACAAGTCGGGCGCCAGCTTCGCCGAACCGAAGGTCGCCGACGCGGCCGAAGCGCCGGCTGCCGATGCAGCCGCGGCGCCGGTCGAAGCCGCGGCCATTGCGGCGCCGGCTTACGAAGAGAAGAAGTAAGCGCAGTACCGCTGCAAAGAGAAAGCCCGCTGACCAGCGGGCTTTTTTTTGTCCATCGCGGGCGACGTGAGTGCGCAACGCCCGCTTTCGGCTGCCGTTCGACACATGAGTTCGTCGGCAGCGGCGTGGATCGAAGTCGGCGGACTGAAGCGGCCGCGTCGCGGTCAGAAGACCGCTCCCACAGGGGTGCTGCGCCCTATCCAAGACCTGAGCTCGGGACGGGGTTCTGTGGGAGAGGCCTTCTGACCCGGGCAGCGGCGTGGATCGAAGCCGGCGGACTGCTGCGGCCGTGTCGCGGTCAGAAGACCGCTCCTACAGGGGTGGTGCGCCCGATCCACGGCTCGAGTGCCGGACGGGGTTCTGTGGGAGGGGTCTTCTGACCCCGACAGCGGCCTGGATCGGAGCCCGCAGGCTGCAGCGACCGCCTCGCGTGCGAGGTAAGCGCGACGCCGGTCAAGCGCCCGCCGGCCCCTTGCCGGCCAGCAGTGCTTTCATCGCCTCCAGCCGCGCGACGTTGGTGGCGCGGTCTTTGGCGGTCGGGGCGGCGCCATCCTTCTTGGGGCGCTGCACGTCCTCGCCCATTTCGGCGATGAAGCGCGACGGCTCGCAGTCGCGCGATTCGCGGCCGCTCTTGCGCCGTTCGCAGTGACTCAGCGTCAGCGTGCGCTGGGCGCGGGTGATGCCGACGTACATGAGGCGCCGCTCTTCCTCGATCTTGCCGCCGTCGATGGACTCGCGGTGCGGCAGGATGCCTTCCTCCAGGCCGATCAGGAACACGTGCTTGTACTCCAGGCCCTTGGAGGCGTGCAGCGTCGACAGCTGCACCGCGTCGCGTTCCTCGCCGTCGTCGCGCTTGTCCAGCATGGTGATCAGCGCGACCGTCTGCGTCAGTTCCATCAGTGTCTTGCCGTCTTCCTCACCCTTGCGGCCCATCCAGTCGACGAATTCGCGCACATTGTTCCAGCGCGTTTCCGCTTCCTTCGGCTCGAACTGTTCGAACAGCCAGGTTTCGTAGCCGATGCCGCGCAGCAGGTCTTCAAGCAGGAGGCGCGGCGCCTCGGTGCGGGCGCGCCACTCAAGCCGGTTGATGAAATCGCCGAATTCGCGCAGCGGGGTCAGCGCGCGTGCCGGCAGCGCCTGCTCGGCGCCGGTTTCGAACATCGCCGCGAACAGGCCGATGTGGCGCTCGCCGGCGTAGCGGCCGAGCGCTTCGAGACTCATGCCGCCGATGCCGCGCTTGGGCGTCGTCACCGCGCGGATGAAGGCCGGGTCGTCGTCGCCGTTGGCGATCAACCGCAGATAGGCCATCACGTCCTTGATTTCGGCACGGTCGAAGAAGCTCTGGCCACCGCTGATGACGTAGGGAATCTTCTGTTCGCGCAGCGCCGTTTCGATCACTCGCGCCTGGTGGTTGCCGCGGTAGAGCACCGCGTAGTCGCTGAACTTGCCGCGGTGTTCGAACTTGTGCGAAGCGATGCGCATGGCCACGCACTCGCCCTCGTGCTCGGCGTCGCGCGCCACCATCAGCGTGATCGGGTCGCCGCGCCCCATGTCGGACCACAGCTTCTTGTCGAACAGCTTTTCGTTGCGCGCGATCAGCGTGTTGGCGGCCGACAGGATGCGCTGCATCGAACGGTAGTTCTGTTCGAGCTTGATCACCTTCAGCTTCGGGTAGTCGGTCTGCAGATTGCGCAGGTTCTCGACGTCGGCGCCGCGCCAGGCGTAGATGGCCTGGTCGTCGTCCCCGACCGCGGTGAAGGCGCCGCGATGACCGGCCAGCAGCTTGACGATCTGGTACTGGCAGCTGTTGGTGTCCTGGTATTCGTCGATCAGCAGGTAGCGCAGCCGGCGCTGCCAGCGTTCGAGCAGTTCTTCGTCGCTGGCGAGCAGGCGCGCCGGGATGCCGATCAGGTCGTCGAAATCGACCGCCTGGTAGGCGCGCAGCGTGCGCTCGTATTCCTCGTAGACGCGCGCGGCCAGCGCCTCCATCTCGTCGGCGGCGTGCGAGGCGGCGGCCGACGGCGGCAGCATCGCGTTCTTCCAGCCGGAAATGCGCGACACCAGTGCGCGCAGCCGCGACTTCTCGGTTTCCTTCGAAATGTCGGACACGATGGCTGTCGCGTCCGACGAATCGAGTATCGAAAAGGCCGGCTTCAGACCAGCCGCCTTCGCTTCGGTGCGCAGCATCTTCACGCCCAGCGCGTGGAAGGTCGAAATGTTGAGCTGCTTGCCGGCGCGCCCTTCGAGCAGGTGCGAAGCGCGCTCCTGCATTTCCTTGGCGGCCTTGTTGGTGAAGGTGATGGCGGCGATATTGCGCGGGTCGAAGCCGCACTCCTGCACCAGATAAGCGATCTTGCGCGTGATGACGCGGGTCTTGCCCGAGCCGGCACCGGCCAGCACCAGCAGCGGGCCGTCGAGATACTTCACCGCCTCGCGCTGAGGCGCGTTCATGTCGGACAGCATGGGATGCAGTCACCGCCCGGACGGGCAGCGCACCAATCGATGGAGTGCCGGGATTGTACCGGCTTGCGGCATGCGTCCCGCGTGGGTATGGTTCGCGCCTCCCGTAGCCCATCCTGTCCGCTTCACATGCTTCCTCCGATCGAACAGCGGCTCGCCGCAGAACTGGGCGCGCGCCCGCAACAGATCAACGCCGCCGTCGCCCTGCTGGACGAAGGCGCGACCGTGCCCTTCATTTCGCGCTACCGCAAGGAAGCCACCGGCGGCCTCGACGACACCCAGCTGCGTCTGCTCGAAGAGCGCCTCGGCTATCTGCGCGAACTGGAAGAACGCCGCGTCGCGGTGATCGCCAGCATCGACGAACAGGGCAAGCTCACGCCGGCGCTGCGCGCCGAGATCGAGAACGCCGACAGCAAGCAGCGGCTGGAAGATCTGTATCTGCCGTACAAGCAGAAGCGCCGCACCAAGGCGCAGATCGCGCGCGAAGCGGGCATCGAGCCACTGGCCGACGCGCTGCTGGCCGATCCGACGCTGACACCGGACGTCGAAGCTGCCAAGTTCCTGAACGCCGAAGCTGGCTTCGCCGACACCAAGGCGGTGCTGGACGGCGCGCGGCAGATCCTGATGGAGCGCTTCGCCGAAAGCGCCGAACTGGTCGGCGCGCTGCGCGACTACGTGAGTGAACATGGCGTGGTGGTCGCCACCGTGGCCGACGGCAAGGACAACGACGCGGAAGCCGCCAAGTTCCGCGACTACTTCGCCTACCGCGAAAAGCTGGCCGACATTCCGTCGCACCGCGCGCTGGCACTGTTCCGCGGTCGCAACGAAGAGGCGCTGCGGGTGAAGCTGGCGCTGGACAGCGACCCGGAGGACGGCAGCCGTTCGCCCGAACCCAACCCCTGCGAACGCCGCGTCATGACGCACGCCGGTATCCGCGACCAGGGCCGTGCTGCGGACCGCTGGCTGGTCGATACCGCGCGCTGGACCTGGAGCGTCAAGCTGTCGGTGCACATCGAGCTCGACCTGATGGGCGAGCTGCGCAGCCGTGCCGAACTGGAAGCGATCCGCGTGTTCGCCAAGAACCTGAAGGACCTGCTGCTGGCCGCACCGGCCGGTCCGCGCGTCACCATGGGCCTGGACCCCGGCATCCGCACCGGCGTGAAAGTGGCCGTGGTCGACGCCACCGGCAAGCTGGTCGATACGACGACCATCTATCCGCATGAGCCGCGCCGCGACTGGGACGGGTCACTGCATGTGCTGTCCGCACTCGCGCAGAAGCACGGCGTGCAGCTGATCGCCATCGGCAACGGCACGGCCAGCCGCGAAACCGACAAGCTGGCGGCTGACCTGATCAAGCTGAAGCCGGAACTGGCAATGACCAAGATCGTCGTGTCGGAAGCGGGCGCCTCGGTGTACTCGGCGTCGGAACTGGCGGCCAAGGAATTCCCCGGTCTCGATGTGAGCCTGCGCGGCGCAGTGTCCATCGCCCGCCGGCTGCAGGACCCGCTGGCCGAACTGGTGAAGATCGACCCCAAGGCCATCGGCGTCGGTCAGTACCAGCACGACGTCAGCCAGACCAAGCTCGCGCGCTCGCTCGACGCGGTGGTCGAGGACTGCGTGAATGCGGTCGGCGTCGACGTGAACACCGCGTCCGCCCCGCTGCTGGCGCGGATTTCCGGTCTGAACTCGACGCTGGCGCAGAACATCGTCGCCCACCGCGACGCGCACGGCGCCTTCCCTTCGCGCAAGGCCCTGCTGTCGGTGCCGCGCCTCGGCGACAAGACCTTCGAACAGTGCGCCGGCTTCTTGCGCATCATGAATGGTGACAATCCGCTCGACGCCTCGGCGGTGCACCCGGAAGCCTATCCGGTGGTCGAACGGATACTGGCGGACGTGCAGAAGAAGGCGCGTGAGCTGATCGGCGACGCCGCCACGGTGAAGAAGCTGACGGCGCAGAAATACACCGACGAGCGCTTCGGCTTGCCGACCGTGCAGGACATCCTGCGCGAACTGGAAAAGCCGGGCCGTGACCCGCGCCCGGAGTTCAGGACGGCCAGCTTCCGCGACGGTGTCGAGGACATGAAGGACCTCGAACCGGGCATGCAGCTCGAAGGTGTGGTGACCAACGTGACCAACTTCGGCGCCTTCGTCGACATCGGCGTGCACCAGGACGGGCTAGTGCACGTGTCGGCCATCGCCAACCGCTTCGTGAAGGACCCGGCTGAAGTGGTGAAGGCGGGCGACATCGTCAAGGTGAAGGTGGTCGAGGTCGACCTGGCACGCAAGCGCATCGCGCTGACCATGCGCCTGGGCGACGAAGTGGTGAAGAAGCCTGCCGGCGGTGGCCGCGACAATCGCGGTGCGCGCCCCGACCCGCGCGCGATGGCCAAAGCCAAGGAGGCGCCTGCCGCCAACAATGCGCTGGCCGCGGCCTTCGCGAAGGCCGCGAAGCGCTGAGGGCGGCGCTTGGCGCTCACCGGGGTTGAGGTTCTTGTGTCAGGGGTCTTCTGACCCCGACAGAAGTCGGAATCGAAGCCGGCCGTCTGCAACGGCCGTGTTGCAGCCAGGGCCGCTCCCACCGTGGACTGTGCCTGGCCCTCACCGCGGTTGAGGTTCTTGTGGGAGGGGTCTTCTGACCCCGACAGCGGTCTGCATCGAAGCCGCCGGACTGCAACCGCCGCGTCGCGGCCAAGGCCGCTCCCACAGGGATCGTGCCCGACCTGTAGCTGGGGCCGGGCTTGTGTGGGAGCGAGCTTGCTCGCGATAGCGGCGTCGAGCGGCGGCGCTATCGCGAAGGTCTGCGCGGGCCGCGCCTAGCGCAGCGCGCCGAACACCTTTTTCGCCAGGCTGCCGGCAGCGCCGACCGGGTTCTTGCGGATCGCCTTCTCCTCTTCGGCCACCATCGTGAACAGGCCGTCCAGCGTCTTCTGCGTCACGTAGTTGTCGAGGTCGGCGTCTTCCTTGCTGATCACGCCGTACTGTGCGCCCTTGGACGCAAACTTTTCGTAGCTCTTGGCCAGACCCACCTTGTCCATCGCCTTCTGCACGATGGGCTTGAAGCGTTCCTTCAGCTGGGCCGAGGTCTTGCCCTTGAAGTATTCGGTGCCCGCCGTGTCGCCGCCGGTCAGAATCTTCTTCGCGTCCTCGACGCTCATTTCTTTGACCGCGCCGACCAGCAGTTCCTTCGCTTCCGGTACCGCCGCCTCGGCGGCACGGTTCATCGCGGTGATCAGTTCATCGGCCTGCTTCTTCATGCCGAAGGTGCGCATCAGCTTTTCCGCCTGACGCAGGCCGTCGGGCATCGGGATCTTCACCTTTGCGTTCTTCAGGAAGCCGTCCTGCTTGCCGAGCAGATCGACCGCCTTCGACGCGCCCTGGGTCAGTGCCTCCTTCAGGCCACCGCCGGCGTCCTTGTCCGACAGGTCGGACAGTGACAGTGCCCACACCTGGGTGCACATGACAAGACACGCCACAAAACCGACAATCGCACGCATGGTCGAAGCCCTCTGTGTTTGAACGAATGAAGATTATGGATCGCAAATGGGTATCACCGTTAGTGTTGCTGGCGCTGATTGCACTGGTATGGCTGCTGCGCGGCACCGGTCATCCGGAGCAGGTGCCGGCACTTCAGGTCGCGCTGCTGGACGGTGGCCGGATCGACCTAGGTAACGCCGACGGAAAAGTGCGTCTGGTGAATTTCTGGTCCACCTCCTGCGGCCCCTGCATCAAGGGCATGCCGGGTCTGGCGGACACGCACCGCCGCCACGCGGCGCGCGGTTTCGAGGTGGTGGCGGTCGCCATGTCCTACGACGCGCCGAGCCATGTGCAGGACTTCGCGCAACGCGAAAAGCTGCCGTTTCGCGTAGGCTTCGACCCGGTCGGGGCCCTTGATCGCGGCTTCGGCGGCATCCGTGCGACGCCGACCAGCTTCCTCGTCGATCGCGATGGCCGCATCGTCAAACGCATCATCGGTAACCCGGATCACAGACAGCTCGACGCGCTGATCGACACACTGCTCCCGCCCGCTTCCTGACCCCTTCAATGAAAACCCGTCACCTGATCGCACTGCTGCTCGCCGCAGCGGTGCTCGTCGCATGGCTGTTCTGGCCGCGCGGCATCGCCGTCGATGTCGTCAAGGTCGAGCGTTCGCCGCTGACCCAGAGCGTGGTCGCCACCGGCCGCATCGCCACACCGTCGCGCATCGAACTGGGCACGCAGATCACTGCCATCATCGACGAGGTGACCGTGCGCGAGGGCGCGGCGGTCAAGGCGGGCGAGCTGCTGGTGCGGCTGCGCGCGAGCGACGCCGACGCGGCGGTCGAACAGGCGCGCTCGCAGATTGCCGAAGCGCAGGCGCGTTTCACCCAGCTCGACGCGGTCGGCCTGCCGGTGGCCGAACAGGCGGTGAAGCAGGCCGAGGCGAATCTGCGCGTGGCCGAGGCCGAGTACCAGCGCGCCGAGGCGCTGGTGGCGCAGCAGTTCTTCTCGCCGTCGAAACTGGACGAGGCGGCGCGCCAGCTGGACAACGCGCGCGCCCAGCTGCGCACCGCGCAGGCGCAGCGCGACGCCAACACGCCACGCGGTGCCGAACGTGTCAGCGCCCAGGCGCGGCTGGCGCAGGCACAGGCTGCGCTCGAATCGGCGCAGGCACGACGCGACCTGCTGACGCTGCGCGCGCCGGTCGATGCGCTGGTGATTGCGCGCGACGCGGAGCCGGGCGACGTCGCCCAGGCCGGCCGCGCGCTGCTGACGCTGGCCGAAAACGGCGAAACGCGCATCTACGCGACGCTGGACGAGAAGAACCTGCGCTACCTGCGGCTCGACGCCCGCGCTCAGGCGGTGGCGGACGCCTTCCCCGGTCAGCCTTTTGACGCCGTTGTCTACTACCTGTCGCCCGCCATCGACGCCCAGCGCGGCACGGTCGAGGTTCGGCTGCGCGTGCCCGAACCGCCGGCCTTCCTGCGGCCGGACATGACGGTATCGGTCGAGGTGGTGATCGGTCGCAAGGAGCAGGCGCTGTCGCTGCCGCTGGAGGCGGTGCGCGAGGTCGACAGCGCTGCGCCCTGGGTACTGGTCGCGCGCGACGGCGCAGCGGCGAAGGTGCCGGTGAAAGTCGGTCTGCGCGGCGTCGGCCGCGTCGAGATCACCGACGGACTGGCCGAGGGTGAGGTCGCCATCATGCCGGCCGGCGGCGCGCTCGATGGCGACCGCATCCGCATCAAGCCGGCGCGCGGCGCACCGGGCCCGACGCCCAATCTCGGTCGCTGACGATGGCGCGGCCCAAGCTTCCGTTCGAGTTCCTGGTCGCGC
Source organism: Methyloversatilis sp. MC4-4 (assembly GCF_049843555.1). GTDB lineage: Bacteria > Pseudomonadota > Gammaproteobacteria > Burkholderiales > Rhodocyclaceae > Methyloversatilis > Methyloversatilis discipulorum_B. The sequence goes on from NZ_JBBHZK010000004.1 coordinate 147,111, forward strand.
TGCGCTTCCTGCGCGAGGGGCGCATGCAGACCGCGCTCATCCTGCTTGGCGTGACCGGCGGCGTCGCGGTCATCGTGTTCCTGTCGCAGCTGATATCGCAGCTGCAGGCCACCATCATCGACCGCGTGCTGGGCAGTCAGGCGCACGTCGTGATGCGGCCGCTCGAGGAAGTGAACCTGCGCGCCTCGACCGACCCTGCCAGCTCCGTGCTGATCGAGCCGCGCGCGCAGCGCCTGCGTTCGATCGACCAGTGGGAAGCGATGGTGAAGCTGGCCGAAGCACAGCCGCGCGTGGTTGCGGTGTCGCCGGTGGTGAGCGGCCCCGCTTTCGCGCTGCGCGGTCGCGCCAGCAAGTCGGTCGCGCTGGTCGGCGTCGAGCCCGACCGCTATCGCCGCATCGTCAAGATGGACACCTACATGACGCGCGGCGCCTTCCAGGTCGACGGCACGAACGCCATCATCGGTATCGAACTGGCGAAGGATCTCGGCGTCACGGTGGGCGACAAGATGTTCCTGCGCGCCGCTGGCGGGCGCGACGAACTGCTGCAGATCACCGGCCTGTTCGACATCGGCAACAAGGACCTGAATCGGCGCTGGGTGTTTACGACGATGAAGCTGGCGCAGTCGCTGCTCGACCTGCCGGGTGGTGTGTCGAACATCGACATCACGGTGGCCGACATCTTCGATGCGCAGGAGGTGAGCGAGCGGCTGCAGGCCGGCAGCGGCCTGACGGTCGAAAGCTGGATGACCACCAATTCCCAGCTGCTGGCCGCGCTGCGCAACCAGACGGTATCGAACAACCTGATCCGCGGCTTCGTCATCGTCATCGTGGCGCTCGGCATTTCGAGCGTGCTGGTGGTGAGCGTGGTGCAGAAGCAGAAGGAGATCGGCATCCTGCGCGCGATGGGCACCAGTTCGAACCGCGTAATGGGCATCTTTCTGCTGCAGGGCGGGCTGGTCGGTTTCGTCGGCGCGCTGTCCGGTGTCGCGCTCGCCTGGGGTCTGCTGCAGTTCTTCTCCAGCGTCTATCGCACCGGCGACGGCGCGCCGCTGTTCCAGCCGCAGCTGGACACCGGTATCGCGCTGTCGGCGGCGCTGATCGCGCTGGTGGTCGGCGTGCTGGCGGCGCTGATTCCGGCGCGGCGCGCGGCCAAGATGGACCCGGTGCAGGCGATTCGTGCATGAGGCGCGGCGCATGAACGCCATCGTATCGCTGCGGGGCCTGCGCAAGTCCTACGGCATCGGCACGCCGGTAGAAACGGAAGTGCTGCACGGGCTCGACTTCGAACTGGCCGAGGGCGAGTTCTGCGCGCTGATCGGCCCCAGCGGCTCCGGCAAGAGCACGCTGCTCAACCTGATCGGTCTGCTCGAACGACCGACCTCGGGCGAGCTGGCGATTGCCGGGACCGAGACGCGCGGCCTGTCCGAACAGGCGCTGACCGTGCTCCGTGGCCGTCATATCGGCTTCGTATTCCAGTTCCATCATCTGCTGCCGGCCTTCAGCGCGCTGGAAAATGTCATGATGCCGTCCATCATCGAGCACGGTGTCGCCACCGCGCAGGCGGAGGCGGTGGCCTTCGATCTGCTGGATCGCGTCGGTCTGAAGGGCCACGAGCACAAGAAGGCCAATCAGATGTCTGGCGGTCAGCAGCAGCGGGTGGCGATCGCGCGCGCACTGTCGCTGTCGCCGCGGCTGATACTGGCCGATGAACCCACCGGAAATCTGGACACTCACACGGCGGATGATATTTTTGCGCTGCTGCGCGAATTCAATCGCGAACGCGGCAGCGCCTGCCTCATCGTGACGCACGACCCGCGTCTGGCGGCGCGCTGCGACCGCCGCATCGAACTGGTCGATGGCCGCATCGCCCGCGGCGACTGAACGCCGCGCGGGGCGGCGCGCCGACCCCGATCCACATTCCGCTATTCCGCTTCGATCATGACGACACACAGCACTGCCTACGTCGCCGAACTGACTGCGCTGCTCGAAGAGGTGGCGCGCAACACCACCGACACCACCGGCGAGCGGCTCGCCCGTTTGATCACACTGATGCGCCCCGGACGACGCGACGGCGTCGAGGTTGCCGAGTCGCGTTTCCGCGCGCTGCTGCGCCTGCTCGGCGCGCGCGCGGAACTGGCCGGCGCGCTGTCGGCCCATCTGAACGCGGTGCTTGCCGCGCGCATGCACCGCACGCTGTATGCCGAATCCGGGGTGCTCGCCAACCAGGGCTTCTTCAGCGGTCTGAGCAGTCGGCTGCTCGGCCGCATGCTGCCGCCGGCGGTCGATGCCGACTTCCTGCGCGACCTGTTCAGCGAGGTGTTCGACGACGCCGGCGACGGCGAATGGATGAGCGCCATTCCGCGCGAGGACTGGCAGGCGCTGCTCGATCTGCTGCAGGTGACCGGCGATGCTTTTGCACCGGCGCGTCGCCAGATCCGGCACGAGCTGTTCGAAGCGATGCGCATGGCTTCGCACCGGCTGGCGGCGCTCGGCATGGAGCCGGCGTTGCTGCGCTATCTGCCGGCACTGGCGCGGCACGAGTCGCCCTTCCTCGCGCAGAGCGACGAGGTACGCGCTTTCATCGCCCGTCATACCGACAGCGACGAGGTGCTGCCGCACGACGGCCACCTCGAAGTGCTGCTCGAACAGTGCGTGAGCTATGTCGACACCATCCGGCGCCGTTCGCGCGAGGCGGGCGTCGGCGTGAACCTGGTGTTCGTGCTGGCGCGCATCGAGCAGATCACCGGCCGGCTGCGCCTGCTGCGCATGCTGGTGTTGCCCGATCCTGCCGTCGATGCGCCGACCCTGCGCGCCCGCGCGATCGATTTCTTCCTCTGTCTGGTGCGCCAGGAAACCCGCCGCAACAGCGTGCGCGACCTGTTCTCCGGCACCACCGAACTGCTGGCGCGGCGCGTGACCGAACAGGCGAGCAAGTCGGGCGAGCACTACGTGACCGAAAGTCGCGGCGAGTTCTTCGGCATGTTCCGCGCCGCCGCCGGTGCCGGCCTGATCATCGGCTGCATGGCGCTGATCAAGATCGTGACCGGCAAACTCGGTCTGCCGCCGGTGTGGGAGGCCGTCGTGCACAGCCTCGACTACGGGCTGGGTTTCGTGCTGATCCACATCCTGCACCTGACCGTTGCCACCAAGCAGCCAGCGATGACCGCCGCCACGCTGGCCGCCGCGCTCGACGGCAAGCAGAACCGCGACGCGCGCCTTGGCGTGCTGGCGGATCTGGCCGCGCAGGTCAGCCGCACGCAGTGGATATCGATCGCCGGCAATGTGTTGATCGGCTTCCTGACTGCGATGTCGATTGCGATGGTCGGCGGTACCTTCCTCGACTGGCACCCGGTCGATCCGGTCAAGGGCGCGCACCTGCTGCACGACCTGCATCCGCTGCTCAGCATGGCCATTCCGCACGCGGCGATCGCCGGCGTCTTCCTGTTCCTCAGCGGTCTCATTTCGGGTTACTACGACAACCAGTCGCTGTATCACCGGGTGCCGGAGCGGCTGCGCCGCGTGAAATGGCTGCGGGCGCTGCTGGGCGAAGCGCGACTGAACCGGCTGGCCAACTATGTCGAACACAACCTCGGCGCGCTGATGGGGAATTTCCTGTTCGGCTGCATGCTGGGCAGCACACCCATCATCGGGCAGTTGCTGGGCCTGCCGCTGGACATCCGCCACGTCGCCTTCGCGTCGGCCAACCTCGCCTACGGCACGCACGCGCTCGGCTTCGATCTCGACTGGCACACCATCGCGGTCGGTGCGCTCGGCGTGATGCTGATCGGCCTGACCAACCTCATCGTCAGCTTCAGCCTTGCGATGAAGGTGGCGCTGCGCTCGCGCGGCATCGAGCCGGAAGACACGCGCGGGCTGTCGGTCAAGCTCGCCCGCCGCTTCCTGACCCGGCCGCGCGACTTCTTCTGGCCGCAGCGGCAGGACTCGACCGCCGCCGACGAAGCGCGCGGCTGAGACCGGCGCTCAGGACTGCGGCGCTTCGCCTTCCGGCTTGCGGGTCCGGCTGCGGCGCGGTGCGCGCGGCTTGGCGGGCTTGACCTCGGTTGGTTCGACCGCCGCTTGCACGGCCGTGGCGGGCGTTTCGGCCGGCGCGGGCGTCACCGCCTCGGCGGCCGGCTTGGCCTTGCGTTGCGGGCGGCTGCGGCGCGACTTGGCCGGCGCCTCGCCGCTGGTCTCCGCGGCGCTGTCCGCAGCCGGTTCCGGCAGCAGTTCGAGCTGCTTGTCAGCCGCTCGCTCGATCAGCTGCACCTGCGCCTGACCGTTGTCGCCCTTGCGCAGGCGGAACAGTTCCGGATGGCTTTCCAGAAGGCCGGACAGGCTGGCGTGGCCGTAGTCCTTGTGACTGAAGCCGGGTTCGTACTGGCGCACGATCTGGCCGACGCGGCCGATGCCGGCCCAGCCGCTGTCCTCGTCGGTGGCCGACCGGATGCCCTGCGACAGCAGTTCGAGGATCTGCGCGTCAGGTTGCGCGTTGCGCGGTCTGCGCGGTGTCGGTTCGGGGCGCGCAGCGGCGGCGCCGGAGGATGCCGCCGGTTTCTTCTTCTGCGCCGAAGCGGGGGGCGACGCGCGCATGTCGTCGGTGAACACGAACTCCTCGCAGGCGCGCTGGAAGGCGACGGGCGTCGTGCGGCGGCCGACGCCCATCACGAACAGGCCGCTCTCCTGGATGCGACGTGCCAGCGAAGTGAAGTCGGAATCGCTGGACACGATGCAGAAGCCATCGACCAGGCCGGAGTGCAGCAGGTCCATCGCGTCGATGATCATCGCGCTGTCGGTCGCGTTCTTGCCGCCGACGATGCGGAACTGCTGGATCGGCCGGATCGAGTGATCGAGCAGGTGCGCCTTCCAGCTGGTCATGTTGGGCGAGGTCCAGTCGCCGTAGATGCGGCGCACGGTGACGCGGCCACGCGATGCGGCGGCGAGCAGGACGGGCTGGATCAGCGAAGGCTGCGCGTTGTCGGCGTCGATGACGAGCGCGAGGCGACGCGGCTGGGAAGAGGAGTCGTTCATGCGGGATGCGATGCTGGACGGGAAAGCGGCATGCTACGCCAATCGGCACCCGGCCGTCGCGCGTGGGCGAGGTTCTGTGGGAGGGGTCTTCTGATCCCGACTGCAGCCTTGATCGAAGCCTGCTTAGTGCAGCGGCCGGGTCGCGGCCAAGGCCGCTCCCACAAGAACGCGCTCAGCCCTCGATGGTCAGATACACCAGCGTCTGGTTCAGCAGCTGGTAAGCCACTTCGCCGAAGGTCATCGGGCCCAGCATGGCCGGCACGCGCTTGCCTTCGAGCTCGCTGTACAGGTAGTTCAGCACGCAGTTGCAGCTGAAGCCTATCGGGCCGGTCTGCCCCGGCAACGCGGTGTGAAAGGCGCTGACGTAATCCGGCACCGGCGCCGCGAAGCGGTATTCGATGTCATCGAATACCGGCGCGTAGAAATCGACCGTGCCCTTGCCGGCATCGACCGACTTGATGCTCACGTTGATCATCGCACCGCTGTAGTCGGCCACCAGCGGTAGCTTGGTGTCGATCGCGCGCGAACTGACGTACTGCGCGAAGTTGCCGGGCTGCCCGTTGATCAGGCATTCGGTCGCGCTGAAACCCTTGGCCGGAAAGCGGATGCGGTCGCCTTCGCCCTGGGTGAACAGGTTGATGATGTCGATCTGCGCGTACTTGCTCTCGGGCAGCGGCACGTGCATCACCAGCGCGCGTTCGCCGTCGAATTCCAGCGTTTCGCCATTGACCACCAGCGGGCTGGCGCGGCCGAGATCCGACAGGTGAATGCCGGAAATCCAGCCGACCAGCGGCTTCAGGTACATGTCCTCGTAGCCGGGCGCGTTGCGTGCGAACAGCGAATGCACGGCCGAGAACGCCGGCATCACGATGATGGAAAAACCGTTCTCCGGCGCGTCGGCGCAGACGCGTTCGAGGCTGATCTGGTCGTAGAAGCGGATCATCGGCAGGCCGTTGATCACCGGCACCTGCGCGACATAGAGCTGGTCGCGCGTGGTGACGCCGCCGTCCTGGCCCATGAAGTAGGGAATAGTGCCGCCTATCCAGTGGCCGCGCGGCAGCTGGCGCAGCAGCGCTTCGTCGCCGGCGACGCTGAAGTGACCACCGCCGCGGATCAGGGCCGTCGCTTCGGACAGCCCCATCATGCGTCCGCTCACGGCGGACGTGTTCTGAGTCGTCATGTAAGTCTGTCCGGGAATCAGTGCGTGCGCAGTTGCGCCAGTTCGTGGCCCAGCATGCGGGCGTTCTTGACGAAGTAGCGGTGCAGCTCGCGCAGCTTGAGCATCCGCACCTCGTCGTCGGTGATCACCTCCATCTGGCTGCGCAGGCGGGTCATCAGCAGTTTCAGGCTGAGCGCCCGGATGTCGATGTCGCGCTGGCCTTCGATCAGCTGCAGCCAGACCGGATCGGCCACGTCGGGAATATCGTCGTCGGACGCCGCGGCGGGCGGCGCACCGGGATCAGCGGCGGGCTGCAGGGGGGCCGCGGCGGATGCCTTCGACGGTTCGGCGATCGCCGCCTTGCCCTGGTCGAGCGCGAACTTGAATTTCCACAGTTCCTGCAGCGGAATGCCGGTGATGGCGCAGATGCCGTTCAGCGAAACACCTTCGTTGAACAGTGCGAACACCTGTTTTGACAGCGCCTGCGAGAAAGGCATGTCGGCCGGGCCGGCCCACGGCAGCGAGCTCAGATCGGCGTTGGGTGGCGCCAGCACGCGCAGATGACAGCGCCAGCCGGCCAGATCGATGTGACGCCAGACGCGCTCTGCCGCCTCCGGCTCCTGCTTGCGCGCCAGGCCGAACCAGCCGCGCTGAACTTCGAGGCCTATCCATGCATCGATGCGGCGGGCACCCGGATCGAAACGGAAATCGCGTACCGTCCACGGTTCGTTCAACTGCAGCAAGCGTCCCAGCAGGACCTTGTCCAACGCCATCGCTGTCTCCTTCTCCGACCTCGTCCGCCTCCCGCTCGTTGTCAGGAAGTCTTGATTTGGGTTGATTGGCTCGGAATTGCGACGCGCATAGTAACAAAGCGCGCGGACAGCCAGCAGCGCACTGCAGCACGGTAAGCTGCGGCAGGTTCAATGACATGGGATTCTCCCGATCCGGACGGTTCGGGATGAGCACCGGAAGGTGCTGAAGGTGTGGTGCGCGGAGAGAGACTCGAACTCTCACGCCTTGCGGCACTGCCCCCTCAAGACAGCGCGTCTACCAATTTCGCCACCCGCGCACTTGGGTAGGGGCGCGAATATACAACAAAAAGGATGATTCTGCGTGAGTGATTTACGTCGTGCCCGGCACGTGATGTGGGAACTGGTGAAGCCGCACCGCGGCCGTCTGGCGCTGGCGGCGCTCGGTCTGGTGCTGGCCGCCAGTTCGGCGCTGGCGCTGGGTCAGGGCTTGCGCAGCGTGATCGACCAGGGTTTCGCCGCCGGCGACCCGCAGTGGCTGGACCGCGCGCTGGCCGGCACGCTGGGGCTGGTCGTGCTGCTGGCCGGCGCCACCTGGCTGCGCTTCTACAACGTGTCCTGGCTGGGCGAACGGGTGGCGGCCGATCTGCGCACCCAGGTGTATGCCCACCTGCTGACCCTGCCGCCCTCCTTCTTCGAGGCCGGGCGTACTGGCGAAGTCATTTCCAGACTGACCAACGACACCGCGCAGATCGAGAACGTGGTCGGATCGACGCTGTCGATCGCACTGCGCAACACGCTGATGCTGGCCGGCGGCCTGATCATGCTGGGGCTGACCAGCGGCCGGCTGACGCTGCTGGTGCTGGCCGGCGTGCCGGTGGTGGTGGCGCCCATCGTCATTTTCGGCCGCCGCGTGCGCGGGCTGTCGCGCGAGCGACAGGCGCGGGTGGCCGACCTCGGCACCCATGTTGACGAGAGCGTGCACGCCATCCGCATCGTGCAGGCCTGCGGTCACGAGGCGGCCGACCGCACGCATTTCGCGGCGCTGGTCGAGCGCAGCTTCGACACCGGCGTGCGCCGCTACCGCCACACGGCGGTGATGATCGTCATGGTCATCCTGCTGGTGTTCGGCTCGGTCGCCCTGATCCTGTGGGTGGGCGGTCATGACGTGCTGGCCGGGCGGCTCAGCGCCGGCGAACTGTCGGCCTTCGTGTTCTACGCCGCCATCGTCGCCAGTTCGGTCGGCGCGCTGTCCGAGGTGTGGGGCGAACTGCAGCGCGCCGCCGGCGCCACCGAGCGCCTGATCGAACTGCTCGATACGCAGCCGGACATCGCGGCGCCGGCCGACCCGCTGCCGCTGCCGCAGCCAGCGCGCGGCGACATCGCCTTCCGCGGCGTGCGCTTCTGCTACCCGAGCCGGCCGGACATTCCGGCGCTGGACCGCTTCGACCTGACGGTACGCGCCGGCGAGACGGTGGCGCTGGTCGGCCCCTCGGGCGCCGGCAAATCCACGCTGTTCCAGCTGCTGCTGCGCTTCTACGATCCGCAGGCCGGCAGCGTCGAGATCGACGGCGTGCCGCTGGCGCAGGCCGACCCGGCCGCCGTGCGCGCGCGCATCGCACTGGTGCCGCAGGAAGCCGTCATCTTCGCCGCCAGCGTGGCCGACAACGTGCGCTACGCGCGGCCGGACGCGAGCGACGATGAAGTGCGCACCGCCTGCGAGGCCGCCTTTGCCGACGCCTTCATCCGCCAGCTTCCGGGCGGCTATGACAGCCCGCTCGGCGAACGCGGCGTGCGGCTGTCCGGCGGCCAGCGCCAGCGCATCGCGATCGCCCGCGCCATCTTGGCCGACCGCCCCATCCTGCTGCTGGACGAAGCCACCTCGGCGCTCGATGCCGAAAGCGAGCGCATGGTGCAGGCTGCGCTGGCACCGCTGATGGCCAGCCGCACCACGCTGGTGGTGGCGCACCGCCTGGCCACCGTACAGCGCGCCGACCGCATCATCGTGCTCGACCACGGTCACGCGATCGAATCCGGCACGCACGCCGAACTGCTGGCGCGCAATGGCCTGTACGCACAACTGGCGCGGTTGCAGTTCATCGACGACGGCGCTTGAGCGCGCCAGCGTTCAGCGCCGCCGCTTGGCGGCGTACATCGCGGCGTCGGCGATCAGCAGCAGATCCTTCGCGCTGTCGCCGTTCTCCGGCCAGCGGGCGATGCCGATGCTGGCGCCGACCGTGAGTTCGTGGCCGTCCATCGTCACCGGTCTGGCCAGTACATCGCGGATCTTGTCGGCCACCGTCTCGGCGTCCTCCATGCGGCGCACGTCGGCCAGCAGCACGACGAACTCGTCGCCGCCAATGCGCGCCACCGTGTCGGCGTCGCGCACGCAGTGGCGCAGGCGCTGTGCGACATCGTGCAACAGCACGTCGCCGGCGGCGTGGCCCAGCGTGTCGTTCACTTCCTTGAAGCGGTCGAGGTCGAGATAGAGCAGGGCCAGCCGGCCCTTGGCGCGCCGCGCCGCGGCGATCCCCGTTTCGATGCGGTCGTGCAGCAGCGCGCGGTTAGGCAGGCCGGTCAGACCGTCGTACTGCGCCATGCGGCGCAGGCGCGTCTGCAGTTGCATGCGCTCCAGCGCGGTGGCGATCTGGGTGGCGACGAAGTTAAGCAGTTCGCGGTCGCGCTCGGTGAACACCGGAGCACCGGGGGCGCGCTTCAACGCCAGCGCGCCGAGGCAGCCGTCGGCCGATACCAGCGGCGCACCGAGCCAGGTTTCGCCGCGTTCGCCGGCCATCAGTCGGGTTTCGCCGCGCGCCACCACGTCGGCACAGAAATCGATACAGCGCGACGGCAGGCCGTCGACCGGATCGCCGCGCGCGTCGGCTGCGTAGGCGATGTTGAGTGCGCCGTCGATCTCGTTGCGCACGCCCACCATCATGCGCTCGGCCGGCAGCAGGTCGGCGACGATGCGATGCGCGCGTGCCAGCAGGTCGAACAGGTCGGTCGCCACGTGCGCCGCCTCGGACATTGCGTACATCGCCGCCTGCATGTCGCCGGCACGCCGGCGTGCGGTGATGTCGTGCGCGATCGCCACGCGCAGCCGTTCGCTTTCCGACCAGCGCGCCGACCACAGGATGTGCACGATGGCGCCGTCCTTGCGCACATAGCGGTTCTCGAAGCTGAGCTTGGGGTCGCCCGACATGATTTCGGCCGCTGCGCGCAGCGTGCGTTCGCGGTCTTCCGGCAGCACCAGGTCGATCATCCGGCGGCCGATCACCTCGTCGCAGCTGTAGCCGAAGATGCGCTCGAAGGCTGCGCTGACAAATACGAAGTGCCCGAACTCGTCCACGACGCATACGGCGTCGAGCAGGAGGTCCATTACGGCTTCGAGTGGGGCGGTGCGTCGTCTGTCCATGACCGGGAAAATACCGCGGGCGGCCAATGCGGCGCACGATTTTCGGTCAATTTGCGCAAACCGGGTGAACGATGTGCGCCGTCGCCGCCGATAGTCTGAACGGACCACGAGCGGCGGCGTCGCGCAGATGCGGCCTGTAATGTCGGCAAACAACACTGTGCGGCCTTCGCATTTCCGTATTGCGCCGACCGTACATGACCACGTCCCCGACCAGCCGCCGCAAGTTCATCGGCACCCTCGGCGCCGCTGCGCTTGCCGCGCCGGCCCTTCTTTCCAGCTCGACTGCGCAGGCCGCCGCCGCGCCCTTCGTTCACGGCATCGCCAGCGGCGATCCGCTGGCCCGACGCGTCATCCTGTGGACTCGCATCACCGCGCCGGGCGACGCCCAGCCGCGCGTGTTCTGGGAAGTGGCAACCGATGCCGCGTTCAGCCGTGTCGTGCGCAGCGGCCTGTTCCGCACCAATGCGACGCGCGACTTCACGGTCAAGATCGACGTCGACGGCCTGCGCCCGGACACCCGCTACCACTACCGCTTCACCTACGGCAGCCAGCGCTCGCCGGTCGGCCGCACGCGCACCTTGCCCGAGGGCGCGGTCGACCAGGTCAAGCTTGCGGTGTTCTCGTGCTCAAACTTCCCGGCCGGCTACTTCCACGCCTACGCCGAAGCGGCGCGCATGGACGACCTGCACGCGGCGCTGCATCTTGGCGACTACATCTACGAATACGGCCGCGGCGGCTATGCCACCGACGACGCCGCAGCGCTCGGCCGCGAAGTGCTGCCGGCGGGCGAATGCATCACGCTGGCCGACTACCGCACCCGTCACGCGCTGTACCGCGGTGACCCCGGCCTGCAGGCACTGACCGCCGCGGTGCCGCTGATCGCGGTCTGGGACGATCACGAGGTGTGCAACAACACCTTCGTGTCGGGCGCCGCCAATCACACGCCGGCCACCGAAGGGCCCTACGCCGACCGCCGCGCGGCGGCGCTGAAGGCCTATCACGAGTGGCTGCCGGTGCGTACGCCCGACACCGCCGACCTGCGCCGCATTTACCGCTCCTTCGACTTCGGCGATCTGCTGTCGCTGCACATGCTGGAAACCCGCCTGCTGGCGCGCACCGAACAGCTCGCCTTCGGCGATTTCGTCGGTCCCGACGGCATCGATGCCGACGCATTGCGCGCGGCGATCGGCGCCGACAGCCGGCAGATGCTGGGCAGCGTGCAACAGGCGTGGCTGGAACAGCAGATGGCCGACTCGACCGCGACCTGGCAGGTACTTGGCCAGCAGGTGCTGATGGCGCGCGCCGAAATTCCGGCTGCCATCGCGCTGGACCAGATCTCGATCTCCAACTGGATGGCACTGAACGACAAGGCGGCGACGCAGCCCGACGCGCTCACCCGTGCCGAGCGCTACATCCTCGGCCAGCCGTCGATCCCGCGCAGCACCGACGCCTGGGGCGGCTATGAAGCGGCGCGCGAGGCGGTCTACGCCGCTGCGCGCCGGCTCGACAAGAACCTGGTCGTGGTCGCAGGCGACACGCACAACGCCTGGGCGAGTGACCTGGTCGACGCCGCCGGCAACCGCATCGGCGTCGAGTTCGCCACACCCGGCGTGTCCTCGCCCGGCATGGAAGTCAGCCGCCGCACCGACGCGCCCGAGGTCGTTGCGCAATGGATGGTCGACAACATTCCCGACCTCAAGTACGCCGAAACCGGTCACCGCGGCTTCATGGTGCTGACCGCCACGCGCGATGAGTGCCGCTCCACCTGGTACTTCGTCAGCACCGTCAAGTCCCGCCAGTACACGCTCAGCGAAGGCGCCACCGTACGCACGCTGCCCGGCAGCGCCCAGCGCGCGCTGTTGCCGCTCGCCTGAATCCGAACCCACCGCACCTTACGGAGAACCTCACCATGATCCACCGCACCCTCGCCACCGCTCTCGCCGTTGCCTTCGCCGCTCTCGCCGTCCCGGCCCAGGCCGCCATCAGCGTCACGCTCGAACGCGACGCTTCCGGCCTGTTCGACAGCTTCGAGTACTTCCAGGACTTCGACACGCTGGCCTCCGCCAACGGCAGCAGCAACGTCGCGTGGAGCAATGACGCCACCATCGGCGGCTGGTCGCTGTTCGACTCGGCCAAGGTCGCCAAGACCTTCTACCGCGCCGGTAACGGCAGCGACGCCGGCGGCTACTTCTACAGCTACGGCCAGAACGGCGACAGCGACCGCGCGCTCGGCGCACTCGGCTCCGGCGGCGCCTACTGGGGTTCGCCGGCCTCCAGCGCGCTGTCCGGCTATGCCGCGGCCGCCTTCCGCAACGACAGCGGCGCCACCATTGAAGGTGTCAGCGTGTTCTGGGACGCCGAGCAATGGCGCGTCGGCGAATCCAATCAAGGCAGCGACACGCTGGACTTCCGCTACGGCTTCGGCGACAGCTTTGCCAGCGTGGGCACCTGGATCAATCCGGGCAGCGCGTTCAAGTACAACTCGACGGTGACCAACGCCGCCTCGACCGCCGGTTTCGCCACTGACGGCAACGCCAATGCCGTGCTGCGCGGCGGCGATATCGCGCTCGAATGGGAAGCCGGCCAGACGCTGTGGATCACCTGGATCGACTACAACAGCGCCGGCTTCGACCACGGTCTGGCCATCGACAACGTGTCGCTGAGCGTCGCCATCCCGGCGGTGCCGGAACCGGCCTCGATCGCGCTGCTGGCCGCCGGCCTCGGCATCGTCGGCGCAGCCGCACGCCGCAAGCGCGCCTGAGCGGACGGTGGCGATGATTTCGATACGCGCTTGTCTGCTCGCCGCCGCACTCGGCGCCGCTGCGCTGCCGGCCGCGGCCGACATCGCGGTGGCGCCGGACGCCACCGGGCGCTTCGTCTACGTGCAGGACTTCGACACGCTGGGCGCCACCAGCCGCGCCTTCGACTGGCGCGACAACGACACGCTGCCCGGCTGGCGCCTGCTCAACTTCGTCGAACAGCCGCTGGTGACGCCGACATACCGCGGCGACACCGGTGACGATGCCGGCGGCAGCTTCTACAGCTACGGCCTCGAAGGCGACTCCAACCGCGCGCTCGGCGCGGTCGGCACCGGAGGCAGCTACTTCGGCACGCCTGCCTCCGGTCAGCTCGCGGGCTACATCGCCGTGTCCTTCCGCAACGCGGGTGCTCGCACCATCGACGGGGTGCGCGTCGCGTTCGAAGGTCAGCAGTGGCGGCAGGGCGCCAGCGACGACCTGAACTTGCTGGTGTTCGAGTACGGCGTCGGCGAAGAATTCGGCCATGTCGACTGGGTGCGCCCGGGCGCCGGCTTCGACTTCGAATCGCCGTCGCCGCTGATCGTGACGCCGAGCGGTGCACCGGTCTTCGGCCGCGACCCGCTGGCGAAACAGGCGCTCGGCGGCATCATCACGCCGGCATGGACGGCCGGCGGCCGCCTGTGGCTGCGCTGGGCGGTGCGCAACCACTACAGCTTCGATCACGGTCTGGCGATCGACGACGTGAAGGTCGAGGTGGAGCGCTTCTGAGCCTGGAGACCTGTCGACGTGCTTTCAGACCGAAGGGTGTCGGAAGTTCTTACACCGCGTTGGTCAATCCGGCTCCACCCTATCCGCATTGCCTTTCGTGTCAAAGGCCTGCGGAGAAGGGCGCGCTTCTTGCTAACTGCCCACCCGTCATTCATTACGATTTCGCCAGCCGATGAGCTTCCGCACAGCCCTGATAGCCAGCGCCGCCGTGGCGGCTTCCGTATTGACCGCGCCGGTAGTGGCCGCCACCCAGTCCTTGAGCTTCACGGCCTTCCATCCCGCGAATCAAGGGTTGATGGCCGTAGTGACCGACAACGCGGGCAACGCGCTGTACCGCGCGTTCAACCAGCCGCTCCCCAGCCTGTTCGATGCGTTTCTCGCGGAGAACACTACATTGGCGGGTAGGGTAGGCCACGACACAGCGCTTTCCCCTGTCGAGATCGGTGAGGGATTCGCACGCTACAGCGGACAGCTCGCCATCGATCTGCTGCGCAACGGACAGCTCGTCCAGGCAAGCAGCAACAATCTCGAGGTCGTGCTCACGGACGGTGCGCCGGAAGTGGGTGGAGATACGCTGAGCGCCTTGAGCCCCGGTTACTCTCCCGTTCCCGCCCTGGATTTCGCTTTCGACGCCCCGACCGACGTTCGCATTGATCTGGCGCCCGTGCTGGAGTGGTACGAGAACGCGCCACAGCTTGAGAGCCTTACCGTTACGCTGCACTACAGTGCGCTTCAGTTCTGGAATTTCGGCGTGCTGCTGCGTGACGAATCTGGAGCGGCCTTCGACGGCCCGAACTGGCCGACGGCCATCGACAGCAGTGCGTTCATCGGCACCAGTCTCGTCGGGCTGACGTGGGGCGCGACCGCCCAGATATCGCTTGATGAAGCAGATTTCGCCAGCCACGCCGATTACCTGCTCGCAGCCGACTGGGTCGCCGCGACCGCGACCGCGGGGCGCGTCGAGTACTCCATGCTAGGTTTCATCGACAACGTCAGCGTGACGCCGGTCCCCGAACCGCAGCAAGCGCTTCTTTGGCTTACTGGACTCGGGCTGCTCGTCGCTCGGCGCCGTCGTTGAAACGCGTCATCGGGCTGCGGTCTTGAGCACGGCGCGCCACGCTGAGTGCCGACCGTATCAGGCCTTCTTCACGAACTCCGACTTCAGCTGCATCGCACCGAAGCCGTCGATGCGGCAGTCGATGTCGTGGTCGCCTTCGACCAGGCGGATGGACTTCACCTTGGTGCCCACCTTCAGCACCGACGACGAGCCCTTCACCTTCAGGTCCTTGATCAGCGTGACGCTGTCGCCGTCGGTCAGCACGTTGCCGTAGGCGTCCTTCACGACGCGCGCCTGATCGGCGGCCTGCTGCGGCCACTCGTGCGCGCATTCCGGACAGACGTACATGCTGCCGTCCTCGTAGGTGTATTCGGAACTGCACTGCGGACATTTCGGAAGTGAACTCACGGCCTACCCATTCATGATCGGTTTATCGCCCGCGGACCGCGGGGACCGCCATTGTGCACTGCCGTTGCGTCAGGCCCGTTGCGCCAGCGCAAACCGACCGGTCACGCTCAGCCGCCGCGCACCATCGCCATGATCTGCCCGGCGTCCAGGCCGGATGCGCGCTGGCGCATCTGCGGCAGGTAGTCCGCCTGCAGCTTCTTCGCCGGTTCAAGCATCTGCTGGAAGCCCTGTTGCAGCGCCGC
Organism: Methyloversatilis sp. MC4-4; assembly: GCF_049843555.1. GTDB lineage: Bacteria > Pseudomonadota > Gammaproteobacteria > Burkholderiales > Rhodocyclaceae > Methyloversatilis > Methyloversatilis discipulorum_B. The sequence continues at coordinate 162,696 of NZ_JBBHZK010000004.1, forward strand.
TGCGCTCATCTGCCGGCCGCCGGCGTAATAGCGTTTGGCGATGTGACCGAGCGCGTAGGTGCTGGCGAACGAGAAGGCCATGCCGGTGGCGGCGCGGCCGAGACCACCGACCGTCTTGCCGGCCATCTTGCCAAGCAAGCCGCCCAGCAGCTTGCGGCCGAGCTGCTCCAGGTATTGCGAGGTGAGGCCGACGCCGACCGTGGCGAGGAATTCCTTGATGTGGCCCTGGTCGAGTTCGTAGCCGTGCGCGCGGCCGATGCGATAGACCATCTTGATCTGCAGCGGAATGATGGCGACCGATGCCCAGGTCTGCGGCAGCAGTTCAAGCGCGCCATTCAGGATGGCGTAGTTCAGGATGGTCTTGTCGAGTTCGGCGTCTGATGGCGCCGGCTGCGCGGCCGCGACAGATGCGGTGACGGCTGCGGGTGCGGTGACCGCGGCAGGTGCGTACTCGTCGAGATTGGCCAGCGCGTCCGCCTTGCTTTCGGCGTCGGCCACCTGGGCGTCGCCGTCGAGGCAGAGCTGGCGCTTCAGGTCGGCGAGGAAGGTGCGTTCGGTGTCGCACTGGCGACCGTCGGCGTCGCAGATGCACAGTGCCATTTCGTAGGCGAACTGGCGCTGGCCGAGATCGCCCAGCGCCGAGGTCGCGTCGCGCAGCGTGACGCGCTTGAGCAGCACGTCCTGGTAGAGGCGCGGCAGGTCGGGCGCCTGCGCGCCGAGCGATTCGGCAAAGCGGCGCACGTGTTCGCGCTCGCGGTCGTCCTTGACACCGTCGGCGAAGGCGGCGAATAGGGCAATGGTGAGCAGGGCGTTGTCGGGATTCATCGGCACTCCGTCGGTTGGCGGCAATGCTGCTCCGATCCGGCGCCGCGCATGCAGTTCCGCCGTCTGCCCGTGAGGCAAACCCCGCTTACAAAGCGGTCTCCAGTGTGCGCACCGGCACGCCCATGTCGCGCCACTTGTCCGGATGACAGGTGAACAGCAATACCTGGTGGCGCCGCGCGGCGTCGAACAGCACGCGCTTCATGCGCTCCAGGCGTGCGTCGTCGCTGTGCACCAGCGCGTCGTCGAGGATGATGAGCGTCGGCTTGCCGGCCGCCTTCAGCAGATCGGCATAGGCGAGGCGGGCGATCACGCCCATCTGTTCGCGCGCGCCGAAGCTCAGTTCGTCGACCTCGCCGCTTTCGCTGCCGGCGGCGCTGTCGCGCGTCAGCGGGCCGGGGCTCAGGCTGTCGTCGAGGGCGATGCGCGCACCCGGGAAGAGCAGACCGAGATAGTGGTTCAGATGCGCCTGCAGCGGCGCCTGCAGCCGCTGGGTCAGCGCGTGCCGCTTGTCGCGCAACTTGCGCAGCAGCAGGTCGAGTGCGCGGGCACGGCGTGCCAGCTGGCCGGCGCGGCGCTCGGCGGCGGCGTGGTCGCGCGCCAGCCCGGCGCGGCGTTCGTCCAGGCCCTGCGCGCCGGCCGCCTGCAGTTCGACTTCGAGCACGGTGAGCGCGTCGCGCCGCTGCGCGAAGCTGCGCTCGATCTGCTCGGCGCTGCGCGTGTAGCGCTCGACGTCCTGCGCCAGTGCCTGCGGGCGGGCGGCGTCGAGCTGGCGCGCGAGTTCGTCGATGCGCAGCGCGGCCGCTTCCTGCTGCGCCAGTGCGTCGGTCAGCGCGACGCGGGTGTCGGCCAGTTGTTGCGCGCGCGCCGGGTCGTCGAGCCGGGCGCGGGCTGCGGTCAGCTCGCGTTGCGCGGCTTCCAGCGCTGCCTGCGCCGCCGTGCAGCCATTGCGCGCGTCGGCCAGGCGACGCGTTGCCTCGGCCAGCGCGCGACGCGCGGTGTCTTCGGCCGCCTCTGCTTCGGCGACCGGCGGCAGCGCGTCGTCGCCTTCTTCCGCCTGCGCCGTCAGTCGCTGCCTCAGTTCGGCCGCACGGCCGGCGAGCGCGGCGCCTTCGGCGCGCAGCGCATCGACGCCCTGTGGCGCCAGCGCTTTCAGCGTCGCCTGCGCCGCCTTCAGGTCGGACAGCTTGTGCGCGTGCTGCTGCTGGCGCGCCTCGGCGGCGTCGAGCGAGGCGAGGCCGAGCCGGGCCAGCGCACTGGCGTGGCGGTCCTGCAGTTCGGCCGCTTCGCGCGCCAGCGCGGCGAGGTCGCCGCCGCCCGGTTCGATGCGCAGCCGGCCGTAGCCGGGCAGCGTCAGCGTGGTGGCGTCGAGCAGCAGGCGCTCGCCGTCGCCGCTGAGCACGGCGTCGCCGATGCGCAGTTCGCGTCCGGCTTCGAGTGCGAAGCGCAGCCGGGTGGCGATCGCCGTGCGCCGGATGTCCAGTTCGCGCAGCTGCCGCGCCTGATCGCGCAGTGCGTTCAGATCGCCGGCCCTGATTTCGCAGGCCGCCACTTCGGCCTGCAGGGCGAGCTGGCGCGCCTGTTCGGCTTCGGCCTGCGCCAGCGTGGCGGCCAGCGTTTCGCCCTTGTGGCGGAGTTCGTCCAGATCGCGCACCAGCGCGCGCCGGTTGTCGCGTGCGCGCGTCAGCGCCAGCGTACGGCGGGCCGCGTCGTGTTGCGTCTGCGCATCGCGTTCGCGCTGCTGCCAGGGCGTGGCGAGCGCGAGTGCGTCGTCGAGCGCGCGCTGCGCGGTTGTCACGGCCTCGGCACGCGACTGCGCGTCGCTCGCCTCGGCCGCCCAGCGGTCGAGCTGCTGACGCAACAGATCGGCGCGTTCCTGCAGTGATTGCGCCGAGCGCTTCTCGACGTGCAGACGTTCCTGCAGCGACTGCGCTTCGCGCAGTGCGGCTGCTGCAGCGGCAGCCCGCGCGCGCAGGTCCTCCCATGGCCGCTGTGCGGCGTCGGCGTCGTGCTCGCGGCGCAGTTGTGCCAGCCGGTCCACCTTCTGGCGGAAGGCGAGCAGATCGTCGTCCACTTTCGCCAGCGCCTCGCGCAGCGACTGCTCTGCCTGCAGCGCTTCGGCATAGGCGCCGCGCGGACGATCGGAGGACGGCGTCAGCAATTCGTTGCGCAGCCGCTCCACCTCGTTCGTCACGTCGTCGCCGTCGCCGCCGGCGATCTCGCCGAGCGAGGCGTTCAGCGCGGTGCGCAGGTGATCGGTGGCGTGCGTGACGGCGGCGCGGATGTCCTGCGCGCTGCCCTGTTCCATCCACAGCAGGCCGGGGATGCCCCAGTGCTCGGCCTTGCTCGACCCTTTGGCGGCGAAGGCGAAGCCGAGCTGTTCGGCGATGAAGTCCTCGGCTTCGGCGCCGTCGTAGGTTCGCGTGCCGAACTGCAGCGTGCAGCGCTTCTTGCCGAGGAAGCGCTTGCTCAGGCGGCAGGGCGTGCCGTTGAGTTCGAAATCCAGTTCGACTTCGGGCGCGGCACTGGCATCGCCCCAGGGACGGAGATGCTCGACCGTGCCGGAGCGGTGGCGCTCGAAGAAGGCGGCGCGCAGCGCGGCGACCAGCGTGCTCTTGCCGGCTTCGTTGGGGCCGACGAACAGATTGAGGCCGGGGTCGAGGTCGCGCAGTTCGAAGGGCTGGCGGAAGCGACGGAACTGGTCGACGCGCAGGCGGCTGATCTTCATCGCACCACTCCCGCGCGGCGTGCATCGAGCAGGCCGGCCAGCAGCACCAGCGCGTCGCGCGCGGTGTCGCCGTCGGCGCTGTCCTGCGCGGCGCGCAGATCAGCGATCACCTCGCCCAGATAGCCTTCGGCGGCCAGTTGTTCGAGGTCGTCGGCGGTCGGTTCGATGCGCACGCGGTCGAGCTCGGCCAGCACGGCACGCGCGCGGCCGCGCGCCTGCGTGATCGCATCGCCGATGCGCTTCAGGCCGTCGAGGTCGGTGCGGCCATCGATGTCGAGCTGCAGCACGTCGTCCGCTGCGAGCGCGCCGAGCAGCGCACACAGCGCATCGACGTCGCTCGCCACCTGCAGCGTCGCGGTCTCGCTGCGCCAGCGGTAGCGGCCGGTATCCACCGGCGTTACCCGCGGCACCGCGCCCGGCGCATCGATGTCGACGATGAGCGCGCGGCCGGAATCGTTGTTGCGGAAGCGGTCGGTTTCCGGCGTGCCGCTGTACCAGCAGCGCGCATCGACCTGACGGCAGCCGTGCCAGTCGCCGAGCGCGAGATAGTCCAGCCGCGCCTGGACGGCGCGGTCAGCGGCAATCGGGTTGGCCGAATCGATGCCTTCGGCCAGCAGGCCCTGCACCGCCCCGTGCGCGATGCCAATGCGGAACGCAGCGGCCGGCGTTTCGGCAGCGGCGAACCAGTCGGTCAGGTCGTTGTAGGTGTGGCGCTGGGTCAGCGGTGCCGGCAGCACGACGGCGTTCAGCCCGTCGAACTGCAGCGGCTCGGGGCGCAGGCACAGGTGCACGTTGTCGGGCACCGCGTTGAGCCGCTGCGCGCGCGTCCACACCGACTCGCTGAGCGCGGCGTCGTGATTGCCCGGAATCATGACCCACGGGCCGGCATGCGCGCGCGTCGCGTTGAACAGCCGCAGCACCGTCTTGTCGGCGATGCCCTGGGCGTCGAACACGTCGCCGGCGACCAGCACCAGATCGACGCGCTGCTCGGTCGCCAGCGCCGCCAGCCGCTCAACCGCTGTGATGCGGGCTTCGGCCAGCAGCGCCGCCTCGTCGGCGTCGAATTGTCCGTACTGTCGGCCGATCTGCCAGTCGGCGGTGTGGAGAAGTCTGAGCACAGGTGTGGGCGGGGCATCGCGGGGCGCATACCTTGCGTCGGCGACGCCGGCCCTGTCAATCGCTGCCGGGCGCGGGCGGGCGGTATTCTTCGGCAGCGGGAAAAGTTGTGCGCACCGCCGTCATCCGGGACGTGTATCTTTAGCGCACCGGATCGCCGATTCCTGCGGCGGCCGGCGGGCACGCACCGCTGCGTGCGCCCATCCACCGCTCACCCGGAAGGCCCGTACCATGAGCGCTACCCTCCTTGCCGAGGCGGACGTCGAAGCCCGCCTGCTCGCATCCCCGCCGTCGGAGTACATGTCGCCGGAGCAACTCGCCTTCTTCCGGCAGCGATTGCTCGCCGAGCGCGACGCGCTGCTGCAGTCTGCGCACGAAACGACGCAGCACCTGCACGAGTTCGAGCGCACGCCCGACCCGTCGGACCGCGCGTCGCTGGAGGAGGATCATTCCCTGGAATTGCGCGTTCGCGATCGCGAACGCAAGCACCTGCACACGATAGACGAGGCGCTGGCGCGCATCGACGACGGCAGTTATGGCTGGTGCGAATTCACCGGTGAGCCGATCGGGCTCGCCCGGCTGCTGGCGCGGCCGACCGCAACGATGTCGGTCGAGGCGCAGGAACTGCACGAAAAGCGCCGCAAGATGCGCGGACGCTGACCGCGCAGCAGGGACTCAATGCGTGCGGCGTACCGGTGCGGACGCTGCGCCACGGCCTTCGATGTGACGGAAAGTGATGCGCCCCTTGCTGAAGTCGTAGGGCGACATTTCCAGCGACACCTTGTCGCCGGCGATGATGCGGATGTGGTGCTTGCGCATCTTGCCGCAGGTGTAGGCGACCACCATGTGGCCGTTCTCCAGCGTGACGCGGTAGCGCGAATCGGGCAGGACTTCCGTCACTACGCCGTTCATGTCGATCAGTTCTTCCTTGGCCATTGCGGCTCTCCCGGGGTGGGCGTGAAAAGTGGACGCCGGGCCGCAGGCGCGCGGGCCGTGGAACGTCAGCAGGACTGACTGCGGGATCGCTTTGGGATGCGACTGGATTCGGGTCGCCGACGACGGGGTCTGCGCGAGAAGGAAACCGGAAAACTGCAGTGACGACGCGGCCGGAATCGGTGAAAACCGTGCGGCGCCGGCCGACACTATGCACCGAAAACGGGCTTTCTGTCGGTATATCTGCGGAAGGCGATCACAATGAGGGCCGTTTCATGCCGCCGAATCCGATGATAGAACCCATTCTGCTCGTCGCCGCGCGCATCTGCACGTTCGATGGCGCACGCGCGCTCACCAACGCCAGCGGCTTCTTCTTCGAACGCGACGGGCGACTCTACCTGGTCACCAGTCGCCACGTGCTGGTCGATCAGCCGAGTCGTCACTTTCCCGACCGCATCGAAATCGAACTGCACATCGACGCCGCCAACATGGCGCGCTCCACCGGCTTCTCGATCCCGCTCTATCGCAACGGCAAGAGCCTGTGGCGCCAGGGCGCCGACCGTGCCGGTGCCATCGACGTCGCGCTGATCGAACTGGACCGCGCCGCGCTGCCGCCGACCGCCGTCTGGCGCGCCTTCACGCCGGCTCACCTGTCGGCCGACCTCGACCGCATCGAAGTCGGCAGTTCGCTGCTGGTGGTCGGTTTCCCGCTCGGCTTCCACGACACGCTGCACCACATGCCGGTGGTGCGTCAGGCCGGCATCGCCTCGTCTTTCGGTCTGCGCTTCCAGGGCGAAGGCTACTTCCTGACCGACGCCCGCACCCACCGCGGCATCAGCGGCGCACCGGTGGTGATGCGCGTGCCCGACGACCCTGCCACGCTGGGCGACCTGCCGTGGATGCTGCTCGGCGTGCACTCCGCACGGCTCGACGTCGGCACGCGCGACCTCAAGCTGGACGAGGCGCTGGGGCTGAACTGCGCCTGGTATGCGGACATCCTGATGACACTGACCCAGCCCGCCTGAGAGCATCGGCGGGAACACTGGACGGCCACGCGCCTCTCAGCTTCGTGGCCGCCAGCAGGCGGTGTCGTGCATATATATATGGCATTCCGTGAACCCTCCCGTGTACTGACCCTGCTCACGCTCGTCGCACTGCTGTGCCTGCCGCTGCCCAGCCGCGCCGCCGACCCCGCCTGGCAGGGCGCTGCCTTCGAGGGTGACCGCGTGGCGCTGCAGAAGCTGGCCGATGCCGGCGCGCGCGTGGTGCGCGTCTATCGCGAGAGCGACGCCTGGGTGCTGGATGCAGCGCAGACGATGGGCATGAAGGTGGTGATGGGGCTGTGGCTCGGTCATCCGCGGCACGGCTTCAACTACCGCGACGCTCGGCTCGTCGCCGCCCAGGACGCACGGATCGCGGATTTCGTGCGGCGCTACCGTGAGCACCCGGCGCTGCTCGCCTGGGGGATCGGCAACGAGATCGAGACCGGCGTCGGCGATCCGCGACCGCTGTGGAACGAAGTGAACCGCGTCGCCGCGCTGGTGAAGGCGCTCGACGCGAAGCACCCGACCGTCATGGTGGTTGCCGACAACAGCGACGCCTGGCTCGCGCCGCTTGCCGGCTGCTGCCCCGATGTCGATATGCTGGGACTGAACCTGTATGGCGGTTCCATCTTCGAACTGCCGGCCCGGCTGCAGCGGCTGGGCATCGCGAAGCCGGTGCTGGTGACCGAGCTGGGTCCGCTCGGTCAGTGGCAGGCCGGGCGCAAATCCTGGGGCGCGCCGGTGGAGCTGACCAGCACGCAGAAGGCGGATTTCTTCCGCGACGCGCTGGCTTTCGTCGCCGGGCAGCCGCAGATCGTCGCCGCCTTTCCCTTCCTGTGGGGCGAGAAGCAGGAACAGACCGCCACCTGGCACAGCCTGCTCGACGTCGGCAGGCCGACCGCGATGACCGACGCGCTGGCGGTCGCCTGGGGACGCCCGCCGACGGCCGCGGCGCCGCGCATCCTCGGCATCGGTATCGCGGCCGATGAGTTCCGGGCGGGGGGCGAGGTGTCGGCGGGCGTCGATGCGCAGTCGTCCGATGGTTCGGTGCTGACGACCGAATGGACGGTGTGGGCCGAAGCGACCGATCTGCGCCTCGGCGGTGACGAAGAGGCCGTGCCGCCGCGCATCCCGGTGCGCCTGCTGCATGCCGACGCGCGCAGCGTGCGCTTCGTCGCCCCGGACGTGCCCGGCGCCTACCGGCTGTTCATTACGGTGACAGACCGGATCGGCAAGGTGGCGACCGCCAATCTGCCGTTTCTGGTGCGGTAAGGACGGGTTTGGCGGAGGACTGGCCGTGGAATTCGTTGGGAGGGGCCCTCTGATCCCGACATTGACCTGAGCCCAGGCCGGGGTTCTGTGGGAGGGGTCTTCTGACCCCGACAGCGGCCTGCATCGAAGCCGACGGGCTGCGGCGGCTGCGTCGCGGCCGAGGCCGCTCCCACAAGAGAGTTGCGCCAGACCTGCGGCCAGAGCTTGGGCTTGGGTTCTGTGGGAGGGGTCTTCTGGCCCCGACAGCGGCCTGCATCGAAGCCGGCCGACTGCAGTGGCCGTGTCGCGGCCGAGGCCGCTCCCACAGGGGAGGTGCGCCAGACCGGCGGCCGGAACCTGGGCCGGGGTTTTGTGGGAGGGGTCTTCTGACCCCGACGGCAGCCTGCAGCGAAGCCGGCGGACTGCAGTAGCCGTGTCGCGGCCAAGGCCGCTCCCACAAGGGGGCGCGACTCGCGGCCGCTGCGGCTCGGCGAGCTCAGGTTTTCGCGGCGCGGATTGCCGATTTCGGGCGGAAGGCCTTCACGACGCTTTCGTCTGTCTCGATGTAGGGCCCGCCTATCAGGTCGATGCAGTAGGGCACCGCGGCGAAGATGCCAGGCACGAGCTGGCTGCCGTCGGCGTCCTTGACGCCTTCCAGCGTTTCCTTGATCGACTTCGGCTGGCCCGGCAGGTTGAGGATGAGCGTCTTGCCGCGGATCACGCCGGTCTGCCGCGACAGGATGGCGGTCGGTACGAAGCGCAGGCTGATCTGGCGCATCTGTTCGCCGAAGCCGGGCATCACCCGGTGTGCCACGGCGACGGTGGCGTCCGGCGTCACGTCGCGCGGGGCGGGGCCGGTGCCGCCGGTGGTCAGCACCAGATCGCAGCCGGCGCTGTCGCACAGTTCGATCAGCGTCGCCTCGATCTGCGGCTGTTCGTCCGGGATCAGCCGCGTTTCGAACAGCACCGGGTTCTTCAGCGCGGCCGACAGCCAGTCCTTCAGCGCCGGGATGCCCTGGTCCTGATAGACGCCGCTCGACGCACGGTCGGAAACGGAAACCAGGCCGACCGTCAGCAGATCCTGTGTGTCACTCATCGTCGTTCTCGTCCTGTTCGGGTTCGATGTCGTCTTCGCCGCTCTGCGCGTTGTCGAGCTGGCGCAGCACGCGGAAGATTTCGCGGAACGCGCGCGGCGGCTTGTTCAGTTCGCGTTCGCGCAGCACGTTGCGACGCAGTGTGCGCAGATGGGTCAGGTCGGCGCCCGGCCACTGGGCGGCGATGTCGCCCAGCACGAGTTCGTCGGCGATCAGCCGCTCGCGCATGCGCTCCAGCATCTGTTCGCGCGCGACCGCGCGGGCGGACCGGCCGTGGATGGCGTCCAGCGCTTCGGTCAAAGGCGCCGTGTCGATGCCGCGCATCACCTTGCCGACGTACTGCATCTGCCGGCGCAGGCCTTCGTGGCTGCGGGTGCGCTGGGCCTCGGTAATCGCGGTGCGCAGGTTTTCCGGCATGTCGATGCGCTTGATCTGTTCGGCCGACAGCGCGACCAGCTGCGTACCGATGTCCTGCAGCACATGGGCGTCGCGCTTCCGCTGGCTCTTGCTGGGACGGTCCGGCAGATCCTGATCGTCGGGGTTTTCGGTGGTGGAAATTGATTTGGGGCGCATTGGGATACAGAGGACGGGGCAGAGCGTGGCAAGCGGCTATTATTGCAGCCTTTGCCCGACCACGAATCCGCCATGTCCCGACAGGGTTTCAGCTATACCGACGCCAGCATGCGCGACATCGCGCAACAGCTCATTGATCATGCCCGCGCCGGTGGCGCGACTGCCGCCGAAGTCGACGTGTCCGAAGGCTTCGGCCAGTCGGTCACCGTGCGCCGCGGCGAGGTCGAAACCATCGAGTACAACCGCGACAAGGGCATCGGCGTCACCGTCTATGTCGGCCAGCGCCGCGGCTACGCCAGTTCCAGCGACTTTTCGCTGGATGCGATGCGCGCCACCGTCGATGCCGCGCTGTCGATCGCCCGCTTCACCGCCGAGGACGACGCGGCCGGCCTGCCGGACAAGTCGCTGCTGGCCACCGAGTTCCGCGACCTCGACCTGTTCCATCCGTGGGAACTGCCGGTCGAGCAGGCGATCGATCTGGCGCGGCGCTGCGAGGACGCTGCCTTCGGCGTGTCGCCCGACATCCGCAATTCCGAGGGCGCCTCGGTGTCGGCCCAGCAGTCGCAGTTCATTTCCGCCAACAGCCTGGGCTTCATGGCCGGCTACGCCAGCACGCGGCAGTACATCAGCTGCTCGGTCATCGCCGGCGAGGGCGACGGCATGCAGCGCGAAGACTGGTACGGCAGCCGCCGCAATGCACGCGACCTGCCGGCGCCGGAGGCGATCGGCGATTACGCCGCGCGCCGCGCGCTGTCGCGTCTGGGTGCCCGCCGCGTCAAGACGACGCGCGTGCCGGTGCTGTTCGAGGCGCCGCTGGCGATCGGCCTGCTCGGCCATTTCGTGCAGGCGACCAGCGGCGGCGCGCTGTACCGCAAGTCCTCCTTCCTGCTCGACAGCCTGGGCAAGCAGATCTTTCCGAAGCACATCAACATTTCCGAGCGGCCGCACCTGCCGGGCGCGATGGGCTCCGGCATGTTCGACGACGACGGAGTGGCGACGCGCGACCGCGAAGTGGTGCAGGGTGGCGTGCTGAACGGCTATTTCCTGAGCACCTATTCGGCGCGCAAGCTGGGCATGGAAACCACCGGCAACGCAGGCGGCTCGCACAACCTCATCCTGCAGTCGGGCAGGAAGAGCCTGGAAGAGCTGATCCGCGGCATCAAGCGCGGTCTGCTGGTGACGGAACTGCTGGGCCACGGCGTCAATTACGTGACCGGTGACTATTCGCGCGGCGCCGCCGGCTACTGGATCGAGAACGGCGAAATCGCCTACCCGGTGCAGGAAATCACCATCGCCGGCAATCTGCGCGACATGTTCATGGGCATACAGGAAGTCGGCGCCGACGCGCTGGTGCGCGGCTCGAAGCAGAGCGGCTCGGTGCTGATCGACCGCATGCGGATCGCCGGCGCCTGAGCATGACCAGTCGGCGTGGCTTCCTGAGCGCAGCGCCGCTGCTCGGTCTGGCCGGCGCGCCGGCGGTCGTCGGCGCCCTGCCAGCCATCCGCTGGCGGCTGGCGTCGAGCTTCCCGAAGGCGCTCGATGCGCTGTATGCCGCCGCCGAACAGGTGGCGCAGCAGGTCAGTGCCGCCACTGGCGGCCGCTTCCAGATACAGGTCTTCGCGGCCAACGAACTGGTGCCGCCCTTCGGCGTGCTCGACGCGGTGCGCGAAGGCACGGTCGAGTGCGGCCATTCGGCGTCCTACTACTACATCGGCAAGGACCCCACCTTCGCCTTCGACTGCGCCATGCCCTTCGGCCTGAACAGCAGGCAGCAGTCCGCCTGGCTGGTCGATGGCGGCGGCATGGCGCTGATGCGCGAACTGTTCGCCGGCTACAACATCGTCAATTTTCCCTGCGGAAATACCGGCGCGCAGATGGGCGGCTGGTTTCGCCGCGAAATCCGCAGCGTGGCCGACCTCAAGGGCCTGAAGATGCGCATAGGCGGCTACGCGGGCCAGGTGGTGTCGCGGCTGGGCGTGGTGCCGCAGCAGATTCCGGGCGCCGACGTCTATCCGGCGCTGGAAAAAGGTGCGATCGACGCCGCCGAGTGGGTCGGCCCGTACGACGACCTCAAGCTGGGCTTCTACAAGGTCGCGCCTTATTACTACTACCCGGGCTGGGCCGAAGCCGGTCCGCAGCTCACCATCTACGTCAATCGACAGGCGTACGACGCACTGCCGGCCGAGTACCGGCAGATCCTCGAATCCGCCTGCGCGGCGGCCCACATCGGCATGCAGGCGCGCTACGACGCACGCAACCCGGCGGCGATGAAGAAGCTGATCGACGGCGGCGCCCAGCTGCGCATGTTCTCGCGCGACATCCTGCTCGCGCTGCAGAAAGAGGCCTTCGCGCTGTACCGGGAAACTGCTGCCGCCAACCCGCAGTTCCGCAAGGTGTTCGAACCGTGGAACCGCTTCCGCTCGGAACAGCACCTGTGGACGCGCATCGCCGAGAACTCGGTGGATGCGTTCGTGGGGCGGCATCCGGTGGAGTAGGCGGCGTCTCGTGTGGCTGGCGTGTCGCGGTTGATGTCACAATGACGATCAATACATGACAAAAGGGTTTTTCATGGGGTCGTCGATGATGCTGCGAAATATCCGGTTCGTGCTGCTGTTTCTGACGCTCGGCCTTGTCGGATGCTCAGCGCCGCAAGTTGCGAGGGATTTCAAGTGGGATGCCAGCCCCAAGGTCGGCGTGGCGGTATTTTCCGTCGCGCACGATATCAAGGGGGGCGACCTGAACCAGACCATTCTCTATCTCGACGGTGGCATCGAGCGCGGCGGCGTGGTCGCGTCGTCGGCAAACGGTCAGACGCCGATCGTCATGCCTCGGCGCCCGAACGATTTCGAGGATGTGCAGGGTTTTCTTCACGTGGTGCCCCTGGCGCCCGGAAAGCATCGATTCACGCACTGGCAGATATCCAATGGAACAGGCCTGCGCATCTTTCCGCGCGGCACGCTGGTGCCACTTGAATTCGAGGTCGGTGCGGGCGAGGTTATCTACGTCGGTGCATTCCACGGCCATCTCCAGCGCGGGGAGAACGTGTTCGGGATCGAAATTACCGGCGGTGGCTATGTCGGTCTGGTCAACGCGGCGTCGCGCGATCTTGCGCTGCTGGGACAGCGCTATCCCCAATTCGAAGGGCAGGTCAGAGCCGCAGTGTTTCCGTCCGGCCCGTGGGTCGCAGACGGTGTCGCACCCAAACTCGATCCTCCGATGCCGGGCACGCGCTGAATCCAGCCGTCCGGCCCGTCACGCGTTTTGGGAAAGCAAAGGGCCGCGTGAGCGGCCCTTCTTCCGTTGTTTCCGAACCAGCGTTTGGCTTACAGACCCGCGTCGGCCCTCAGTGCGGCTGCCTTGTCGATCGCTTCCCAGCTGAATTCCGGCTCGTCGCGGCCGAAGTGGCCGTAGGCGGCGGTCTTCTGGTAGATGGGGCGCAGCAGGTCGAGCATCTGCACGATGCCCTTCGGGCGCAGGTCGAAGTGGCGCTTCACCAGTTCGGTCAGCTTTTCGTTCGAAATCTTGCCGGTACCGAAGGTTTCGACCATGACCGAGGTCGGCTGGGCGACGCCGATGGCGTAGCTCACCTGCACCTGGCACTTCGACGCGAGGCCGGCGGCGACGATGTTCTTCGCCACGTAGCGGCCGGCGTAGGCGGCCGAGCGGTCGACCTTGGACGGATCCTTGCCGGAGAAAGCGCCGCCGCCGTGCGGTGCGGCACCGCCGTAGGTGTCGACGATGATCTTGCGACCGGTCAGGCCGCAGTCGCCCTGCGGGCCGCCGATGACGAAGCGGCCGGTCGGGTTAACCAGATACTTGATTTCGCCCTTGACCAGTTCCGGCGGCAGCACCGGCTTGATGATGTCCTCGATCACCGCTTCGCGGATCGCTTCGAGCGACATGTCCGGTGCGTGCTGGGTGGACAGCACCACGGTGTCGATGCGCTCCGGCTTGCCGTCGACGTAGCGGATGGTGACCTGGCTCTTGGCGTCCGGGCGCAGCCACGGCAGGCGGCCGTCCTTGCGCAGGTGGGCCTGGCGCTCGACCAGACGGTGCGACAGGTGCAGCGCCAGCGGCATCAGCACCGGCGTTTCGTCGCAGGCGTAGCCGAACATCAGGCCCTGGTCGCCAGCGCCCTGGTTCAGGTAGTCGTCGCTGGCGCGGTCGACGCCCTGGGCGATGTCCGGGCTCTGCTTGTCGTAGGCCACCAGCACGGCGCAGCCCTTGTAGTCGATGCCGTATTCGGTGTTGTCGTAGCCGATGCGCTTGATCGTGTCGCGCGCGACGTGGATGTAATCGACGTTGGCGGTGGTGGTGATCTCACCGGCAAGCACGACGAGGCCGGTATTGCACAGCGTTTCGGCGGCGACACGGGCGGTCGGGTCCTGCGCCAGGATGGCGTCGAGGATGGCGTCGGAAATCTGGTCGGACACCTTGTCCGGGTGGCCTTCGGACACCGACTCCGAAGTGAAGAAATACTCTGACATGCACCTGCTCCTTGTAACTTCCCTGTTGCGGTTCGTCGAACCAGCCCCGGGAAGCGAGCAGGCGACGCTTTAGCAGTATTTTTAATCCGCCCTGCAAGTTGTCTCGTTTAACTCGGCGGAAACAGTAGTCTACCGCGTCCTGTCGTTTTCGCGAATCCAGCTTTTTTCCATGTCCGACTTCGCGAGCCGGGTGGCCACCGCCGCCTTCCGGCTGCTTTCCCACCTTCCGCTGCGCACGCTGCAGGCGATCGGCGCCATCGCCGGGCGTCTGATCCATGCACGCTCCACCAGGTTCCGGCGCGAGTTCGACCGCAATCTGACGTCGGCGATACCTGGCGCCGACGCCGCGCTGATCCGCGAGGCGGCGGCCCATTCCGGACGCGCCATGCTCGAACTGCCGTGGATCTGGATGCGGCCGCGCCCGGCCGTGGTGGCCGGCGTGGTCGAGGTCAGCGGCTGGGAACATGTCGAGCGGCTGCACGCCAGCGGCCGCGGTGTGGTGCTGCTGACGCCGCACATGGGTGCTTTCGAGATCGCCGCCCGGCTGATCGGCTCGCGCATCCCGATCACCGTGCTCTACCGCGCACCGCGCCAGGACTGGCTGCGCCCGCTGATGGAGCAGGGGCGCGACGGCGACGGCGTGTCGCTGGCGGCGGCCGACGGCACCGGTGTGCGCCGGCTGCTGCGCACCCTCAAGGACGGCGGTCTGGTCGGCATCCTGCCGGACCAGGTACCGGCCAACGGCGAAGGCATGTGGGCGGATTTCTTCGGTCGTCCGGCCTACACGATGACGCTGGCCGCGCGGCTCACGGCGATGGCAGCCGGCACGGTCATGGTGTTCGCCGAGCGGCTGCCGGCCGGGCGCGGCTTCCACCTGCATTTCATCGAACCCGAAGTGCCGGTCGACGGCGATACCGCGCAGCGGGTCGAGGCGATCAACCGCAATGTCGAAGCGCTGGTGCGCCGGTATCCGGCGCAGTACATCTGGGGCTACAAGCGCTACAAGTGCCCGCCGGGTGTGCAGCGGCCCGCCCCTGTAGAATGACGGCCATGTTTACGAATCCTGCGCCGCAGGCCATCGCAGACCTGTTGCGCCGCGTGCGCACTGTCGCCGTGGTCGGCCTGTCGCCGAACGAATCCCGTCCCAGTCATCGCGTCGCCCGCGGCATGCAGCGCTTCGGCTGGCGCATCGTGCCGGTGCGCCCGGCGGTGACCGAGGTGCTGGGCGAGCAGGCCTATGGCTCGCTGGCCGACATTCCCGCAGACCTGCGCGGGCAGATCGATCTGGTCGACCTGTTCATCGCCGCCGACCGCGTCGGTACTTTCGTCGATCAGGCGATCGCGCTCGGCCTGCCCGCCGTGTGGCTGCAGGACGGCGTGATCGACGAGGCGGCGGCGCTGCGCGCGCAGGCGGCGGGCCTGACCGTGGTGATGGACCGCTGCGTGTGGCGCGACTACGTTTCCATGGTGAGCGAATGAAGCTGCGTTTTTCCAAGATGCACGGGCTGGGCAACGATTTCGTCGTGATCGACGCGATCCGCCAGCGCGTCGATCTGACGCCCGATCAGGTGCGCTTTCTGGCCGACCGCCATTTTGGCGTCGGCTGCGACCAGCTGCTGGTGGTCGAGCGCGCGCAGCAGCCGGGCGTCGATTTCCGCTATCGCATCTTCAACGCCGACGGCGGCGAGGTCGAGCAGTGCGGCAACGGCGCGCGCTGTTTCGTGCGCTTCGTGCGCGAGCAGGGCCTGACCGACAAGCGGGAGATCCGCGTCGAAACGAAGAGCGGCGTGATCACGCTGACCGCCGCCGACGACATCAACGTGACGGTGAACATGGGCGTACCGGTGTTCGAGCCGGCGCGCATCCCCTTCCAGTCCGATTCCGACGCCTTCGTGCAGCCGCTGGACGTGGCCGGCAGTGCGGTGCCGATCACCGCGGTGTCGATGGGCAACCCGCACGCAGTGCAGGTGGTGGGCGACGTCGACCGCGCGCCGGTGGCGCAACAGGGCCCGCTGATCGAATCGCACCCGCGTTTTCCGGCGCGTGTGAACGCCGGTTTCATGCAGGTGGTCGATGCCCACCACATCCGGCTGCGCGTGTACGAGCGCGGCGCCGGTGAAACGCTGGCCTGCGGCACCGGCGCCTGCGCCGCCGTGGTGGCCGGCATCGTCCGCAACCTGCTGGAAAGCCCGGTGCGCGTCAGCACGCGCGGCGGCGAACTGAACATCGCCTGGGCCGGCGAGGGCCAGCCCGTCCTGATGACCGGCCCTGCCGTCACCGTATTCGAAGCCGACATCCATCTGGAGTAGTACCCCCATGAAAGCCGACGACGTCGCGCGTTACCTGCAGGACCACCCGCAGTTCTTCGAGGACTATCACGACCTGCTCGCCCATCTGTACGTGCCGCACCCGCACGGCGGTCGCGCGATCTCGATCACCGAGCGGCAGATCCTGACCCTGCGCGAGAAGGCCAAGCTGCTGGAGCTGAAACTGGCCGAACTGCTGCGTTTCGGCGAGGACAACGACGTCATTTCGACGCGTGTGCACGCGCTGTCGATGGCGCTGATGACGGCCGGCAGCTTCGACGCGGTAATGACCGCGCTGCGTGAACAGCTGTCCGAGGGCTTTTCGGTGCCGCACACCGCGCTGCGCCTGTGGAACAGCGTGCTTACCCGTGACGGCGACGTGTTCGAGCCAGTCGAGGAGCGCATCCGCGTGTTCGCCAACGAGGCGCGTCAGCCCTACTGCGGCCCGGTGAACGACCTCGGTGTCGTCGCCTGGTTCGGCGAGTCGGCACCGGCCGTGCAGTCGATGGCGCTGGTGCCGCTGCGCCGCGAATCGCGCGTGGTCGGTCTGCTGGCGCTGGGTGCCAACGACGCGGCACGCTTCGTACCGGACATGGGCACGCTCTATCTGGAACGCATCGGCGAGCTGCTCGGTGCCGCGCTGATCCGCGAACTGGGCTGAGAGTGTTGGCCCCCACGCTCACTTTGTTCGCTCAGGAGGGCCGGCTTTGCACAGCCGGCCTGTTCAGCCTGCGCGGCGCGTGCGCCGCGAAACCCCGGCTTCACCCCCGCCAAGGGGGCTGCGCTCGTCCACGGTCGGCTTTGCACAGCCGACCGGTTGCGCGGGCGGCGAGCAGTGCTTGCCGAAACCCCCGCTATACCCTTCGGGGCGGCCCTTCGGACGGCGCGTTGGCCCAACGCTCACTTTGTTCGCACAGGGCCGGCTTTGCACAGCCGGCCTGTTCGGCAGGCGCAGCGTAATGACTGACAGACCATGAGTGCCACCCTGATTCTTGCACCGGGCCGCGAGCGCTCGGTCATGCGCCGTCACCCGTGGATATTCGCCGGTTCGGTCGATCGTCTCGACGGTCGCGCCCGCCCCGGCGACACCGTGCTGGTGCAGGCGGCCAATGGTCGCGCGCTCGGCCGCGCCGCATTCTCGCCGGCGTCGCAGATCCGCGCCCGCATGTGGACCTTCGGTGACGAGTCGATCGACGACGCCTTCTTCCGCCGCACCGTCGCGCGCGCGGTCGAGCAGCGGCGCGACCTGCCGGAGCTGGCGGGCGAATTCGGTCCGCGCGGCGGTGTGCGCCTGCTGCACGGTGAATCCGACGGTCTGCCCGGCGTCATCGCCGACCGCTACGCCGACGTGATCGTGCTGCAGATCACCAGCGCCGGTGGCGAAAAGTGGCGCGCCGCCATCGCCGACGCGCTGGTGCGCGCGACCGGCATCGAACGCGTCTATGAGCGCTCCGATTCCGACGTGCGCGCGCTCGAAGGTCTGGAGCCGCGCAGCGGCTGGCTGATCGGCGACGGAGAGGCGCCCTTCCCGGTGATTGCCGAACCCGGCGTGACCGGCGACGTGAACATCGAAATCGACGTGGCCAGCGGCCACAAGACCGGCTTCTATCTCGACCAGCGCGAAAACCGCCGGTTGTGCGGCGGTCTGGCCGCCGGTCGCCGCGTGCTGAACTGCTTTTGCTACACCGGCGGCTTTTCGCTGCACGCGCTGGCCGGTGGCGCCGAATCGGTGCTGTCCATCGATTCCTCCGGCCCGGCGCTGGCGACCGCGCAGCGCAATGTCGGCCACAACCCGCAGATCGACGCCGCGCGCGTCGAATGGCTGGAGGCGGACGTGTTCCAGGCGCTGCGCACCTTCCGTGCCGAGGGCCGCAAGTTCGACCTGATCGTGCTCGACCCGCCGAAATTCGCGCCGTCGGCCGCGCACGCGAAGTCGGCGGCGCGCGCCTACAAGGACATCAATCTGCTCGGTTTCCGGCTGCTGGCACCGGGTGGCCTGCTGATGACCTATTCCTGTTCGGGCGGTGTCGATGTCGACTTCTTCCAGAAGATCGTCGCCGACGCGGCAGCCGACGCCGGGGTGTCGGCGCGCGTGCTGAAGCGCCTGTCCGCCGGGGCGGATCACCCGGTGGGGCTGGCTTTTCCCGAGGGCGAGTACCTGAAGGGGCTGCTGCTCAGGATCGAGTGAAGCGTTACGCAGTTTTTTGCCAAAACATTGGTATCCTCTTCGCCTTTCCAATCCCCGGGAGTTCATGCGGATGGCCACCAAGAACGCCAGCAAGGCCGACAAGCCGCTGACCGAAGCCGACATCCTGAAGATGCCGGAAAAGGACTACATGAACGAGGCGCAGCTCGCCTTCTTCCGCGACCTGCTCGCCCGCATGCGCGACGACATCCTGCGCAAGGCCGATGAAACCGTGGAGCACATGCGCGAGGTCGACAATGTGTCCGACCCCGCCGACCGCGCCACGGTGGAAGAGGAACACACGCTGGAACTGCGCACGCGCGACCGCGAGCGCAAGCTGCTGAAGAAGATCGAACAGGCGATCGACCGCATCGATGCCGGCGAATACGGCTATTGCGACGAAACCGGCGAGCCGATCGGCATCGGCCGCCTGCTCGCCCGCCCGACCGCGACGCTGACCATCGAGGCGCAGGAGCGCCGCGAACGTCTGCAGAAGCTGTACGGCGACTGAGGCCGGGCCCGGACGCGCGATGTTCCGACGCCTGTCCGCGCTGCGGCTCGTCATGTTGCTGCTGTGCCTGCTCGGGGCACAGCAGGTCACGCTCGTCCACGCTTTCGAACACGTCCCGACGGCCGGCATCGCGCTGGCTGCCGAGGACGACGGCGGCCCCGCGCACGCGCCGGTCTGTCCGGACTGCCTGTCGGCCCATTCCCTGACCCAGCTGTCTGTCGGTGCCGCGCCCGACCCGGCTGTTCCCGATCTGTCCCACGTGCTGCGTGCCGCTTCGCTGCGCGTCGCCGTCCATGGTGCGGCGCCCGAGCCCTGCGCGCACGGGCCGCCTGCCTTCTCCCCGCTCTGATCCGTCGCCCCCTCCGGGGCATGCACTTCATACATTCAGACTGACCCGCGCGAGCACGCGCGGGCGCGCGTCCGTGTCCGGGCGCGGGGAGAACTTCATGCAGATCCATCGTCTTGTCGGTGTCGCCCTCGCGGCGGCCGCCTCCGTGTCCTTTTCCGTTCCGGTGTTCGCCCAGGCGATCCAGAACCTCCCGGCCATCGTCGTCACCGGCAATCCGCTGGGCAGCGACCTGTCCGATCTCGTCAGCCCGGTGTCGGTGATGGACGATCACGACCTCACGCTGCGCGGTGCCAGCACGCTGGGCGAAACCGTCGGCAACCTGCCGGGCGTCAGTTCGACCTGGTTTGGCCCGAATTCCAGCCGGCCGGTTATCCGCGGCCTCGACGGCGACCGCGTGCGCATTCTCGGCAACGGGGGGGCGACGGTCGATGCCTCCTCGCTGTCCTTCGATCACGCGACCACGGTGGATCCGCTGGTGATCGAGCGGGTCGAGGTGGTGCGTGGCCCGGCAGCGCTGATGTATGGCGGCAACGCGGTCGGCGGCGTCGTGAACGCGCTCGACAACCGCATCCCGCAGTCGCCGATGAACGGCGCCAGCGGCCGCGTCGATGGCATCGTCGGCGGCGCCGACTCGACCCGCGCGCTGGCCGGCCGCGTCGAGTTCGGCAAGAACGGCCTCAACCTGCACGCCGACGGCTTCACCCGCTCGACGTCCGATCTGCGCATCCCCGATGGCCGGCTGCGCAATTCGGCCGCCGACACCGAGGGCGGCGGCTTCGGCGCCTCGTTCGCTGGCGAGCGCGGCTACCTCGGCGCCTCCTACGGCGTATTCGATTCGACCTACGGCACAGTGGCCGAAGAGAACATCACGATAGACATGCGCCGCGAGCGCTGGGATCTCGCCGGCGAACTGCGCGAAATCGACGGCTTCATTACTGGCGTCAAGTTCCGCGCCGGCCATACCGACTACAAGCACGTCGAACTGGACGGCGGATCGCCCGAGACGCGCTTCTTCAGCAAGGGCACCGACCTGCGGGTCGAGGCGGCCCATGCGCAGCTGGGCCCCTTCCGTGGCGTGGTCGGCGTTCAGCTCGACAGCAGCGAGTTCTCGGCGCTGGGCGACGAAGCCTTCGTGCCCTCGACCAACACCGATACGCGCGCACTCTTCCTGTTCGAGGAAACCCGCATCGGCGACCTCAAACTCACCTTCGGCGGTCGCGTCGAGCGGGTCGAGGTGGGCAGCGACGGCGGTGGCCCGGACGACCCCAACAATCCGGGTACGCCGCGCTTCGACCCGGCGCAGGAGCGGCGTTTCACCGCGCGCAGCGCTGCCTTCGGTGCGGTCTATCCGCTGAACGACACCTTCTCGGTTGCCACCCAGTTGGCGCACACCGAGCGCGCCCCGACCTTCTACGAGCTGTTCGCCAACGGCCCGCACGCGGCCACCGGCAACTACGAGGTCGGCAACGCGGCGCTGGACAAGGAGCAGTCGAACTCGATCGACGCCCAGTTGCGCGTCAAGCGCGGCGATCACAGCGGCAGCATCGGCGTGTTCCACAGCCGCTTCCGCAATTTCATCGCGCTCGCCGACAGTGGCCTCCGGCGCGAAGAGGACGGCCTGATCGATCCGGCCGGCGAACTGCCCGAGTTCGCCTACCGGGCGGTGCCGGCGAAGTTCTACGGCCTGGAGGCGCAGGCCCATCTGCTGCTGTGCCGCTGCGCCGGCGAACTGCACCTCGACCTGCAGGCCGACATGGTGCGCGCCGCCAATCGCGACACCGGCGAGCCGCTGCCGCGCATCGCGCCGATGCGTGGCATGGCGGCGCTGAACTGGCATCGCGAGGCGCTGAACCTGCGGCTTGAAGTGCAGGGTGCCCGCCGGCAGGACCGGGTCGACGACCTCGGCACGCCGACGGCCGGCTACGCGCTGGTCAATGCCTTCGCCAGCTACGGTTTCCAGGCGGCCGGCGTGAACTGGGAAGCCTGGCTGCGCGGCAACAACCTGTTCGATACCGAGGCGCGCAACCACGTGTCCTTCCTGAAGGGCATCGCACCGATGCCGGGCCGCAGCATCATGGCTGGCCTGCGCGCCTCCTTCTGACCATTGCCCGGTGCATCACGGGCGCGACGAATGCCGCGCCCGTCGCGCCTGGGCGCCGATTCGTGCCCTTGCAGCACCTTGTCACGTCTTCTTACGCCTTCGGGGGTGCCGCCCGCCGCGGTTGAAAGGTAAAGTTACCGATCGTTGCAGTTGTGAATCGATGCGCCGTTAATTACGGTTCGCGCCCCGATCCGGACCCATCCGTGGCTTTCTCCTTCTTCAAGAAAACACCTGCGCCGCAGGTCGAAACCCGCAAGCCGGTGCGACCGACCGCACCGGCTGCGGCGACGACGACCGCGTCGCGCCCGCCGGACAGCATGCCGGCAAGCGATCCGCCGTCGTCTGCAGGCCTGATGTCGCTCGACTTCGTGTCGCGCGATCCGCTGGAGGGCGCCCGTCGCGCGGGCAAGGGCGAGTTGCAGGTGCAGGACGTGTCCAGCGGGCTGCACCCAGTGGTCGAGGAAGCGGCCATGCTGTTCGCCAATGGCGACGATGAGGCTGCCCTGTCCACGCTCGAGCGCGCCACCTTCGGCGACCTCGGCAGTTCGACCGAACAGGTGTGGGCCATGCTGTTCGACCTCTGTCACGCGCTCGGCCGTGTCGACGCCTTCGAGGCGCACGCGCTGGCCTACGCTGAGCGCTTCGAACGTTCGGCGCCGGCCTGGCCGGCGTCGCCGTCGCGCGGCGCGACCGCTGGCCCGCCCACGCTGACGCTGGCGGGCAAGCTGACCGCGGCCAGCCGCGCCTCCATCGACCAGATCGACCGCCTGTGTTCAAAGGCGCATGTGGTGCGGGTGGATGTCGCCCGTCTGCACGACGTGGACGAGGACGGCGCGCGCATGCTGCTCGACGTGCTGGTTGCGCTGCGCCGCTGCGGCCACGGCGTGGCCATGCTCAGCGCCACCGTGCTGCGCGACCTGCTGGCGCCGCGCATCGTGCCGGGCAAGGCCGAAGGGCCGGCGCAGTGGCTGCTCTACCTGGAAGCGCTGCAGCAGCTGGGCGACGAAGCCAACTTCGAGGAATTCGCGATCCAGTACGCGGTCACCTTCGAACTGTCACCGCCGTCATGGGACGCCCGCTGGGTGTCGTCGGTGCTCGCGCCGGTCGCGGCTGAACCGGCGCCGGTCGAGAAGAATGCGCGCATCGCGCTGCGCGGCGAGATCGTCGGCGCTCGTCAGGACGCCTTTGCCGTGCTGCAGGCGGCTGACCTGCCGCAGGGGGTCATGAAGGTCGATTGTTCCGAGCTCTGCCGGATGGACTTCATCAGCGCCGGCCTGCTGTTCAACGTGATCACCGCGGTGCAGGCGACCGGCCGCCAGCCCCGCCTGGTCGATGTGCGGCCGATGGTGGCGGCGCTGCTGCTGCTGATCGGTGTCGCCGCCGTGGCGGAAATCCAGCAACGCCGCTTCTAGCGCCACCGGCGCCCCGCTGCGCATGGTTTAAAGTGCGCAGCCTCCGCGGCATTTTTCGGGAATTGCGATGGAACAGTATCACGGCACCACCATACTTTCGGTGCGTCGCCCGGGTCAGGTCGCCCTTGGTGGCGACGGTCAGGTGACGCTCGGCAACATCGTCGTCAAGGCCACCGCGCGCAAGGTACGGCGGCTTTATCAGGGGCGCATCCTGGCCGGTTTCGCCGGCGGTACGGCCGACGCCTTCACCCTGTTCGAGCGCTTCGAATCCAAGCTGGAGAAGCATCAGGGCAACCTGCTGCGCAGCGCGGTCGAACTGGCCAAGGACTGGCGTACCGACCGCATGCTGCGCCGGCTGGAGGCGATGCTGGCGGTGGCCGACCGCGAGTCTTCGCTGATCATCACCGGCAACGGCGACGTGCTCGAACCCGAGGGCGGCATCGTCGCCATCGGCTCCGGCGGCGCCTACGCCCAGTCGGCGGCCCGTGCGCTGGTCGAGAATACCGAGCTGTCGGCGCGCGACGTGGTGTCGAAGTCGCTCGGCATCGCCGGTGACCTGTGCATCTACACCAACCAGAGTCACACCATAGAGAGCATCGAGTGGTGAGCGCCGTGACCACTGCGGATCAAGTCATGACCCCTTCCGAAATCGTGTCCGAACTGGACAAGCACATCGTCGGCCAGACGCGCGCCAAGCGCTCGGTGGCCGTCGCGCTGCGCAACCGCTGGCGCCGCGCCCAGGTGGCCGAGCCGCTGCGCAGCGAAATCACGCCGAAGAACATCCTGATGATCGGCCCGACCGGTGTTGGCAAGACCGAGATCGCGCGCCGGCTGGCGCGCCTGGCGAACGCGCCCTTCATCAAGGTCGAAGCGACCAAGTTCACCGAAGTGGGCTATGTCGGCCGGGATGTCGACACCATCATCCGTGATCTGGTCGAGATCGCCATCAAGGACCTGCGCGAGCGCGCGATGAAGGCGGTGCGCACACGCGCCGAGGACGCCGCCGAGGACCGCATTCTCGACGTGCTGCTGCCACCGGCGCGGCCGGTCGGCTTTGGCGTCGATGCACCGGCCGCCGACGAGAGCGGCACGCGGCAGAAATTCCGCAAGAAGCTGCGCGAGGGGGAGCTTGACGACAAGGAGATCGACATCGAGGTGGCGGTGGCGCCGGCCGCGATGGAAATCCTGACGCCGCCCGGCATGGAAGAATTGACCGGCCAGCTGCAGTCGATGTTCCAGAACATCGGCGCGCAACGCCGGCGCAGCCGCAAGATGCCGATCCGCGAGGCGCTGCGCGTACTGACCGACGAAGAGGCGGCGCGCCTGATCAACGAGGACGAAGTGAAGCAGCAGGCGCTGGTCGCGGTCGAGCAGAACGGCATCGTGTTCCTCGACGAGATCGACAAGGTGGCTTCGCGTTCGGACCACGGTGGCGCCGATGTTTCGCGCCAGGGCGTGCAACGCGACCTGCTGCCGCTGGTCGAAGGCACGACGATCACGACCAAGTACGGCATGGTGAAGACCGACCACATCCTGTTCATCGCCAGCGGCGCCTTCCACCTGTCGCGGCCGAGCGACCTGATTCCCGAGCTGCAGGGCCGTTTTCCGATCCGCGTTGAGCTGGAGTCGCTGTCGGTCGATGACTTCGAACGTATCCTGACCGCCACCGATGCCTGCCTCACCCGCCAGTACGCGGCGTTGCTGGAAACCGACGGCGTGACGCTGGATTTCGCGCCGGACGGCATCCGCCGGCTGGCCGAAGTGGCGTGGTCGGTCAACGAACGCACCGAGAACATCGGCGCGCGGCGGCTGCACACGGTGATGGAAAAGCTGCTGGAGGAGGTGTCCTTCGACGCTGGCCAGCACGCCCGCTCGCTCACCATAGACGCTGCCTACGTGGACGCCCGGCTGGGCGAACTGGCGCAGAGCGAGGACCTCGCGCGCTACGTGCTCTGACGCAGCGGCTGTCCCAACAACGAGAACGAGTCCCCGATGACCCCGATTGCCCGTACGCGCATCTACTTCCTGCTGTCCTACTTCTGTTTTGGCCTGCTCGCCTTCGCGCTGTGGCTGCAGCACGTCGAGCGCCTCGCGCCCTGCCCGCTGTGCATCCTGCAACGCTACGCCTTCTTCGGCGCCGGCGTGTTCTTCCTGCTGAGCGGCGTGTTCGGCGGTGCGCTGGCACGCAGCGGACTGTGGGTGTCGGCGCTGATTGCGGCGGCCGGGGCGGCGGTGGCCGGACGTCACGTCTATGTGCTGTACAACCCGTCAGTCAGCTGCGGCCTCGATCCGGTCGAGGATTTCGTCAACAGCCTGCCGCCGGCGCAGTGGTTCCCGCAGGCCTTCTTTGCCGACGGCGCATGTGGCGCCAAACTGCCGCCGATACTCGGCCTGGACATTCCGGAGTGGTCGCTGCTGTGGCTGAGCGTGCTCGCCGTCGTTGCTGTGCTGCTTTCATTGCGCCGCGGCTGAACACACTGGGCGGTCGACTGTTCCGCCGCCATGACACCCGGAGCCCCGCCCTGCACAAGCGGCGGGGGCTGTAGCAGAATGCGCCGTCCGCTCCCGTGCAGGGCGGGCTTCGCTCCGAGGAGATCATGAATAATTCCAAGAAACCCGTCATCGTGGTGGTCGGCGGCGGCGCCGGCGGCCTCGAACTGGTCACCCAGCTCGGCGACCGCTACGGCGCCAAAGGGCAGGCCGACATCGTGCTGGTCGATGCTTCGCCCATCCACATCTGGAAACCGCATCTGCACGAAGTCGCCGCCGGGCGCATGGACATGCACATGCACCGGCTGGAGTACGTCGCGCAGGCGCGCTGGCACAACTTCGAGTTCCAGATGGGCCGCATGACGGCCATCGATCGCACGCGCAAGACCATCCACATCGAGGCGGTGGCCGACTTCGACGGCGAACCGATGCTGCCCGAGCGCGAGCTGCATTACGACTATCTGGTGATCGCCATCGGCAGCACGGTGAACACCTTCGGCATTCCCGGAGCGGACGAGCACACGATGGCGCTCGACACCACGCATGACGCGGAGCGCTTCCGGCAGAAGCTGGTCGCCGCCTGCATGCGCGCGGATGCGCGTGCCGAACGCGGCGAGCCGCACGAAGTGTCGATCGCCATCATCGGCGCCGGTGCCACCGGCGTCGAACTGTCGGCCGAACTGCGCCACACCAGCAAGGTGCTGCGTGCTTTCGGCGTACACAGCATGGATCCGCGCCAGGATGTGCGCATCACGCTGATCGAGGCGGCCGACCGTGTGCTGCCGGCGCTGCCGGCGCGCATTTCGGCGTCGGCCGAAGAGTTGCTGCGCGGCATGGGTATCGACGTGCTGAAGTCTGAGCGCGTCAGCGAGGTGCGCCATGACGGACTGGCCACCGCCAGCGGCCATTTCATCCGCGGTGACCTGATGGTGTGGGCCGCCGGCATCAAGGCGCCGAACATGCTGTCCGGCTTCGGCGGACTGGAGTCGAACCGTATCAACCAGCTGGTGGTGGATGACCACCTGGTCACCACGCACGATCCGGACATCTACGCCTTCGGCGACTGCGCGGCCTGTCAGTGGCTGGGTGGCGAGGGCACGATTCCGCCGCGCGCCCAGGCGGCGCACCAGCAGGCCAGCTATCTGGTGAAAATATTCGCCATGCGGCTGGAGGGTAAGGGCGATCCCGGCCCGTTCCGCTACAAGGATTTCGGTTCGCTGGTGTCGCTCGGCAAGAGCGGGGCGACCGGCAACCTGATGGGCGGCGTGGTCGGCGGCAGCATGTTCATCGAAGGTCTGGTCGCGCGCATGATGTACCGCTCGCTGTACCAGATGCACCAGATCGCGCTGCACGGCTGGATCAAGAGTTCGCTCGACGCGGTGGCGCGCTTCATCAAGCAGAGCACCGAGCCGCACGTGAAGCTGCACTAGCCTTTTTAGGGGCTAGGGGCTAGGGGCTAGGGGCTAGGGGCTTGGAGCTAGGAGCTAGGAGCTCCGGCCCTCGCCGCATACGGCGCAGTCGGGGTCGCGCGGCAGCGTGATGCTGCGCCACTCCATGCCGAGTGCGTCGAGCAGCAGCAGGCGGCCGGCCAGCGTGCGGCCGGTCTGCGCCAGTATCTTCAGCGCCTCGGCCGCCTGCACGGTGCCGATGATGCCGGTCAGCGGCGCGAATACGCCCATCACCGCGCAGCGCACCTCCTCGACTTCGCCACCCTCGGGAAACAGGCAGTGGTAGCAGGGCGCGTCCCGCTCGCGGCTGTCGAACACGGATACCTGGCCGTCGAAGCGGATGGCCGCGCCCGATACCAGCGGTGTGCGGGTGGTCACGCAGGCGCGGTTGATCGCGTGCCGGGTGGCGAAGTTGTCGCTGCAATCGAGCACGACGTCGGCGGCGGCGATCTGTTCCAGCAGTTCGTCGCCGGCCAGCCGCTTCTTCAGCGTGATCACTTCGGTGCCCGGATTGATGTCGTGCAGCGTTTCGCGCGCTGATTCGACCTTGGCGCGACCGACCGAGTGTTCGCGGTGCAGGATCTGCCGCTGCAGATTGGTCAGGTCGACGTCGTCGTCGTCGGCGATCACCAGCGTGCCGACACCGGCCGCCGCAAGGTAGAGCGCCGAAGGACAGCCGAGGCCACCGGCACCGACGATGAGGGCGCGCGAGGCAAGCAGCCTGTCCTGTCCTTCGATGCCTATCGGGTCGAGCAGGATGTGGCGGCTGTAGCGCAGCAGTTGCTGGTCATTCATGGAGAGCAGGCCGCCAGCGGATGCGGTGGCGTATATCGGTGAGGAAGAAGGTGGGGGGTCAGCGGTAGTCGCGCAGCTCGCTCGGCGTGTCGTCGTGATCGCCGTGCGGGTGGTGCTGCCAGGCCTTGACGTAGATTTCGTTCGACTTCTTGATCAGTCGCTCCGGCTGCTTCAGGTTGCGCAGCTGGGTGTCTTCACAGAAATAGAGCATCGTGCGGATCAGTCGCATCTTCAGCGAACCGTCGAGCAAGAAGCCGTGCGCGCGCAGTGCCCGCTCTATGCTGCGGAAGCTGTGGTCGGTCAGGCTGTACTCGATGGCGACCACGCGATCGCCCTGCGCGGTGACCGAAATGCCGCCGACCGCGGCGAGCAGCGCGAGCGCTTCATCGACGCGGCGCGGGCAGCGGCGACAGAAGCGCAGTTCGCGGTGCTTCATCAGGCCGGCCTGGGGGCCGTATCCGGGCTTGCGCGGCGCGCGGTGTTCGCGGCCGAAACGACGCTGGCTGGCATGTGCGACCATGGTTCAGCTCCTGCATCCGACGGCGATCCGCAGATCGCCGCACGGCCCACCAGGTACGGCGGGCCTCAGTTTTTCTGGATGATCTGCAATCCCTTCAGCAGATTCAAGGCCTGGGTGAACTGGTAATCCGACGCGGTGGCGAACTCGAACGGCGCGGCCGGCTTGGCCTCCTCGTCCTCCTCCTTCGCCGGCTTGCCCTTGGCGCCAGCGGCAGGTTTCGGTGCGGCTTCCTCGGGTTCCTTGTCGTTGCCGAGGTGACGGTCGAGGTCGGCTTCGCGCAGACGGATGCCGCCGCCGCTGCCATTCGGCGTCTCTTCGACGATGATGTCCGGCACGATGCCCTTGGCCTGGATCGAGCGGCCGTTCGGCGTGTAGTAACGCGCCGTCGTCAGCTTGATCGCGGTGTTGTTGGCCAGCGGCATGATGGTCTGCACCGAGCCTTTCCCGAAGGTCTGGGTGCCCATGATGACCGCGCGCTTGTGGTCCTGCAGCGCGCCAGCGACGATTTCCGACGCCGAGGCCGAACCCGAGTTCACCAGCACGACCATGGGTACCGACTTGGCGCCGGCCGGCAGTGTGGCGAGGTAGTCCTCGCGCGACCCGCGCAGGTAATCCTCCGGTGCGGCGATGAAGCGGCGCTTGGCGTCTTCGGTGCGGCCGTCGGTCGACACCACGGTCGCCTTCGGCGGCAGGAAGGCGGCAGATACGCCCACGGCGCCGTGCAGCAGGCCGCCCGGGTCGTTGCGCAGGTCGAGCACCAGACCTTTCAATTCGCCGTCCTTGTACAGCTTGCCGATGTGCTTGGCGAGATCCTCGGCGCTGGCTTCCTGGAACTGCGTCAGGCGCAGGTAACCGTAGCCGGGTTCGACCAGCTTCGATTTCACCGACTGCACCTTGATGATTTCGCGCGTCAGCGTGACCTCGATCGGCTTGGTTTCGCCCTTGCGCGCAATGGTAAGGCGGATGCTGGTGTCCGGCTTGCCGCGCATGCGCTTGACGGCGTCGCTCAGCGTGAGGCCCTTGGTCGAGGTGTCGTCCAGCTTGATGATCAGGTCGCCCGCCTTGACACCGGCGCGGAAGGCCGGCGTGTCCTCGATCGGCGACACCACCTTGACGAAGCCGTCTTCCATGCCGACCTCGATGCCGAGGCCGCCGAATTCGCCCTGGGTGCCGGCCTGCAGATCCTTGAAGGCGTCCTGGTCGAGGTAGGCCGAGTGCGGGTCGAGACCCGACAGCATGCCGCTGATCGCGTGGGTGATCAGCTTCTTGTCATCGACCGGCTCGACATAGCCCGACTTCACCGCATTCAGCACGTCGGCGAACTGGCGCAGTTCCTCGACCGGCAGCGTGCTGCCGACCGGCTTGTTCGCGTTGGCGGAGAAATTGAGACTGAGCAGTACCCCGGCACACAGTCCGATCATGACCAGCCCGGTTTGCTGCAGCTTCTTTTGCATCGATTGCACTCCGCATATTTTTCGGCAGGTAACGGAAGCTGCACCCTTGGTGCAGCCTAGCGGGCAACCCATTTCAGCGGGTCCAGCGCCTGTCCCTGATGCCGCAATTCAAAGTATAAACCTGATTCCGAAGCCCCACCGCTGGCGCCGATCGAGGCGATCACCTCGCCGGCGCGTACCGCTGCGCCAACCGACTTCAGCACGGCTTCGTTGTTGCCATAGACACTCAGATAGTTGTCGCCGTGATCGACGATGACCAGGTTGCCGAAACCGCGCAGCCAGTCCGCGAACACCACGGTACCGGCAGCCACCGCCTTGACGTCGCCCGCCGTTGCGCGGATGAAGATGCCGCGCAGCGGTGTTCCGCCATCCGCGCCTTGGGCACCGAAGCGGCGCGCAAGTTCGCCACTGGCCGGCCAGGGCAGTCGACCGCGCAGTTTGGGGAAGGCAACGCCGCCGTGATCGACCGGCGCCGACTGCACGACCGGACCGCGGCTTTCGCGGCCGGCGGGCGCCGGCGCGTCGTCGGCAGGGCCTGCCGCGGGCGTCTTCGGCGGTGTGCTGCGGGCGCTGCGCCGCGACAGCGCTTCGATCAGCCGGCTCAGCCGCGCCTCGTCGCGCTTGAGCTGGGCCAGTTCCTTGCGTTCGGTGCGCAACTGGGTGGCAATGCGGTCAAGCACCTTGCGCCGCACGTCGTGCTCGGCCTGCAGCTTGCCGCGTTCGCGTTCGCGCTCCGCTTCCAGTGTGCGGATCTCGTCCAGCTGGGCGTCCTGCTGCGCCAGCAGCTCGCGCTGGCGCGTCAGCGTCGCACGATGGTCGTCCATCAGCCTGAGCTGGCTTTTCGACAGGCTGCGCAGGTAGTGCAGGTCGCGTGCGCTCTGGTTGGGGTCGGTGCCGGACAGCAGGTGGCGCAACGCATCGGCCTCGCCGGCGCGCTGGTGGCCGCGCAGCAGTTGCGCCAGTTGCGATTGCTGGGTGCGCAGACGCTCCTCGCCGGCGGCCACGTCCTTGCGCGTCTGCGTCAGCGCGCTTTCGACCGCTTTGCGGCGGCCGGCGATGTCGCGCAGCGCACGGCTGGCGTCGGAAATGGCTTTTTCCGAGCTGCGCAGCTCGTCGCGGGCTTCGCGGTGGGCGCTTTCCGACTGGTTCAGTTCATCGCGCAGCGCTTCCATGCGCTGCTGAAGGGCGCGCAGCTGTTCCGGGCTGGACTGGACTGCGCGCTCGGCGAAGGCGGCTCCGGGCAATGCGCACAGCAGCGCCCGGATCAGCCAGCGCTTCACTCCATCCACGGTGCGCGCTGTTCGGCCGTCTGCGGCTCTTCGGTTTCGGGGATGGGCGGACGCTGGCGCTGCGGCACGGCGCGGCTCTGGTTGGCCACGGCGTCGATGGCGGCGCGGATGGCTTCCTGGTCGCCGAGGTAGTAGTGGCGGATCGGCTTCAGGTTCTCGTCCAGCTCATACACCAGCGGCTGGGCGGTCGGGATGTTCAGGCCGAGGATGTCCTGTTCCGACACGTTGTCGAGGTACTTGATCAGCGCGCGCAGGCTGTTGCCGTGAGCGACGATGAGCACGTTCTTGCCGGCCTTGATCTGCGGCGCGATCTCGGCGTCCCAGAACGGGATGACGCGGGCCACGGTGTCCTTCAGGCATTCGGTGCGCGGGAACTGCTCGTCCGGCACTTCGGCGTAGCGCGGGTTCTTGCGATCGAGGCGCGGATCGTCCTCTTCCAGCGCCGGCGGCGGCGTGTCGTAGGAACGGCGCCATACCAGCACCTGTTCCTCGCCGAACTTCTGCGCCGTCTGCGCCTTGTTCAGGCCTTGCAGCGCGCCATAGTGACGCTCGTTCAGGCGCCAGGTCGGACGGATCGGAATCCACATCAGGTTCAGTTGTTCGAGCGCGACGTAGAGTGTCTTGTTGGCGCGCTTGAGCACCGAGGTGAAGGCCATGTCGAAGCGGTAGCCTTCGCGGTTGAGCAGGCGGCCGGCTTCGC
The DNA here is from genome assembly GCF_049843555.1 of Methyloversatilis sp. MC4-4. GTDB lineage: Bacteria > Pseudomonadota > Gammaproteobacteria > Burkholderiales > Rhodocyclaceae > Methyloversatilis > Methyloversatilis discipulorum_B. Next base: position 194,303 of record NZ_JBBHZK010000004.1, read on the forward strand.
GGGCCTCGATTTCGCCTTTGTCGGTCAGACCGACGTCGGTCCATCCGGTGAAACGGTTTTCCTTGTTCCAGACGGATTCGCCGTGGCGCAGCAGAACGAGCTTGTACATATCGGGTGGGCTATGTGTGAAGGGCGCGGCGCCCCGGTGAGACGTGCTGCACTGCGGACTCGTGGTCTGCAGGTGGACTGACCGCGCTTGGGCTAAAATGCGCATTTTCCCAGAAAACGCAGCGCGCGGCCCCGTAAAAATTCGACAGAAGATGACATGTCGAAACATCCGCGTTGCCGGATGACACGATCCCGGCGATGATGCGGACCCCGTTACAGCGGACCGCCTGCCGCGAGCCCCACAGCCTGCCAGCACCTCTCTCCCATGGAATTCCTGACTCAGAACAACAACTACCTCTGGGCCATTTCGGCCCTGATCAGCGGCGTCGCGCTGCTTGTCATGACGGTGCGCACGAAAACTTCCGGACCGCGGCTGACGCCGGCGCAGGCGACGCAGCTGATCAACCGCGAGGACGCCCAGGTGATCGACGTGCGCGAACAGCCCGAATGGGCCAAGGGCCGCATTGCCGGTTCGCGCCACATTCCGGTCGGCCAGCTCGACCAGCGCATCGGTGACCTGGAGAAGTTCAAGGAGCGCCCGCTCATCGTCGTCTGCGCCAGCGGTATGCGTTCCGCCAGCGCCTGCTCGACGCTGCGCAAGGCCGGTTTCGAAAAGGTGTTTGCACTCGACGGCGGTATCGGCGCCTGGGAACAGGCCGGTCTGCCACTGACCAAGAAGTGACGCGATGGCACACGTGCTGATGTACACCAGCGGCTACTGCCCCTACTGCGTACAGGCGGAGCGCCTGCTCGTGTCCAAGGGCGTGACCGACATCGAGAAAGTGCGGGTCGACACCGACCCGGCACGGCGTACTGAAATGATGGAGAAAACCGGCAGGCGTACCGTGCCGCAGATCTACATCGACGACTTCCATGTGGGCGGGTGCGACGATCTGCACGCACTCGACCGCGAAGGCAAGCTGGACCCGCTGCTGCAGGCCTGACCTGCGGCGTTCATCACCAACCGAGAAGCGAAAAATGGCCGACGAAGCAGTGCAACCCCAACAGCCCCAGGGCCCGGTGTTCTCCATCGAGAAGGTCTACGTGAAGGACCTGTCGCTCGAAGTCCCGAACGCCCCGGAAATCTTCCTGACCCGCGAGAACCCGAACGTGCAGATCCAGCTGCAGACGGAAGGCAAGGCGGTGCAGGACGGCGTGTTCGACGTGACGCTGACCGTCACCGTCACCGCCAAGATCGGCGAGAAGACGATGTTCCTGGTCGAAGTGCGTCAGGCCGGCATCTTCCAGATCCGCAACGTGCCGCAGGAAGACCTGCAGCCCATCCTCGGCATCGCCTGCCCGAACATCCTGTTCCCGTACGCCCGCGAAAGCGTGTCGGATGCGGTGAACCGCGCCGGCTTCCCGCCGGTCGTGCTGGCGCCGGTCAACTTCGAAGCGCTCTACCAGCAGCGCGCGCAGCAGGCCGCAGCCGGCCAGGACGGCGCGCCGACGGTCCAGTGATGAAGCACTTCGCGCTGGCGGCGCTGGCCGCCTTCGCCATCGCCCCGGCCGCCCAGGCGGCGGGGCTCGAATATCGCTCGCTTGCCGACGTCGCTGTCATGTACGACGCGCCGTCAAAGCAGGCGCGCCAGCAATACGTGATCGCGCGCCAGACGCCGGTCGAGGTGGTGCGCACGCAGGCCGGCTGGGTCAAGGTGCGCGAGCCGGGCGGCATGCTCGCATGGCTCGAATCGTCGGCGCTGTCGCCGCAGCGCACCGTCATCGTCAGCGTCGACAAGGCGCGCATCCTGGCCAAGCCGGAAGACAACGCGCCGCTGGTGTTCGAAGCCGAGCGCCGCGTGCTGCTCGAACCGGTGTCGGAACCGGCGCCGGCCGGCTGGGCGCGCGTGAAGCACCGCGACGGCCAGAGCGGCTTTGTCCGCATCGGCCAGGTGTGGGGCCTGTGAGCCCCGCCCGTTGCGCATGAAGATCGCCGTCCTCGGCGCCGGTGCCTGGGGCACCGCGCTGGCCGTCGCCTACGCGGCCGATCACGATGTCACGCTATGGACGCGCGACGCGGCGCACGCGCAGGCGCTGCGCGCGTCGCGTCGCAACGAGCGCTACCTGCCCGAGATCGCGCTGCCGGACGGCATCCGCATCGACGCCGACGTCGCGCACGCGCTGTCCGGCTGCGAGCTCGCGCTGATCGCCACGCCGATTGCCGGTCTGCGCGACGCTCTGCATGCCGTCGCCGCGTCCGGCGTGCCGGCCGTGCTGTGGGCGTGCAAGGGCTTCGAAGCCGGCACAGGCCTGCTGCCGCATGCGGTGGCGGCCGAGGTGTTGCCGGCGGCGGTCAGCCGCGGTGCACTGAGCGGCCCCAGTTTCGCGGTCGAAGTGGCGCGCGGCCAGCCGACCGCGATCACCGTCGCCAGCAACGACCTCGCCTTTGCCAGCCGTATCGCCGCCGAGCTGCACAGCCCGCGGCTGCGCCTGTACGCACAGGACGACCTGACCGGCGTCGAGGTCGGCGGTGCGGTCAAGAACGTGCTCGCCATCGCCACCGGCGTCTGCGACGGACTGGGTTTCGGACTCAACGCACGCGCTGCGCTGATCACCCGCGGTCTGGCCGAAATCGCCCGCCTCGGCGAAGCATTGGGCGGCCACGGCATCACCTTCATGGGTCTGGCCGGCATGGGCGACCTGATACTGACCTGCACCGGCGACCTGTCGCGCAACCGCCGCGTCGGCTTGATGCTGGCCGAAGGCCTGTCGCTCGACGCGGTGCTGCAGAAGCTGGGCCACGTCGCCGAAGGGGTGTCGACGGCGCGCGAAGCCGCTGCGCTGGCGCGCCGCATGGGCGTCGACATGCCGATCACGCGCGCCGTCGCCGACGTGCTCGACGGCCGCCTCAGCGCGGCGCAGGCGGCCGAACGACTGCTGGCGCGCGACCCCAAGGTGGAACAGGAAGCGGTGCTCGAACGCGCCGACGAGGCTGATCTCGGCGTTCTGCAAACGGGCGCTCAGTCGGGCTGAAGCGCGCCGTCGAAGCCGTGCTGTCGCCACGCTTCGTAGGCGACGATGGCGACCGAATTGCTGAGGTTCAGGCTGCGACAGTCCGGGCGCATCGGAATGCGCAGGCGCTGCGCCGCCGGCACGGTGTCGAGCAGGCTGCCGGGCAGGCCGGCGGTTTCCTGACCGAACAGGAAGATGTCGCCGGCACGGTAGTGCGGCGTCGTGTGCGCCACCCGCCCGCGCGTGCTCAGCGCGTACAGCCGGCTGTCGTCCGGCTGCAGCGCAAGGGCTGCCGACAGCGCAGACCAGTCCTCATGCACCGTCACGTTGATCAGGTCGCGGTAATCCATGCCGGCGCGCTTCAGCTGCTTGTCGCTGATGTCGAAGCCGAGCGGCTTCACCAGGTGCAGGCGGAAGCCGCCGTTGGCGCACAGGCGCATCACGTTGCCGGTGTTGGGCGGGATTTCGGGCTGGTACAGGACGATGTGGAACATGGGCGTGCGCGATCGGGCGGAGGCGCGATTGTGCCAGCGGACGTGTTGGCGGGTCAGCCTCGCCGCAGACCGGACAGCAGTACGTCGACGATGTGCCGCGGATCGACGGCATCGCAGCGGCCGGCGTCGAAAGCGTGGCGCAGCGCTGACGGCGCGGCCGGGCCGACGTGGATGCACTGTACCGTCGCGCCCGTGCGGCGCGCCTCACGTACCGCCTGCCTGACATCCTCCAGCAGATAGCGCGGGTCGTGCACGTCGATGTCGTGCGGTTCGCCGTCGGTCAGCAGCACGATCAGCGGCCGCTCGCCCAGCGCATGGGCGGCGGCGTGGCGCAGCGCGGTGCCGATGCGGGTCGAACCGTGACTGCGCAGTCCGGCGGCGCGGGCGCACACGCGCAGGTCCAGCGCAGCGTCATGTTCGTCTTTCAGGTGCTGCACGCGCACGCGATGACGGGTGTCGGATGCGAACGCCCACACGCGGACAGTGTGGGCGTCACGTTCGAGCGCGTGCGCGGCCAGCAAGGCGGCGTCGCGCAGGTGTTCGAGTAGCGGTCGGCCGTCGGCGCAGAGGTGCGCGGTGGAGGCGGATGCATCGATCAGCAGCAGCACGTCGCGGCCGCTGTCCGTCGCATGCGCTGCGCGATACAGCCGGGACGGCGGCCGCGTACGTGTGCGCAGCGCGACGCCCGCCTCGATCAGCGCGTCGGTGTGCAGCACTTCGCCGTCGCGTTCGCGGCCGCTGCCCGGACGCCCCGCTGAGCCACGGTGCGCAGTGGGCAGCCGGCGGATCTGCGCTCGCAGTCGTGCGCGCAGCGCCGTGGCGTCGACTTCGAGCGGGCGGCTTTCGATCACCGTGCACCAGTCCGGCCGCAGGCGCGCGATCAGGCGATCCCACTCCGGATACTTCAGCATGCGCAGCGGCGCTTCCGACCACAGCGCGGTGGTGCCGCCTTCGCCCTGGTCTGCGCCGCCGGTCGCCTGCGGCGGTGGGCGTTCCGCCGTGACGTCCTTGTCGTCGTCACCGCTGCCGTGGCTGTCGGCGTCCTCGCGTTCGAGCGGCGTGGCGGACGGCGTCAGGCTGTCGTCGGCGATCCACAGGTGGTGGTTGTCGTCGCGATAGGCCGGTTCGACCCGCCAGCCGGCGGCATTGAAACTCAGGCGCATCTGGCCGATGTCGTTGCCGAGCAGCGACGCCGCCTCGCGCAGCCGCTGCGGCGTGTCGAGCGCGAGCGCGCCGTCGGCCGCGAAGAACAGTCGGCGCACCTTGGCGATCCAGGCGTGTCCGTCGGCATGTGTCGGGTCGAACAGCGCGTGCGCCAGCCGCACCAGCAGCGCGTCGAAGCCGTTGCCGTCGTCCGGGCCGGCGATATGGAAGGGCGCCCACAGCGAACGCAGGCCCGGCAGGTCCCGCATCGCCAGCCATTCGACCCGGGCGTCCTCCAGCGTTTCCAGCAGCACGCGCTGTATCGGCTTCAGTTTCGCGCGCGGCTGCGGCGCGTCGCCGTAAACAAGGTGGGCAGCCGCGTGGGCGGCGCGGGCGCGGGTGAGCAGCGCGTTGTCTGCTGGCAGGTGCAGCACCGGCCGCGTGCCGGCGCGCGACAGGACCGCGCGCGGGCGGTCGTCCGCCGTCGCGAGCGTCGCCAACCGCGGCTGCACTGCCCACAGCGCATCCAGATAGATGCCCAGCGGCCGGCTGTCTGCCAGCGCGGATTCAGGCGATGCAGGCATCGACCATGGCGACCAGCGCCTGAGCGACTTCCGGGTCGTCGGACAGCGGCACCGCGATGGCCTGCAGGCAGGCGGCGTGGGGTGCCAGGCCCTCGGCGATCAGCAGGCCAGCGTGGATGAGCATGCGGGTGGATGCGCCCTCGTCCAGGACATCGCCCGCCAGACGGCGCGTGCGCTCGGCCAGCGTCACCAGTTGCTTCGCGATGACCTCATCGACGCCGGATTCGTGCATCACGATGGCCGCTTCGCGTGCCGGATCCGGGTAGCCGAACTCGAGTGCGGTGAAACGCTGCCGCGTCGACGCCTTCAGCGTCTTGTGCACGCCGTGGTAACCCGGGTTGTAGGACACGACCAGCCGGAAGTCCGGATGCGCGTGCAGCAGTTCGCCGGTGGCGGCCAGCGGCAGCTGGCGGCGCGCGTCGGTCAGCGGGTGGATCAGTACCGTGGTGTCGGCGCGCGCTTCCACCAGCTCGTCCAGATAGCAGATCGCGCCGAAGCGCACCGCTCGGGTAAGCGGACCGTCCTGCCAGCGCGTGCCGCCGGCGTCGAGCAGGAAGCGCCCGATCAGGTCGCCGGCCGACAGGTCTTCGTGACAGGCGACGGTGATCAGCGGCACGCCCAGTCGCCAGGCCATGTGTTCGACGAAGCGCGTCTTGCCGCAGCCGGTCGGGCCCTTGAGCATCAGCGGCAGGCCGCGCGCGTGCGCGGCCTCGAAGGCCGCGATCTCGCCGCCGACCGGCGCGTACCAGGGTTCGTCCCGGATGCGCCAGTCGTGCAGCGGATCGGCCAGTTCGGACGGTGCCTGCGCCTTCACTTGTGACCGACGGTAGACGGGTTGGGCAGGCCTTCGATCGGGCATTCCTCGGTGCCGACGGTGTCGCGCGTGAACGCCTCGACTGCCTTGCGCGTGCCTTCCGGATCGTTGATCCACTTCGAGTAGAAGTCGTAGGGGCAGGTGGCCACGCCCTTGTCGCCTTCGCGCGAATTGATCAGGCCGGTGTAGCCGCGGTGCAGCAGCTTGAACAGGTGGTTCTCCGACTGGCCGTTCTTGCGGAAGTCGCGGATCAGGCTCTTGGACAGTGCCGCGTACTGCATGCCCATTTCCTCCTCGCCGCATTCGCCCAGCGTACGGCCGTCGAAGCCGACGATGGCCGAGTGGCCGAAGTAGGTGTAGACGCCGTCGAAGCCGGCCGCGTTGGCGACCGCGACGTAGACGTTGTTGGCGAAGGCCATGGCTTTCGCCATCGTCACCTGCTGGTCCTTGGCTGGGTACATGTAGCCCTGGCAGCGCACGATCAGCTCGGCGCCCTTCATCGCGCAGTCGCGCCAGATTTCCGGGTAGTTTCCGTCGTCGCAGATGATGAGGCTCACCTTCAGGCCCTTGGGGCCTTCCGACACGTAGGTGCAGTCGCCCGGATACCAGCCCTCGATCGGCACCCAGGGCATGATCTTGCGGTACTTCTGGACGATTTCGCCCTGGTCGTTCATCAGGATGAGGGTGTTGTACGGCGCCTTGTTCGGGTGTTCCTCGTGCCGTTCGCCGGTCAGCGAGAACACGCCCCACACCTTGGCCTTCTTGCAGGCTGCCGCGAAGATGGCCGTCTCCTCGCCGGGGATTGCCGACGCGGTGTCGTACATTTCCTTCGAGTCGTACATGATCCCGTGCGTGCTGTACTCCGGGAAGATGACCAGATCGAGCCCGGGCAGGCCGGACTTCATGCCGACGATCATGTCGGCGATCTTGCGCGCGTTGTCCAACACCTCCGCCTTGGTGTGCAGGCGCGGCATCTTGTAATTGACGACGGCGACGCCGACCGTGTCCTTGCTGCTCGAAATGTCCCCGTGGTGCATGAGTGGCCTCCGCTGCGGAATGGGTGGAAGAGAAGGTGGAAGACCTCCCATTCTGCGAATGCGGCCGGCGCGGCCAATACGGTGAACGACGTATCGGCGGTGAACAACGTATCGGCCGGCCGGAACTCTCAAGAAAACGCTGGGCCGCTCCCGAGTTTTCTTGACCCCCTCGGGGGGGGCTGACGCGAAGCGGCCGGTCTGGGGGCGCTCTCAAGAAAACGCTGGGCCGTTCCCGAGTTTTCTTGACCCCCCTCGGGGGGCCTGACGCGAAGCGGCAGGTCTGGGGGCGCTCACGTGTAGCTGACCGCCGGCGTCGTCGGGTGCACCGCCTGCGCGCGCACCAGGGCGTCCGTCAGGTTGCCGGCGATGTTGTCCTCGCCCAGCCGCGCGGCGAAGCCCGAGCGGCGGATCAGCGAGGCCGGCTGGTCGTTCAGGTCGCACAGGATGAGCGTGGCGCCGCGCCGCGCGAGGTTGCGCTGCAGCGTCTGCAGGATGTCGAGGCCGGTGGTGTCGATGCTGATCACCTTTTCCAGGTCGAGGATGACTGCGTCCGGATGGCCGTCCTGCATCAGCAGCAGGTTCTCCAGCTTGTTGGCGGCGCCGAAGAACAGCGAACCGGTCAGCCGGTAGGCCAGGATGCGCGGCGTGCCGTCGGCGCGCGCGAGTGCTTCGATGCCGTAGTGCTCTTCCAGCGGCAGGCGATCGATGCGCGTCAGGTCGGACATGCGGTAGATGAAGAACAGGCTGGCCAGCACCATGCCCAGTTCCACCGCCAGAGTCAGGTCGAACACCACGGTGACGAAGAAGGTGGCGAGCAGGATGGTGCGGTAGGGCGCCGAATAGCGGCGCAGCTCCGACGGTGCGAAGGCGTGCCACTCACCCATGTTGATCGACACGACTACGACGATGGCCGACAGCGTGGCCAGCGGGATGTGCGCGGCCAGCGGTGCGGCTGCCAGCACGATGACGAGCAGCACCGTCGCGTGCAGCATGCCGGCCACCGGCGTGCGGCCGCCGGTGCGCACATTGGTGGCGGTGCGCGCGATGGCGCCGGTGGCGGCGAAGCCGCCGAACAGCGGGGCGGCGACATTGGCGATGCCCTGCGCCATCAGTTCCTGGTTCGGATCATGGCGGTCGTCGATCTGCGCGTCGGCCACCCGTGCGGACAGCAGCGACTCGATGGCGCCGAGCAACGCGATCGCCAGCGCCGGTGCGATCAGTTTGCCGAGCAGGCCGAGCGACAGTGCAGGCAGGCCGATGTCCGGCAGTTCGCGCGGAATGCCGCCGAAGCGGCTGCCTATGGTGTCGACCGGCAGCTGCAGCAGCGCATTGACCGCGGTGGCGATCACCAGCACCGCGAGCGGCCCGGGCAGCCGGCGCATCCACGCGATGTCCTTCGCCACGCGGTTCCAGCCCAGCAGCACGGCCAGCGAGGCAAGCGACAGCGACAGCGTCGGCAGGTCAAGTGTCGGCAGCGCGTCGAACAGCGCGCGCATCTTGCCGAAGAATTCGCCCGGCAGCGCGTCGATCTTCAGCCCGAGGAAATCCTTGATCTGCGAAATGAAGATGACGACGGCGATGCCGTTGGTGAAGCCGATCACCACCGACAGCGGGATGAAGCGGATCATGCTGCCGAGCCGGAAGGCGCCCATGGCCAGCAGCATGACGCCGGACATCATCGTTGCGATCAGCAGGTTCTGCACGCCGTAGTCGGCGACGATGGCGTAGATGATGGGAATGAAGGCGCCGGTCGGGCCGCCGATCTGAACCCGTGATCCGCCGAGTGCGGAAATCAGGAAACCGGCGACGATGGCGGTCCAGATGCCGGCGGTCGGCGACATGCCGCTGGCTATGGCGAAGGCCATGGCCAGCGGCAGCGCCAGTACGCCGACGGTCAGGCCGGCCGACAGGTCGCCGGAAAACCGGCCGCGGTCATAGCCGGGCAGCGTGTCGAGAAGCTTGGGTCGGAAGCTGAAGTTCATGGTGTCTCCGCAATGAGAAGTGGCGCGAAACGCGTCGCATGAGGCGGTGCGGAGACGGGTGCCCGTGGCCGGTGTGGCGCAGCACGACCCAGCGCTTGGTCGGGGTCAGCGGCATGGTGGACGGCCACGGGTGTTCATGCCGGCATTGTGTTCGCGGCCGGCGCCGCGTGTCCAGCGCCTCAGCGGCGACGGCGCAGCCGGGCTGCGATCAGGCCGAGGCCGGCTGCCAGCGTCGCCCAGGCGGAAGGCTCCGGCACCGCGGCCACGGCGGCGGTCTGGGCCGCCCAGTAGGACGGCAGCGTGTCCCACGGGTTGCTGATGTCGTCGTCGGTGACATAGACGTGGCCGACGTTCATTGCGCGCGCGCGGGCGATCACCGCCTGCATCGCGGCGGCGTCCGGCACCTCGTAGACCAGGTGGGCGAAGCGGCTGGCGTCCTGCGACTGTGTCCAGGCGTCCGCTTCGTAGCCAGCGTATTCGGCGGCGGGGCTTTCGAAGGTGACCAGCACGTCGGCGGTCGCGAGGTAGTCCGGAGCGGTCTGCGTGCCCGGATTGCCGACGATGAAGCCGCTGCCATCGAGCCCGCGGATGTAGTCGTGCAGCGACTGGTAGTAGCCGAGGTGGGCCGTGTCGTTCGACATTTCGTCGACGAAGATGCCGTCGACGCCGTACAGCGTGTAGTAGCGGTCGATTTCCGCGCGCACCGTGGCGGCACTGCGCGTGCCGTAGCTGGTATGCACGTAGCCGATCACGCGACCACCGGCAGCCTGCAGGCTGCCCACCACGGCGGTGTAGTTCGTGTCGAGCGTGCTGCCCGGCCCGCTGTCCGGATTCAGGATGGCGGTGATGCCGACCCCGGGCGCCGAGTCGGTCAGGGACTGCCAGTAGCTTGCGCCATCGTCGGCCGGATAGAAGTAGGCGGGAACCAGCAGTTCGAGGGCATGCGCAGCAGGCATGAACAGGGCGAGCAGAGCGGTGGCGACAGCGGATTTCACGGCGACTCCCGGAGAAGGTCAAGGCGGACGCATCCTGCGCCGGCGCTGACGAGGAAGCAATCGCCTTTACGGCCGGCGCTGCTGCGACTGTAGGGACGGTCCGCTGGCTGCGACGCGCCCTGTGCGACCGATGGGCTTTTCTATACGTTCCGGTCGGAGTCGAACCTTCTGCTGATGTCAGCTGCTCAGCGCCCTGCGGCTGCTTTCGATGTGTTCCTGCATCGCGCGGCGGGCGGCCTCGGCATCGTGCGCCTGCAGCGCGGCGAGCAGCACGCGGTGCTCTTCCAGCGACGCGACGAGGCGCCCTTCGAGGTAGAGCGAGTCGTGCCGCTGCAGCTTCAGCACCGCGCGCAGTTCGTCGATCATCTGCGCCATCCGCCGGTTGCCGGCGATGTGATGGATGAGCAGGTGGAAGCGCTGATTGGCGTCGAAGAAGCGGTCGATGTCGCGCGCCGCCGCGCTGTCTTCGAGCGCCTGGTGCAGCGCGGCCAGCTCGGCCAGGTCGGCGTCGGACGCGCGGCGGGCGGCGCCGGCGGCGCACTCGCCTTCCAGCAGCGCCATGATGGGATAGATCTCTTCCAGGTCGCCGCCGCTGATCTGCGCGACGTAGCAGCCGCGGCGCGGCTTCAGCACCACCATGCCCTCGGTGGCGAGCACCTTCAGCGCCTCGCGCAGCGGCGTGCGCGAAATACCGTACTGCGTGGCGAGCGCCTGTTCGTCTATCCACTCGCCGGGTGCCATCGCGTGACTCTGGATCAGCCGGCGCAGACGGTCGGCGACCTCTATATACAGAGCGCGCGGAGCGATGGCTTCGGCGGAGGGATTCAGGGTTTCGCTGTTCATGTGTGTGTTTCGAGCTGAGCGCGGATGAGGGGCGAAAAGCCGGTTGCAGCCAGCCGGCCAAGATCGGGACCGCCCCTGTTTTCTGCAACGCAACATCCGCTTGCATTCATAATTATGGATAAAGTATTCTCCGTTGCGCGCTGAGTCAAGCCGGTATCCGACCGATGCCGTGCCGGCAGCGCCGACCCGCAATCCGCAAGGACAGAACCATGGCCGACACGACGGGCAGCGCCCACCCTGAATACGCAGCGTGGCTCAAGGCTGCAGCCAAATCCGCGCCCGGCGGCGACGCCGCCAACCTGGACTGGAAGACGCCGGAAGGTCTGACGGTGAAGGCGCTGTATACCCGCGCCGACGTCGAGGGTCTGCCCAACGCCGATACGCTGCCCGGCTTCGCGCCCTTCGTGCGCGGCCCGCAGGCGACGATGTACGCGGCACGGCCGTGGACCATCCGCCAGTACGCCGGCTTCTCGACCGCCGAAGAATCGAACAACTTCTATCGCAAGGCGCTGGCCGCCGGTGCCCAGGGCGTGTCGGTCGCCTTCGACCTCGCGACCCACCGCGGCTACGACTCGGACAATCCCCGCGTGGTCGGTGACGTCGGCAAGGCCGGCGTGGCGATCGACAGCGTCGAAGACATGAAGCGCCTGTTCGACGGCATTCCGCTCGACAAGATCAGCGTGTCGATGACGATGAATGGCGCCGTGCTGCCGGTGCTGGCCGGCTTCATCGTCGCCGGCGAGGAACAGGGCGTGCCGCAGGCGCAGCTGTCGGGCACGATCCAGAACGACATCCTCAAAGAGTTCATGGTGCGGAACACCTATATCTATCCGCCCCAGCCGTCGATGCGCATCGTCGCCGACATCATCGAATACACCGCGCGCAACATGCCGCGCTTCAACTCGATCTCGATCTCCGGCTACCACATGCAGGAAGCGGGTGCGACCCAGGGCCTGGAACTGGCGCTGACGCTGGCCGACGGCATGGAATACGTGCGCACCGCGATGGCGCGCGGTATGGATGTCGATGATTTCGCCGGGCGACTGAGCTTCTTCTTCGCCATCGGCATGAACTTCTATCTGGAAGTGGCCAAGCTCCGCGCGGCACGACTGCTGTGGAGCCGCATCATGGATGGCTTCGGCGCCAAAAGCGCCAAGTCGAAGATGCTGCGCACCCACTGCCAGACCTCGGGCTGGTCGCTGACCGAACAGGACCCGTACAACAACGTCGTGCGCACCACGGTCGAGGCGATGGCCGCCGTGTTCGGTGGCACGCAGTCGCTGCACACCAACAGCTTCGACGAAGCGATCGCGCTGCCGACTGAATTCTCGGCCCGCATCGCGCGCAACACACAGCTCATCCTGCAGGAAGAGACGCACATCACCAACGTGATCGACCCGTGGGCCGGCAGCTACATGATGGAAAAGCTGACCCAGGACATGGCCGACCACGCCTGGGCCATCATCGAGGAAGTCGAGCAGATGGGCGGCATGACCAAGGCGGTCGAGTCGGGCTGGGCCAAGCTGCAGGTCGAGAAGTGCGCGACCGAAAAACAGGCGCGCATCGACTCCGGCCGCGACGTCATCGTCGGTGTGAACAAGTACAGGCTGGACAAGGAAGACGCGCTCGACGTGCTGGTGATCGACAATGTCGCGGTGCGCGAGTCGCAGGTGGCGCAGCTGGCGCGCATCCGCGCCAGTCGTGACGCTGCGGCGGTGAATGCCGCGCTGGCGGCACTGACCGCTGCGGCCGAATCCGGTCAGGGCAATCTGCTCGAACTGTCGGTCGCCGCGATGCGCGCACGCGCCACGGTGGGCGAGGTGTCGGATGCGCTGGAAAAGGTGTGGGGCCGTCACCGCGCGAGCACGCAGGCGGTGAGTGGCGTGTATCAGTCCGTGGTGGCCGATGACGAAGGGTGGGGTGCGATGAAGGAGGAGGTCAGCCAGTTTGCCGAAGAGCAAGGTCGTCGCCCGCGCATCCTGATCGCCAAGCTGGGCCAGGACGGCCACGACCGCGGTGCCAAGGTGATCGCCACCGCCTTCGCCGACCTCGGCTTCGACGTGGACATCGCGCCGCTGTTCCAGACGCCGGAAGAGGCGGCGCGCCAGGCCATCGAGAATGACGTCCATGCAGTCGGCGTATCGACGCTGGCGGCCGGTCACAAGACGCTGGTGCCGCAACTGATTGCGGCGCTGCGCGCCCAGGGCGCGGACGACATCGTGGTGGTGGTCGGCGGCGTCATTCCGGCGCAGGACTACGACGAGCTGTACGGCCATGGCGTGTCCTGCGTGTTCGGTCCCGGCACGCCGATCCCGAAAGCCGCGAAGGACACGCTGGACGCGATCCGGGCGAAGGTCGCGTGATTGACGCGTCCGATCAGTCGCTCGTAGACGGCGTAATGGCTGGCCAGCGCCGCGCGCTGGCCAAGACCATCACGCTGATCGAATCGACGCGCGACGATCACCAGCTGCGCGCCGGCGAGGTGCTGCGCGCGCTGCTGCCGCGCACCGGCCGCTCGATCCGCGTCGGCATTTCCGGCGTGCCCGGCGTCGGCAAATCCACCTTCATCGAGGCGCTCGGTCTGGCCTTGATCGCGAAGGGGCACAAGGTGGCGGTGCTGGCGATCGATCCGTCGTCGACGGTCACCGGCGGTTCCATCCTCGGCGACAAGACGCGCATGGAGCACCTGTCGCAGAGCCTGGACGCCTTCATCCGTCCGTCACCGTCGGCCGGCAGTCTGGGCGGTGTCGCGGCGCGTACGCGCGAAGCCATGCTGGTGTGCGAGGCGGCCGGCTTCGATGTGGTCATCGTCGAAACCGTCGGCGTCGGTCAGTCGGAAACCGCGGTGGCCGGCATGACCGACGTGTTCGTGCTGCTGCAGCTGCCCAATGCGGGCGACGACCTGCAGGCGATCAAGAAGGGCATCGTCGAACTGGCCGATGTGGTCGTGTTCAACAAGGCCGATCTCGATGAAACCGCGGCCGAGCGCGCGATGCAGCAGATGAAGGGCGCGCTGCACCTGTTGCGCGCGGCCTCGCCCGACTGGACGGTGCCGGTGCTCAAGGTGTCGGCGGTGAAGCATGCCGGGTTGGATGATTTCTGGTCGGCCATCCTGCGCTACCGCGATGCCATGCAGGCCAGCGGCGCCTGGGAGGCGCGGCGCAGCCGGCAGGCGCTGGACTGGATGTGGGCGCTGGTCGATCAGGGCCTGCGCCATCGTTTCGAACATCACGCGGCGGTGCGCGCTGCGCTGCCGGACATCCGCGCGGCGGTGGCCGCCGGCACCCTGCCTGCATCGGCGGCCGCACTGCGGCTGCTGCAGGCGATGGACTGAATTCACGGAGGACTGACGATGCAAGACATCATCCGCAAGCTCGACGAGAAGCGCGAGAAGGCCCGCCTCGGTGGCGGCCAGCGCCGCATCGACGCGCAGCATGCGCGCGGCAAGCTGACCGCGCGCGAACGCCTCGAAGTGCTGCTCGACGAAGGCAGTTTCGAAGAGTGGGACATGTTCAAGGAGCACCGCTGCACCGACTTCGGCATGGCCGACGACTCGGTGCCGGGCGACGGCGTGGTGACCGGCTACGGCACCATCAATGGCCGGCTAGTGTTCGTGTTCTCGCAGGACTTCACCGTGTTCGGCGGCTCGCTGTCCGAGTCGCACGCGGAAAAGATCTGCAAGGTGATGGACCAGGCGATGAAGGTGGGCGCGCCGGTGATTGGCCTCAACGATTCGGGGGGCGCCCGCATCCAGGAGGGTGTCGCGTCGCTCGGTGGCTATGCCGAAGTGTTCCAGCGCAATGTGATGGCCTCCGGCGTCATTCCGCAGATTTCGCTGGTGATGGGCCCGTGCGCCGGCGGCGCGGTGTATTCGCCGTCGATGACCGACTTCATCTTCATGGTGCGCGATTCGAGCTATATGTTCGTGACCGGCCCGGAAGTCGTGAAGACGGTGACGCACGAAGAAGTGACCGCCGAGGACCTCGGTGGTGCGACCACCCACACGACGAAATCCGGCGTGGCCGACCTCGCCTTCGAGAATGACGTCGATGCGCTGATGTACACGCGCCGCCTGTTCAATTACCTGCCGCTGTCCAACCGCGAGAAGCCGCCGGTGCGCCCGAGCACCGACCCGACCGACCGCCTCGACCCCAGCCTCGACACGCTGGTGCCGGCCAACGCAAACCAGCCCTACGACATGAAGGAGCTGATACTCAAGATCGTCGATGACGGCGACTTCTTCGAGATCCAGCCCGACTACGCGAAGAACATCGTCGTCGGCTTCGCGCGCATGGAAGGCAGCACGGTCGGCATCGTCGCCAACCAGCCGCTGGTGCTGGCCGGCTGTCTGGACATCAAGAGCTCGATCAAGGCGGCGCGCTTCGTGCGCTTCTGCGACGCTTTCAACATTCCGGTCATCACGCTGGTCGACGTGCCGGGCTTCATGCCGGGCACCGCGCAGGAATACGGCGGCATCATCAAGCACGGCGCCAAGCTGCTCTATGCCTACGCCGAATGCACGGTGCCCAAGGTGACGGTGATCACGCGCAAGGCCTACGGCGGCGCCTACGACGTGATGAGCTCCAAGCATCTGCGCGGCGATGTGAACTTCGCCTGGCCGAGTGCGGAGATTGCGGTGATGGGGCCGAAAGGCGCGGTGGAAATCATCTTCCGCGAAGAGAAGAACGACCCGGCCAAGATCACCGCGCGTGAAGCCGAGTACCGCGAGAAGTTCGCCAACCCTTTCATCGCCGGCAAGCGCGGCTTCATCGACGACGTGATCATGCCGAGCGAGACGCGCAAGCGCATCTGCCGATCGCTGGCCATGCTGCGCGACAAGCAGATCGAGAACCCGTGGCGCAAGCACGGCAACATCCCGCTGTGATGGTGCGGAAGGAAGGTTGAACATGATGATGAGAATGTTGGTCGCACAAGTTGCAGCGGAGACCTGCCATGTTTGAAAAAATCCTGATCGCGAACCGCGGCGACTCGCAGCGCGGTCGCGCTGCGAACCTCACTCCCCGCTTCACACGCGCAGCGTGTGAGGGCGACCTCGCAGCGGAGACCCGCCATGTTTGAAAAGATCCTGATCGCAAACCGCGGCGAGATCGCCTGCCGCGTCATCCGCACCGCGCGCCGCATGGGCATCGCCACCGTCGCGGTGTACTCCGAAGCGGACGCCAACGCGCTGCACGTCGAACTGGCGGACGAAGCCGTCTGCATCGGCCCGGCGCCGGCGCGTGAGTCCTATCTGGTGGCTGACAAGATCATCGCCGCCTGCAAGGCGACCGGCGCCCAAGCGGTGCACCCGGGCTACGGCTTCCTGTCGGAGAACGAATCCTTCTGCGAGGCGCTGGAGCGCGAGGGCATCGTGTTCATCGGCCCGAAGACGCACGCCATCGCAGCGATGGGCGACAAGATCGCGTCGAAGAAGCTGGCCAAGGAAGCGGGTGTTAACACCATTCCCGGCTGGAACGATCCGATCGAAAGCCCGGAGCGCGCGGTCGAGATCGCGCGCGGCATCGGCTACCCGGTGATGATCAAGGCCAGTGCCGGCGGCGGCGGCAAGGGCCTGCGCGTGGCCTTCAACGACGCCGAGGCGCACGAGGGCTTCGCGTCCTGCGTGAACGAGGCGCGCAATGCCTTTGGCGACGATCGCGTGTTCATCGAGAAATTCGTCGAGGAGCCGCGCCACATCGAAATCCAGGTACTGGGCGATGCGTTCGGCAAGGTGGTGTACCTGAACGAGCGCGAGTGCTCGATCCAGCGCCGCCACCAGAAGGTGATCGAGGAAGCGCCGTCGCCCTTCATCGACGCCGACACCCGGCGAGCGATGGGCGAACAGGCGGTGAAGCTGGCCAAGGCGGTGCAGTACCAGTCGGCCGGCACGGTCGAATTCGTGGTCGGCCGCGACAAGTCCTTCTACTTCCTCGAAATGAATACCCGGCTGCAGGTCGAGCACCCGGTGACCGAGCTGATCACCGGACTCGATCTGGTCGAACAGATGATCCGCGTCGCCGCCGGCGAGCCGCTGACTTTCGATCAGGCCGACGTGAAGCTGGATGGCTGGGCGATGGAAGCGCGCATCTGCGCCGAAGATCCGGCGCGCGGCTTCCTGCCCTCGGTCGGACGTCTGGTGAAGTACCGGCCACCGGTGCAGACCGATGCCGTGCGCGTCGACACCGGCGTCTATGAAGGCGGCGAAGTGTCGATGCACTACGACTCGATGATCGCCAAGCTGATCTGTCACGGCCGCACCCGCGACGAGGCGATCGCCCGGCTGCGCGACGCGCTGGACGATTTCGTCATCCGCGGTCCGAACCACAATATCGCTTTCGTGTCGTCGGTGCTGGGCCATGAGCGTTTCGCCGCCGGCCGCTTCACCACCGCCTTCATCGCCGAGGAGTACCCGCAGGGCTTTGATCCCGCGGCCGCCGAGTTCGAGGACGCGCCGCTGCTGCTGGCGGTGGCGGCGAGCGTGCACCAGCGCTACAACGAACGCGCCTCGCGCATCGTCGGCCAGATGCCGGGCCATGAGTTCCGCATCAAGCCGGAAGCGGTGGTGCGCCTGCGCGGCGTCGCCCATTTCGTGCAGCTGGATGTCGACGGCGACGATCACGTGGTCAGCATCGACGGCAAGCCGCATCGCCTGGTGGCCGACTGGAAGGTGTCGGACCCGGTCTATCGCGGCGAACTGGACGGCAAGCCCTTCGCGGTGCAGGTCGAGCGCATCGGCCTGCGCTACCGGCTGCAGCATCGCGGCGTGCGCGTCGACGCCGAGGTGATGAGCCAGCGCGCGGCCGAACTGCTGGCGCGCATGCCGGTGAAGGCCGCGCCCGACATGTCGCGCTTCCTGCTGTCGCCGATGCCCGGCCTGCTGCGCGAGGTCGCGGTGAAGCCCGGGCAGGCGGTCAAGGCCGGCGAGCGGCTGGCGGTGATCGAGGCGATGAAGATGGAGAACATCCTGCGTGCCGAGCGCGACGGCGTGGTCGAGAAGGTGTCGGCCGGAGCGGGCGAGAGCCTGGCCGTCGATCAGGTCATCCTGGTGTTCGCGGCAGGCTGAATACGGCGTGTGCGGGCCGCTCCCGCACACGACTCAAGCAAATTCGCGTTCACGTCGTTAAGCTGTCCGGATTCCTCTCCGGCGAGCTTGCAATGAACGTGTTCCCTGTCCGCAGTGCCACCCCAGTCCGCGTAAGGGGAGCGTACTGACATGGGGGCCCGCATCGCGGTGATCGAAGATCAGCCGGAAATCCGTCAGCTCATCCGCATGACTCTGGAGTTCGGCGACTTCGAACTGAGCGAGGCCGAGAACGCCGACATCGGCTGGAGCAAGATCCAGCAGCACGTGCCGGATCTGGTGCTGCTCGATGTGATGATGCCGGGCTCGATGGACGGGCTGGAAATGTGCCGGCGTCTGCGTGCGCAGCCGGCGACCGCGCGGGTGCCGGTCATCCTGCTGACCGCGCGCGGTCAGCAGCGAGACATCGAGGCCGGCCGTGAAGCCGGGGCCGACACCTATCTCACCAAGCCATTCAGCCCGATGGAACTGCTCGACCGGATCGCTGCGCTGCTCGGAGGCTCGTCGGCGCGATGAAGGGTGACGGGCCGCAGGCCCGGAGCGCGACGATGGCAGCGACCGACGCCAGCCTGCGCCACCGGCTGAACATTCCCGACTGGCTGGCCTGGCTGGCGCTGTCGCTCGGCCTGCTGGTGACCGCGGCTGTGAGCACGCTGCTCTGGGCAAGGCTGAACACCGCCACTGCGCAGCGCTTCGACAGCGAAGTCGACAAGGTGGTCGCCCAGTTGCGTCGTCGCATGGTTGCGCACGAGGAAATCTTGCGCGGCGCGGCCGGCCTCGTTCGAGCTAGCCGCGAGGTCACGCGCGACGAGTGGCGCGACTATGTGAACGAGCTCAATCTGGAGCGCAACTTTCCGGGCATCCTCGGCGTCGGTCTGTCGGTGCGTTTGCCGGCGGCCGAAAAGGCGGCACACGAGGCGGCGATCCGCCGGCAGATGCCCGATTACGCGATCAAGCCCGACACGCCGCGCGCCGAGTATCACAGCATCCTCTTCCTCGCCCCGTTGAACGAGCGCAACCGCAGGGCGATCGGCTTCGACATGAATTCGGAGCCGATACGGTCGGCGGCGATGAGCCGCGCGCGCGACAGCGGTGACGCCGCGCTCTCGGGGCGCGTCGTTCTGGTGCAGGAGGGCAAGGAAGGCGTACAGCCGGGCTTCCTGCTGTACTACCCGGTGTATGCGCGCGGCGCCGCAGTCGATACCGTCGAGGCGCGCCGGCGCGCGCTGATCGGCTACGCCTACAGCCCCTATCGCGCGCACGATCTGTTCGGCAGCGCGCTGCGCGGCTATGCCGACCATGTCGTGGTCGCCATTCACGACGGTCGGGGCGTGGACAAGGAGACGCTGCTCTACAGCAATGCCGGCGCCGGTCAGAAGCTGTCCGGCCTGGAGGATGTGCGCGAGATCGAGGTCGCCGGGCACGTCTGGACGGTGCGTACCTGCGCGCCCGCCGGATTCGGCTCCGACCATCTGGTGCTGTGGCTCGTGCCGCTGATGGGTATCGCGCTGAGCGCGGTACTTTTCCATCTGCTGCGACTGCTGGCCGAGACCGCCCGGGCGCACCGCAATGCGCGGGCAACGACGCGCGAACTGGCACTCAGCGAAACGCGGCTGTCGGCGGTGCTCGACACGGCTGCCGACGGCATCGTCACGACCGACGAGAGCGGCATGGTGCTGACCATGAACCGCTCGGCTGCCGACATGTTCGACCGCCGTCCGGACGAGGTGATCGGCCTGCCGCTGTCGCGTCTGCTGCCGCAGTTCGACGCCGCGTGGTTCGCCGCGCGGCTGCACGATGCGCAATCCGGCGCCCGCCTGGCGCGGCACGAGGACTGCACCGGCTTGCGCGGCGGCGTACGGCAGTTCCCGGTGACCGTCTCGGCCAGCGGGTTCATGCATGACGGGCGCGTGGTTCACACACTGCTGCTGCGCGACGTGAGCGAGCAGGTTGCCGCGCAGACGCGCATGCGCCTGCACGACCGGGCACTCGAGTCGTCGAGCGAGGCGGTGCTCATTCGCGACGTGCAGCGCGCCGGCCTGCCCGTGGTCTATGTGAATGCAGCTTTCGAGCGACTGACCGGGCGCAGTGCGCAGGCGCTCATCGGGCGTCCTTTCTCGTATGCCGCCGACGGTGCGTCGGACGACCGCGTCGGCGACGAGATGCGTTGGGCCGTTGCCCATGGCAAGCCCTTCAGCACGACGGCAGAAGTGCGGCGGGCCGACGGGCGCACGATGTGGGTGGCGCTGTCTTCGTCACCGGTACGCGACAACGATGGACAGGTGACGCACTACGTCGATGTGTTCGACGACATCACCGAGCGGGTCGAATTCGAGCAGAAGCTGATCCGCCGGACCAATCGCCTGCACACGGTGTTCGCGCTGTCGCCCGACGGCTTCGTCACCTTCGATGCGGACGGCATCCTGACCAATGTGAACCCGGCTTTCGTGCGCATGACGCATCTGGCGCAGAGCGAACTGCTAGGGCTGGACGCGCAGACCTTCGACCGGCGCATGGCCGGGCTGTCGGACCCGGCGCAGCCCTGGCCGGAGTTCGCGCTCGACGGGTCGAGCGAGGCGGCGCAGCGGCTGTGGCTGCTGCGCCCGGAGCGCCGCGTGCTCGAGCGCAGTGCGCGCGTGGCACCGCAGGGGCGGTCGGAAACGGTGCTCTACTTCCGCGACATTACCCAGCAGTTCGAAGTCGACCGGATGAAGAGCGAGTTCCTCAGCACGGCGGCGCACGAACTGCGCACGCCGCTGTCGTCCATCTTCGGTTTCGCCGAACTGCTGCTGAACCGCGAGTACGACGAGACGGCGCGCCGGCGCATGCACGGCATCATCCACCGGCAGTCGCGCGTGCTGGTTAACCTGATCAACGACCTGCTCGACCTTGCCCGCATCGAAGCGCGTGCCGGACAGGATTTCCGCTACGAGGACCTGCCGGTCAAGATGCTCATCAACGCGACGCTGGAAGGTCTGACGATGCCCGGCGACACGCATCGCGTGTCGCTGGACATGCCGCAGTCGATGCCGCGCATCCGCGTCGACCACGAGAAGATGGTGCGCGCGCTGAGCAACATCATCACCAACGCCTTCAAGTACTCGCCGGACGGCGGCGAGGTCAGGTTGTCGGTGACCGAGGTGACGCGTAACTCGCGCCTGATGGCCGGCATTCACGTGAGCGACCAGGGTATCGGCATGACGCCCGAGCAGCAGGCGCGCATCTTCGAGCGCTTCTATCGCGCCGACCCCTCGGGCAACATTCCGGGTACCGGTCTGGGCATGTCGCTGGTCAAGGAGATCATGGATCTGCACGGCGGCGAGATCGAAATCGTCAGTGCGCCCGGCGCGGGCACCACGGTCACGCTGTGGCTACCGGTGATGGATACCGCCACCACCTGATCCGCCTATCATGTGCGTCTGCGAGGAGGGGGCGAGCATGCGACTGGACGACGGACGGGAAAGCGAGAACATCGAGGACAGGCGCGGCGCTCGCGGCGGCCTGCCGGGTGGCGGGCGCAGCATAGGCATCGGCACCATCGTGCTGGCGCTGGTGGCGATGTATTTCGGCGTCGATCCGTCGGTGGTGCTCAATATGGGCAGTGGCCTGCCGGATGCACAGCAGCAGGCACCGGTACAGCCGGGTGTGCAGTCGACCGGTCAGGCCGAGCAGGACGGCCTGGCGCGCTTTACCTCGCGTGTGCTGGCCGACACCGAGGACACCTGGGGTGCGCTGTTCCGCGCCGGCGGCGGCGAGTACCGCGAGCCGCGGCTGGTGCTCTACACCGGCGGCACGCAGACCGGCTGCGGCATGGGGCAGGCGGCAATGGGGCCTTTCTATTGCCCGGCCGACGAACGCGTCTATCTCGACCTCGGTTTCTACGACGACCTGCAGCGCCGCTTCGGCGCGCCCGGCGATTTCGCCCAGGCCTATGTGATCGCGCACGAGGTCGGGCACCACGTGCAGCACCAGCTGGGCATTGCCGAAAAGGTGCAGCGTGCGAAACAGCGCGCAGGCGAGCGCGCGGCCAACCTGCTGCAGGTCCGGATGGAACTGCAGGCCGACTGCTTCGCCGGCATCTGGGCGCACCACGCCAACCGCTCGCGCAGCATCCTGGAGCAGGGCGACGTCGAGGAGGCCCTGCGTGCCGCCACCGCCATCGGCGACGACACGCTGCAGAAGCAGGCGCAGGGCTATGTGGTGCCGGAGAGCTTTACCCACGGCAGCGCCGAGCAGCGCATGCGCTGGTTCCGCCGCGGGCTGGAACAGGGCGAGATGGCGGCCTGCGATACCTTCTCGGCGAAGGCGCTTTGAGGAGGGGCTGGGGTAGAGGGGCTAGGGACTGGGGACTGGAGGTAAGGAACCCTCGGTGCGCGCCGGACTCCGCCCCTAGCCCCTAGCCCCTAGCCCCTAGCCCCTAGCCCCTCAGCTTATCCTCACCACCACCTTGCCGACGTGGGCCTGGCTCTGCTGGTGTGCGAGTGCTGCGCGTGCCTCGTCGAAGCCGAACACGCGATCGATGACCGGGTGGATCTTGTGCAGCGAAATCACCGCATTCATCGATTCGAACATTTCGCGCGAGCCGACGAACACGCCGCGCACGGTCGAGGTGGTGAACAGCAGCGGCAGCGGGTTGATTTCGCCGCCGGTCAGCACGCCGATCAGGTGCGCCTGGCCGTTCTGGCCAAGCGATGCGATCGAGCGCTGCAGCGTGCCCGGGCCACCGACCTCGACCACGTGATTCACGCCTGCGCCGCCGGTGGCGGTGCGCACTTCCTGATCCCACTCCGGGTGGCTGCGGTAATTGATCAGCGTGGTCGCGCCCAGCGACTTTGCCTTTTCCAGCTTGGCGTCGCTCGACGAGGTCGCGATCACCTCGGCGCCGGCCGCCTTCGCCAGTTGCAGCGCGAACATCGACACGCCGCCGGTGCCGAGCACCAGCACGCGTTCGCCGGCACGCAGCGGGGCCGGGCCTTCGAACAGCGCGTTCCACGCGGTCAGCGCGGCGCAGGGCAGGGTCGCCGCTTCCTCGAAGCTCAGGTGCGCCGGTTTGGCGACCAGCGATTCCTGCGGGAACAGGCGGTATTCGGTGAGCACGCCGGGTGCGGTGCCGCCCAGGGTCTTGCCGAAATACGCCGGCTGCAGCCGGCCGGCGATCCATGTTTCGAAGAAGGTGCCGATCACGTGGTCGCCAGCGGCAAAACGATCGACGCCAGCGCCGATCTCGACCACCTCGCCAGCGCCGTCGGACAGCGGGATCAGATCCTTCGAGTCGACGCCGGGATACAGGCCCTGCAGGATGAACAGATCGCGATAGTTCAGCGACGCTGCGCGCATCTTGACCAGTACCTGACCCGGACCGGGGCGCGGGACTTCAGCGTCGATCATCGTCAGGCTGTCCGCATTGCACTGCTCACGATAGGCTTGATAACGCATTCGAGTGAACCTCCGTTGGATAGTGTCGTGGGCGCAGGGCTGGATCTGCGCCCGGATGGTGCCATGCCCGCGCGCGGACAGGTGTCTCGCAGGCGCTTGCCTATATAGACTGTCGGCCTGATCGAAATGCGCTCCGGACGCCACATGCCGAAACTCACTGTCTTTCTTCGCTGCCTGCTGCTCGCCCTGCTGCTTCCGCTCGCCGAAGTCGCGCGAGCGCTGGGCCCGGGCGAGCTGGCGGTCATCGTCAATGTGTCCGATCCGGCCAGCGTCGATGCCGGCACCTATTACCGCATCCGACGCGGCATACCGGAGGCGAACCTGATCGAGGTGCGGCTGCCGCACGACCGCGCGGCACTGACACGCGCCGAGTTCGAGGCGCTGCAGGCGGAAGTCGAGCAGAAGCTGCCGTCCGGCATCCAGGCGTTCGCGCTGGCGTGGACCAAGCCGTGGCGCGCCGGTTGCATGAGCATCACCTCGGCCTTCGCCTTCGGCTACGACGAACGCTTCTGCTCCGACAGCTGCGGGCCGACGCAGACCAGTCGGATGTTCAATGGCGGTCGCGCCATGAGCGAGGACATGCCGATGCCACGGCCGGCCATGCTGCTGGCCGGCGAATCGGTCGAGCAGGTGCGTCAGCTGATCGACCGCGGCATCGCCTCGGACTACAGCTATCCGAAAGGCAGCGTCTATCTGGTGCGCACCGAGGATTCCGCGCGCAATGTGCGCGCCGGCATGTTCGACGAAATCGTGCAGCAGGTGCGCGGCCTGCATTTCGAGACACCGACTGCAGCCGAGGCGGGCGGGCGGCGCGACGTGATCGGCTATTTCACCGGTGCGGTCAGGGTGCCGGCGATCGACACGCTCACCTTCCTGCCCGGCGCGCCGGCCGATCATCTGACCTCCTTCGGCGGCCAGCTGACCGGTAACCGGACACAGATGAGCGCCCTCGAATGGTTGCGGGCCGGCGCCACGGGCAGCTACGGCACCGTGGTCGAGCCGTGCAACCACCTTGGCAAGTTTCCGCACCCGGGCATCCTGATGACCTACTACGCCGAGGGCGAAACGCTGATCGAGGCCTACTGGAAAAGCGTGGCCTGGCCCGGCGAAGGCGTGTTCGTCGGCGAGCCGCTGGCGCGGCCCTTCGGCATGCGCACGACGCGCGACGACAAGGGCTGGTGGCTGGAAAGCCACTCGGCTGCAGGGCGCCGCGCCGTGGTCGAGGTGGCGCCGAGCGTGGTCGGACCGTATCGCCTGGCCGGTACCGTGCAGATTCCCGCCGGACATGGACGACAGCGACTGAAGGTGGAGGCGGGGGCGGTGAGGGTCAGGTAGCGTCGGGTAGCAGCGGCTCGATCAACGCCATCGTGCGCGCGGTGGCGCCGCGATGGGCTTGCGCGAATGCGAGGCCCGCAGCCCCCATCATCGCGAGTGCCGGCGGGTCGGCCAGCAGCTGCGTTGCAATTGACGCCGCTTCGGCCGGATGCGCTGCGCGCCGGGCGGCACGGGCGGTGATGGCATCGGCCGTGGCGTGTGTGAAATTGAAGGTGTGCGGTCCGACGATGACCGGACAACCGACCGCACAGGCCTCTATCAGATTCTGTCCGCCGAGCGGTAGCCAGCTGCCGCCGATCAGGGCCAGATCTGCCAGCGCGTACCAGGCGAACATTTCGCCCATCGCGTCGCCCAGCCAGATCCGGGTGTCCGCGTCCGGCAGTTCCCCGGTGCTGCGCCGGCGCAGCGTGATGCCGCGCGTCCGGATCAGGCCGGCGACGTCGTCGAAGCGCTGTGGATGTCGCGGCACGAGCGCGATCAGCACGTCGTCCGACAGGACCGGCAGCAGGGCATCGAGCAGCAGGACTTCCTCATCCTCTCGGGTGCTCGCCAGCAGCAGCACGCGCCGCGGGCCGAGCGCTTCGCGCCAGCGACGGCCGAGGTCGAGCTGACCGGACGGCGGCTCGATGTCGAATTTCAGGTTACCCGCGACCGCAACCTGCTTCGCCCCGAGCGCGGACAGCCGTGCCGCGTCGTCCGCGGTCTGGGCGATCAGCATGGAAAAATCCCGCAGCACGGTCCGCACGAAACCACCCAGGCGGGCGTAGCGTACGGCAGAGCGGGCTGACAACCGGGCATTCGCCAGCACCACCGGCACGCCCGCCTGCCGGCATTCCTGCAGCAGATTAGGCCAGATCTCGGTCTCCATCACGACGCCCAGCTCGGGTTTCCACCGGCGCAGGAAGGCGCGCTGGGCCCAGGGCAGATCCCAGGGCAGCCAGGCGAACTCCGCGAAATCGCCATACAGCTGGCGTGCCGTGACGCGGCCGGTCGCGGTCATATGGGTGATCAGGATGCGGTGATCCGGGTGGTGCGCACGCAGCGCCGCCAGCAGCGGTGCCGCCGCTCGGGTTTCCCCGACCGACACCGCGTGCAGCCAGAGCGTCGGGCGGGCAGGGGGCTGCGCGCCCAGGCCGAGACGGCCGCCGATGTCTTCGAGGTAACCGGGTTCGTGCCGGCCGCGCAGCCGCGTGCGCAGCAGCGCGAAGGGCAGACCGAGCAGCCAGATCAGGGTGTAGAGGGCGCGCATCATGAGGGCGCGAGCATAGCAGCCGGATGTCGGCCGAATTGACAGTGAAGGCGGCTACGTGTGTAATTCGCGCGTTCAATCAATGAACGCACGATGCTCGACGAACAGACCCGATACCGCTTGCTGAAATTGCTGGAAGCGAAGCCCGAACTGTCGCAACGACAGCTCGCGCAGGCGCTGGGTATGAGCGTCGGCAAGGTCAATTTCTGCCTGAACGCGCTGATCGAGCGTGGCCTGGTCAAGGCGCGCAACTTCCGCAACAGCCGCAATAAGCTCGCCTACATGTATTTCCTGACGCCTGCCGGCTTCGAGGAGAAGGCGCGGGTGTCGCTGCGCTATCTCAAGCAGAAACTGCAGGAGTACGAAACGCTGCGATCCGAGATCGAGGAACTGCAGGTCGAGGCGCGCCGCATGAGCGCGCAGGCGGACGAGACCCCGCCGGAAGAGAGTCGGCAATGAGCGGCGCTGCGTCCCGGTTTGCACTGGCGCGAAAGGTGTTCGCGGTGCTCGACCCCGATCAGCGACGGTCGGCGGGAGGCCTGTTCCTGCTCATGCTCGTCGGCATGGCCTTCGAAACACTGGGCGTCGGGCTGGTGGTACCCGCGATGGCGGTGCTCATGCAGGACGATCCCGCCTCCCGCGGCCCTCATGTGGCCAGCGTGCTACGGCTGCTCGGCGAACCGCCGCAGGCGACGCTGGTGGCTTGGGCCGTATCGGCGCTAGCGCTGGTCTATCTGGCCAAGAACGCCTTTCTCGCTTTTCTCGCCTGGCGCCAGTCTGCCTTTGCCTTCGCGGCACAGGCACGGGTGGCACACAAGCTGTTTGCCCGCTATCTGGCTGAACCCTACATTTTCCACGTGCAGCACAACTCTGCGCAGTTGATCCGCAACGTTACCACCGAAGCGACGCTGTTCGGGAGTCATGCACTGCTGCCCGGCATGCTGCTGGTTGCCGAAGCGTGCGTGCTGGTCGGTATTGGCACCCTTTTGCTCCTGTTTGAGCCGGTGGGCGCACTCGTGGTCGGCGGGGTGGTCGGCGGTGCGGCGTGGGCGTTCAACCGTTTCACCCGCTCGCGCGTGGCGCGCTGGGGGCTTCTGCGCCAGCACCATGAAGGGCTCAAGCTGCAGCAGATCCAGCAGGGGTTGGGCGGGGTGAAGGATGTACGCGTATTTGGGCGTGAGGCCGCCTTTCTCGCCGCATTCGATCAGCACAATGACGCGGTCGCCAAAGTGGGCGGACAGCAGTCCGGGCTGCAGCAGATGCCGCGTCTGTGGTTGGAGTTGCTGGCGGTCGGCGGTTTGGCTCTGCTGGTGCTCAGCATGATCTGGCGCGAGCGCGCGCTGGCAGATGTCGTGCCGGTGGTTGGTCTGTTCGCGGCCGCTGCTTTCAGGCTGATGCCCTCGATGAATCGCGTGCTGACCGCGCTGCATGGCCTGCGTTATGGCCTGCCGGTGATCGACATGCTGCATGCCGAACTCACCCGGCCGCAGGGTGCGGAGGACGCAGGCATTGCCGGTGCGGCCCGCGCGCCATTCAATCGCGGTATCCGCATAGATGCGCTGAGCTATCGCTATCCGGGAGCCCTGGCGCTAGCGCTTGACCGGCTGTCGCTGGATATCCATGCCGGCGAAACACTCGGCATCGTCGGCAGCAGCGGTTCGGGCAAGAGCACGCTGGTGGATCTGTTGCTTGGCCTGCTCAACCCGGATGTCGGACGCATCGTCGCGGATGGCAGCGACATTCGCGACGACCTGCGCGGCTGGCGAAGCCAGATCGGATATGTTCCTCAATCCATCTATCTCACCGACGACTCGCTGCGTCGCAACGTGGCTTTCGGCGTTCCGGACGCGCAGATCGACGATGCCGCGGTGGCTCGCGCGCTGGCCTTCGCGCAGCTGGAGGCCTTTGTCGCCGCCCAGCCTGAAGGCGTGCACACCTTTGTCGGCGAGCGCGGCGTGCGTCTTTCGGGTGGCCAGCGTCAGCGCATCGGCATCGCTCGCGCGCTTTACCATGACCCGCCCATCCTGGTGCTGGATGAAGCCACCAGCGCGCTTGACGTGGCAACCGAAGCCGAAGTGATGAAGGCGGTTGCGGCGCTGCAGGGACGCAAAACCATCGTCATCGTGGCGCATCGGCTGAGCACGGTTGAACAGTGCGACCGGCTGTGCCGCCTCGAAGCCGGCCGGGTGGTGCAGACCGGTGCTCCGGCCGAGGTGCTCGATCAACTTGTCAGGGCGGCCGACGAAGCCGCCCCCTCTCTGGACTGACTTCATGCTGACCAACGCATCCATCCTGGTGACCGGCGGAACCGGTTCCTTCGCCCATACCTTCGTGCCGATGACGCTGGCACGCTACAACCCGCGACGTCTGGTCATCTTCTCGCGTGACGAGATGAAGCAGTGGGAAATGGCCAAGCTCTATGGTGACGATCCGCGGGTGCGCTTCTTCATCGGCGACGTCCGAGACAAGGACCGCCTCGCCCGGGCGCTGCACGGCGTCGATTACGTGGTACACGCCGCCGCCACCAAGATCGTGCCGACCGCCGAATACAACCCCTTCGAGTGCGTCAAGACCAATGTGATCGGCGCGATGAACCTGATCGATGCCTGCATCGACCAGAACGTGAAGCGGGTGGTGGCGCTGTCGACTGACAAGGCGAGCAGCCCCGCCAACCTGTATGGCGCCACCAAGCTTGCGTCGGACAAGCTGTTCGTTGCTGGTAATTCGTACGCGGGCGGCAATGACACCCGCTTTGCGGTGGTGCGCTACGGCAACGTGATGGGTTCGCGCGGATCGGTCATTCCCTACTTCCTGTCGATCGCCGACAAGGGCGCGCTGCCGATCACCGATCCGCGCATGACCCGCTTCATGATTACGCTGGAGCAGGGCGTTGATCTGGTCTGGCACGCCTTCGACGACATGGTGGGTGGCGAGATCTACGTGAAGAAGATTCCGTCGATGAACATCTCCGACATCGCGCGTGCGGTCGCGCCCGACGCGCAGCACGACATCGTCGGCATCCGCCCTGGCGAGAAGCTGCACGAGCAGATGATCGGCCCCGAGGACGCGCCGCACACCTACGAGTACGGCGATCACTACAAGATCCTGCCGGCTATCCACAAGTGGAGCGAGGATCCCGGCCGCATCAATGACGGCGTGAAGGTTGCGCCCGATTTCACCTATTCCTCCGACAACAACCGTGAGTGGATGAGCATCGAGGCGTTGCGCGCGTGGATCGATGCCAACCGCGACAAGGTGGGGCGCATATGAGCGGCTTCATCCCCTATGGTCGGCAGCAGATCAGCGAGGAGGACATCGAGGCGGTGGTTCGCGTGCTCCGGTCGGACTATCTGACCCAGGGGCCCGCGGTCCCCGCTTTCGAACAGGCGGTGGCGCGCTACTGCGGCGCCGCCCATGCGGTGGCGATGAACAGCGCCACCTCGGCGCTGCACGTGGCTTGCCTCGCGCTGGGCGTAGGCCCCGGCGACCGGGTGTGGACCAGCCCGGTCACCTTCGTCGCCAGTGCCAACTGCGCGCTGTACTGCGGGGCCACGGTGGATTTCGTCGATGTCGATCCGTCCACTGGCAACATGTGTGCCGAACATCTGGCGGAGCGCCTGGCGCAGGCGGAGCGGGCGGGTGCCTTGCCCAAGGTGGTAATTCCGGTGCACTTGTGCGGCCGCTCCTGCGACATGAAGACGATCCGCGCGCTGAGCCGTCGCTACGGGTTTGCGGTGATTGAGGACGCTTCGCATGCCATCGGGGCGCGCTATGACGGTGCGCCGGTGGGTGACGGCCGCTACAGCGACATTACGGTGTTCAGCTTTCATCCGGTCAAGATCATCACGACCGCCGAAGGTGGCATGGCGCTGACGCAGGACGCTGCACTGGCCCGCCGCATGGAGCGCCTGCGCAGCCATGGCATCACGCGCGACCCGGCGGACATGACCCACGCCCCGGATGGTCCTTGGTACTACCAGCAGATCGATCTAGGCTTCAACTACCGCATGACCGACATGCAGGCTGCGCTCGGCCTGAGCCAGATGAACCGACTCGACGCTTTCGTAGATCAGCGCCACCGGGTGGCCGCGCGCTATGCCGAAGCGCTCGCAGCGCTTCCTCTGAGCCTGCCGCCGGCCGAACTGGATGGGCGTTCCGCGCTGCATCTCTATGTGGTGCAGGTGGGTGCCGGTCATGACCGGCGCATCGTATTCGAGGCGCTGCGCGCGCGCGACATCGGTGTGAACGTGCACTACATACCGGTTCATCTGCAGCCCTACTACGCAGGCCTGGGCTTTCGGCCCGGCCACTGCCCGGGCGCGGAGCGGTATTACGCCAGCGCCATAAGCCTGCCCATGCATCCGGGCCTGTCCGACGCAGATCAGGATCGCGTGATCGGCGCTCTCCGGGACGCGCTCGCGTGACCGACCGTCATGTCCGGATCGGCCTCGGCACCGTGCAGTGGGGCGTGGACTACGGCGTGGCCAATCGCGACGGCCGCACGCCGCGGGCAGAGGTGACGCGCATCCTCGCCGCGGGCCGGGCCGCCGGTCTGAAGGTCCTCGATACGGCTGCCCTGTACGGCGAAGCCGAGGCGGTACTCGGCGAGCAGGATCTGAGTGGCCTGCAGGTGGTGACGAAAACGCCGCGGTACGCGCATGCGCCGATCACTGCCGCAGATGCGGATGACCTGAAGGCCACGTTTATCCGTTCGCTGGCGCGGCTGCGTCTGCCCGCGGTGCACGGTCTGCTCGCACACCACGCCGACGATCTCCTGGTGGCGGGCGGCGAGCGGCTGATCGATGCACTGCGTGCGCTGCGCGCCGAGGGCAAGGTCGCGCGCATCGGAGTGTCGGTCTACGACGGGGCCCAGCTAGACGCGATACTTGCGCGCTTTACGCCGGATCTGGTTCAGCTGCCGCTCAACGTGTTCGACCAGCGGTTGATCGTCGATGGATCGCTGGCTCGGCTGGCGGCGCTCGGCGTTGAAATTCACGTTCGCTCGGTCTTCCTGCAGGGCTTGCTGCTGATGCCGCCGGACAGCGCGCCTGCCTTTTTCGACCCCTGGCGCGAGCGGCTACGGGCATGGCATGCCGATTGCGCCGAACGGAATGTGCTGCCGCAACAGGCCGCACTCGCCTTCGTGTGCGATCTGTCCGAGGTCAGCTGCTGCCTGATCGGCGTACAGAGCCGCGCCCAGCTCGAACAGTCTCTGAACGGATTGGACGAGGTGCCCCGCTTCGACGCCACGTCTTTCGCATGTAACGATCCGGCGCTGCTCAATCCGGTGAACTGGAGGCTGTCATGAGTAGCGCACTCCGACTTGGCGTGATCGGACTGTCGCCTGGCAACGGCCATCCCTATTCGTGGTCGGCCATCTTCAATGGCTATGATGCGGTAGCCATGGAGCATTGCGGCTTTCCGGTGATTCCGCGCTACCTTGAGAGGCAGCGCTTTCCGGACGACGCGATCGCCGGTGCCCGGGTGACCCATGTGTGGACTCAGGACCTTGCGATCTCGCGGCATGTGGCTCAGGCGGCATGCATCGAGCACGTCGTCGACCACTGCACCAATCTGATTGGACAGGTGGATGCGGTACTGCTGGCGCGAGACGACGCTGATACCCACCTTGCGCTCGCCCGGCCCTTTCTCGAGGCGGGAGTGCCGATCTATGTGGACAAGCCGCTCGCGCTGTCGCGTGTCGAGGCGGAAACGCTGATTGGTCTGCAGCGCTTTCCCGGCCAGCTGTTCTCATGTTCGGCGCTTCGTTACGCGCCGGAACTGGGGCTGACCGTTGCCCAGCGCGACCAGATCGGTCCGGTCCACTGCATCGCCGCCACTGTGCCCAAGGACTGGGACAAGTATGCGGTCCATGTGATCGAGCCCCTGTTGCAGCTGTTGCCGGATCGTGGGGCGGTGATTCGAAGCCAGCGCTGGTCAGTCGCCGATCGCGTTACGCTTCAGATCGAGTTTGCCTCCGGTGTCGAGGTCCGGATATCGACCCTGGGTGCGACCAGTGCGCCGCTGGGCCTGCGCGTGTTCGGCGCGGCCGGCTGGTGTGATCTGCACTTTGCCGACACTTTCCGTGCCTTCCGCGCGGCGCTGCAGGATTTCGTCGATGGCGTGCGCGCACGCGACGTCCGCATCGCGCCCGCCGCCATGCTGGAGGTGGTGGATCTGATCGAACTCGGGAGACAGGCATGAGCCGTTCCATCCTCATCACTGGCGCCACCGGCAAGATCGGTCGCGTGCTTGCGCGCCACTTTCTAACCGCCGGCGATACCGTGATCGCTGCCGGCCGTTCGGCAGACGCGCTGGCCGAACTGGCCATAGACCTGTCCGGCGTGGGAGGGACCCTGCACACGCTGCGTGCCGACCTGATGGCGCCGGACGCGGCGGCCACGGTAGTGGATGGCCTGAGGCAGATCGGCTGCATGCCGGATGGACTGATCAATAACGCGCGCAACGTGTCTTTCCTGCGTACCGGTGAGGACGGTCGGGTCGCTCGCCAGGATTTCCTCGATGAGTTCGCGCTCGATGTCGTGACGCCGTATGAACTGGTGATGGCGCTGGCCGATGCACCCGACTCCCGGCTGCGCGCGGTGGTGAATATCGGCTCGCAGTACGGTGCGGTCGCTCCCAACCTGCGCCTTTACACCGATCCACTGCGACAGTCGCCGTTGCAGTATGGCGTGGCCAAGGCGGCCCTGGCGCATCTGACCAAGGAGCTGGCGGTGCGTCTGGCGGCGCGGGACATCCGCGTGAACTGCGTGGCCTTCGGCGGTGTCGAGGGTCGGGTAGACGAGGCGTTCAAGCAGCGCTACGCCGCGCTGTGCCCGAGCGGTCGCATGCTGGGCGAGCACGAACTGGCCGGGCCTGTGGATCTGCTGCTGTCCGACGCCGCCTCGGCGGTTACCGGCCACATCATGATGGCTGATGGCGGCTGGAGCGTCTGGTGAATCGTCGCATCGCCATCATCCTCGCGCGCGGTGGCTCGAAGAGGCTGCCGCGCAAGAACGTGCTGCCTCTGGGTGGCCGGCCTATGCTGGCGTGGTCGGTCGAGGCGGCGATCGATGCCGGCTGTTTCGACCGGGTGCTGGTGTCGACCGACGATGCAGAGATTGCCGCGGTGGCCCGCGAGGCGGGGGCCGAGGTTCCCTTCCTGCGCGATGCGGCCGCCGACGATCAGGCGCCTTCCAGCGCGGCGACCCGGGTCGCGCTGCTGCAGGCCGAGGCGCACTGGACCGAGCGTTACGACACGGTGGCGCAGCTGATGGCCAACTGCCCGCTGCGCAATGCCCATGACATCCGCGACGCGATGACGGCCTTCGAGACCGGTGCCGCGCCTGCGCAGATCAGCGCCTTCCGCTTCGGCTGGATGAACCCGTGGTGGGCCGCTCGCTTGCAGGCAGACGGACAGCCGGACTGGCTGTTTCCTGAAGCTCGCAGCGCGCGGTCGCAGGATCTGCCGCTGCTGTACTGCCCGAGCGGCGCGCTGTGGCTGGCCGAACGCAATGCCTTTCTGGAGAGCGGCAGCTTCTACCTGCCCGGGCATACCCTGCATCCGATGGACTGGATGTCGGCGATGGATATCGATGATGAAGCTGATTTCGCCATGGCCGAGGTCGGCATGGCGCTGCGCCTGCGCGCTGGGGGCGTCGCATGAGAGTAGGCATCCGCACCGATGCTTCGTCGCAGATCGGCACCGGCCATCTGGCGCGCTGCCAGACGCTGGCCGACGCGCTGGCGCAGCGCGGTGCGCAGATACGCTTCGTCTGTCGCCACCTCACCGAAGGTGCGCAGGAGCGCCTGCAGGCGGCGGGTCACGCGGTGATGCGAATCGATGGCGCGGGCGAGCCGGACGACCTGCCCCATGCGGCCTGGCTGGGCGGTTCCCAGGCGGAAGATGCGGCGCGCACCTGCGCCGCACTGGCCGGTTTCGCGCCCGACTGGCTCATCGTCGACCACTACGCGCTCGATGCGCGCTGGGAGCGTGCGCTGCGCGAGCGGGCGCTCCGCATCATGGCGATCGACGATCTGGCGGACCGCGATCACGCATGCGACCTGCTGCTGGATCAGAATCTGTATGCCGACATGGCTGCGCGCTACGCGCAGCGGGTTCCGGCCTCTGCCCGGCGGCTTCTCGGTCCGCGTTACGCGCTGCTGCGGCCGGAGTTCACGGCCATGCGTGGCCGCCATCGCGACGGCGGGGTGCGCCGGGTGCTGGTGTTCTTCGGCGGTGTCGATGCGGCCAACCAGACCGGTCGGGTGATCGCGCTGCTGCCGCGCGTGCTGTCTGCGCAGGTTGCGGTCGATGTTGTGATCGGCGCCGCGCACCCTCATCGCGCCGCCATCGAGGCGGCCTGCGCGCAGGCCGGCTACGGCTGTCATGTGCAGACCGGTCGCATGGCCGAGCTGATGGCAGCGGCCGATCTGGCCATTGGTGCCGGCGGCACCGCGGTTTGGGAGCGTGCCTGCGTCGGGCTGCCGGCGCTGGTCTGGCCGGTGGCTGACAATCAGCGCGAACAGGTCGCAACCGCAGCTGACGCTGGGCTGCTACATGCACCGCTGCATGCCGATCATGAGGATGAGGCGCTGCTGCGACAGATCGCGGCGCTTTGCGAGAGCCCGCACCTGCTGCATGCGCTGTCCGCCGCCGGTGCAGCGACGGTCGACGGCGCCGGCTCCGCCCGGGTCTGCCGGGCGCTGGGCTGCACCGGCGTCACGATGCGTCCGGTGGCAGTGGCGGACAGTGACTGCCTCTTCGCATGGCGCAACCGCGAGGCGGTGCGTCGGGTGTCGCGCAACCGGGACCCGATTCCGCGCCCCGCACACGATGCCTGGCTGGCTGAAACGCTCGGGCGCGCCGACCGGCTGCTGCTGGTCGGCGAGCGCAACGGTCAGGCGCTGGGCGTGGTGCGCTTCGATCTGGCCGGTGACGAGGCCGAAGTGTCGATCTATCTCTCCCCGGGCGAACATGGCGCCGGTGCGGGCGGCGATCTGCTCGCCGCCGCAGAACGCTGGCTGACGCTCGAACGGCCGGCAGGTGTGTGTAAGATTCGCGCCGAAGTGGCCGGTGACAACGCGTCGTCCCGCCACATGTTCCTGTCTGCCGGCTACCTTCCCGATGCCGCGCGCTTCTTCAAGCGGATCCTTCCAGATGACTGACGCCTTCAATATTGCCGGCCGTCCGATCGGCGCTGGCGCCCCGCCCTTCGTGATCGCTGAAATGTCCGGCAATCACAATCAGTCGCTCGACCGGGCGCTGGCCATCGTGGATGCCGCCGCCAAGTCGGGCGCCCACGCGCTGAAGATCCAGACCTACACGCCGGATACCATGACGCTGGATCTGGACGAACGCGAGTTCCACATCGCGGATCCGGACAGCCTGTGGGCGGGAACCTCACTCTACAAACTTTACGGCGAGGCCTACACGCCTTGGGACTGGCACGCGCCGATCTTCGAGCGCGCGCGCGCGCTGGGCATGATTCCGTTCAGCACGCCCTTCGATGACAGCGCGGTCGATTTTCTCGAGTCGCTCGACGTGCCCTGCTACAAGATCGCGTCCTTCGAGAACACCGATTTGCCCCTGATCCGCCGCGTGGCGGCCACTGGAAAGCCGCTCATCATTTCCACCGGCATGGCGACGCTGGCTGAACTGGACGAGACCGTGCGTGCTGCCCGCGAAGCCGGCTGCCGCCATCTTGTGCTCCTCAAGTGCACCAGTACCTATCCGGCCACGCCGGCCAATACCCACATCCGCACCATTCCGCACTTGCGCGAAATGTTCGGCTGCGAGATGGGGCTGTCCGACCACACCATGGGCGTCGGCGTGTCGGTGGCCAGCGTCGCGCTGGGCGCCACCGTGATCGAAAAGCACTTCACGCTGGATCGCAGCGAAGGCGGCGTGGACGCCACCTTCTCGATGGAACCGCATGAAATGGTGCAGCTGGTCGTGGAGACCGAGCGTGCCTGGCAGGCGCTGGGCGAGGTGCGTTACGGACCGACCGAAGCCGAGCGCAAGTCGCTGCAGTTCAGGCGCTCGCTCTATGTCACCGCCGATCTGGTGCCGGGCGACGTGCTGAGCCGTGACAACGTGCGCGCGATCCGGCCCGGACTGGGGCTGGCGCCCGGATACATCGATGCGGTGATCGGGCGCACCGTTGCCCGCGCGGTGCCGCGCGGCACGCCCATCTCGTGGGATCTGCTCAAGTGAATGTCCGCCCTCTCAAACCCCGACTGACACGCGAAGACTATGTTTTCCCTTGACCAGCAGGCCACCGATGCAGCGGCTGCCGAACTGCGTACCCTGCTCGCAGGCATGCGCGAGGCATTCGCACGCGGCGAGAACGCGATGGAGTACGCGCGCCGCATGCTCGGCCGTAACGAGAATCTTTCGGCCGCGACGCTGATTGCCTACGACCTGCAGGCCGGAGCCTACGTGCGCCATGCGCTGTCCGACCCCGCGGGCAAGCAGCGCTGGTGCGCTCAGCTCGCCGGGCTGGTTGCCCCTCATCTGCCGCCGAGCGGCTCGGTGATGGAGGTCGGTTCGGGTGAAGCCACTACGCTGGCCGGCCTGCTCGAAGCGCTGCCGCAGCGGCCGGCTACCGCGCTCGGGTTTGACATCAGCTGGTCGCGCTGTGCGCACGGCCGTGGCTGGCTCCGGCAGAAGACGCAGCAGGCCGAGCTGTTCGTGGCTGACCTGTTCCACATACCGCTGGCCGATGCAAGCGTGGATGTGGTCTATACCTCGCATTCGCTGGAGCCGAACGGTGGCCGCGAACAGGCTGCGCTGCAGGAACTGCTGCGGGTAGCCCGGCGTGCGGTGGTGCTGGTCGAACCGATCTACGAACTGGCCGGCCCGGAGGCACGCGAGCGCATGGCGCATCACGGCTATGTGCGCAACCTGAAGGCGACCGCCGAGGCTCTGGGCTGCACGGTCGCCGACTATCGTCTTCTCGACTTCTATGTGAACCCGCTCAATCCGAGTGGCGTCGCGTGCATCGTCAAGACGGATGCGGGCGTACCCGCGCTGCCCGCCTGGCGTTGCCCGCTCACTCATGCACCGCTGGTGCGTTCGGAGAGCGCCTTCTCGTCGCGCGAAACCGGTCTGGTCTATCCGGTACTCGACGGCATCCCGCTGCTGTGCCGCGATCACGCGGTACTGGCCTCGGCCTACGGACAATCGATCGCCCCATGAAGTACTGCGTCACCTGCCTGCAGCCTGACACGCGTCCGAACACGATTTTCACGCCGGAAGGGCGGTGCCCGGCCTGCGCCTATCACAGCGCGGCCCAGGGCATAGACTGGCAGGAGCGTTTCGAGATCATCGAGGATCTGGTGGCGAAGCACCGTCGTGCTGATCGTGCCGGCTTCGACTGCATCATCGGCGTCAGCGGCGGCAAGGACAGCACCCGCCAGGCGCTGTGGGTGCGCGACAAGCTGGGCATGCATCCACTGCTGGTGTCGCTCAGCCATCCGCCGCAGCAGGTGTCCGTGCTCGGCGTGAACAACGTGTCCAACCTGATCGAACTCGGATTCGATGTCGTACTGTCCTCACCGGCACCGGACACCTGGCGCCGACTGATGCACGACAGCTTCATGAAGTTCACCAATTGGGCTCGCTCCTCCGAACTGGCATTGTTCAGTTCGGTGCCGCAATTGGCCAGCCGCTACGGAATTCCGCTCATCTTCTGGGGCGAGAACCCGGCGCTGCAGGTGGGCGACCTCAAGACCATGGGTCGCAACGGTTATGACGGAAACAATCTTCGATACTCGAACACCCTGAGTTCGGGTCATGAATGGATGCTGGAAGCCGGCTATCCGTTACGCGACATCCTGCCCTATGTCTATCCGAGCGAAGCGGAGTTCGCTGCGGCCGACATCCAGATCGTGTTTCTAGGCTGGTTCCTCGGCGACTGGAGCCTGGTGAACAACGCCGGCTACGCCTGCCCGCACGGCCTGAGCATCCGCGCGGAGGGGCCTGACCAGACCGGCGACCTTCTGGGCCTGAGCAATCTGGACGAAGACTGGCACAACATGAACCAGATGGTGAAATACCTGAAGTTCGGCTTCGGGAAGGTCACCGAGTACGTGAACGAGGCCATGCGTGCCGGCACCATGGACCGCGCCACCGCGATCGATCTGGTCGAGCGCTACGACGGCCAGTGCTCGCCGCGCTACATCCGCAGTTTCTGCGACTTCATCGGCATCAGCGAAGAACGCTTCTGGCAGCACGTGCACGCGTCGACCAACCGCGAACTGTTCGACATCGGCAGCGATGGCGCGATAACCCGGCGCTTCCGGGTGGGGGAAGGGCTGTGAGCCGCACTACCGTCGGGTTGGTCGATTACGGTGTCGGCAATCACGCCTCGGTCAGCCACGTGCTGCACGACGCGGGCTTCCGCGTGCGGGTGGCTGCGGATGCGCAGGGGCTCGATGCCTGTGATGTTCTGCTGCTGCCCGGCGTCGGTGCCTTTCCTGCGGCGATGGCGCAGTTGCGCGACACCGGGCTGGATGCCTATCTGCGTGACGCGGCGCAGGCCGGACGACCGCTGCTCGGGATCTGCCTCGGCATGCAGCTGCTTGCCCAGGAGTCGTTCGAGCAGGGGCAGACCCGCGGCCTAGGCATCCTGCCGGGGCGGGTGGTGCCACTGGATGAAGCACCCTGGCACATCGGCTGGAACACCCTGGAGTGTGTCGGCGACGATCCGGCCTTCCGCCAGAGCGAGGGCGAATCCTTCTACTTCAATCATTCCTTCAAGATGGTCGATGCGGGTGCCTGCGTCACCGCGCAGGCACGGCTGCCTCAGCCAGTGACCGCAGCCGTGCGCCTCGGCCGCGTGGCCGGGCTGCAGTTCCATCCGGAGAAGAGCCAGAGCGCCGGTACGCGCCTATTGCATACCCTGATCATGGAGTTGGCGCATGCTTAGAAAGCGTCTGATCGGTGTGGTGACCGTACGCAACGGCTGGGCGGTGCAGTCCTTCGGCTACCGACGCTACCTGCCACTCGGGCGACCGGAGTGCCTCGTCGAGAATCTCGATCGCTGGGGCGCCGATGAAATCCTGGTGCAAGTGATCGACCGCAGTGCCGGCGATCGGGTACCGGATTTCGATCTGCTCTCGCGCCTCGGTCGGCTCGGACTTGAGACCCCGCTGATCTATGGCGGCGGTGTCGCCTCGGCCGACCACGCCGTGCGGGCCATCCAGTCCGGTGCCGACCGGGTGACCGTCGACCAGGCGCTGCACCGCGCACCGGACGAGGTCCGCCGCATGTCGGCACGGCTGGGGGCGCAGGCGCTGATCGCCGCGGTGCCGGTGCGCTTCGCCGACAGCGTGCTCCGCCACGATTACCTCACACGGCGGTGTCTGCCCTTCGGCGATGGCGTGCCGGCGCTGATCGCCGAGCGAGCGGTGTCCGAACTGATGCTGATCGACTGGCAGAACGAGGGCGGGCTGACCGGTTTCGAACCTGAACGGCTGGGTGAGCTGCCCTGTCCGGACGTGCCGCTCATCCTGTTCGGCGGTTTCACCGATCCGGCAGTCACGCGGCGTTTCCTCGAACAGCCGGCGGTTGCCGCGGTGGCGGTCGGCAATCCGTTCGCCTACCGCGAGCACGCCTACCAGACCTACAAGCGGGCGGTGGCCAGCGCGGCCCTGCGCCCGCCGATGCACGCCGGTCCGACACCGGTCGAAGGATCCTGAAGCATGGAGTTCTGCAAGCGCTGCCTCTACACAACCGCCCACCCGCTCGGACTCGTGCTGGACGACGAAGGCGTCTGCTCCGGCTGCCGGGTGCATGAGGAGAAGGACAGTCTGGACTGGGCCGAGCGCTGGGCGCGACTGGAGTCCATCGTGGCGCCCTACCGCGGCACCGATGGACGCAACTATGACTGCATCGTGCCGGTGAGCGGTGCGCACGACGCCTACTACATCGTGCATCTGGTGAAGGAACGGCTGGGTCTCAATCCGCTGCTGGTGACCTACAACCGCTACTTCAACACGCCGCTGGGCATACGCAATCTCGCCAATCTGCGCATCCGCCTGAACTGCGACATCCTCTACCAGAACGTCAATCCGGAGTCGGTCAAGCGCATCGTCCGCAGCACGCTGCGACGCTTCGGCAGCATCTACTGGCCCATCCTCGCCGGGCAGACCGTTTTCCCGGTGCAGACTGCGGTGCGGTTCAGGGTTCCGCTCATCATCTGGGGCGCGCATCAGGGTTTGGAGCAGGTGGGCATGTTCTCGCACCTGCACGAAGTCGAGATGACCCGCCGCTACCGCAAGGACCACGACCTGATGGGCTACGAGGCGGACGACCTGCTGTCGGTGTTCGATACCCTGACCGAGGGTGATATCTGGCAGTACCGCTACCCGGACGATGCCGCGCTCGACGCGGTGGGTGTGCGCGGCATCTACCTCGGCAACTACGTGCGCTGGGACCCGAAGGCGCAGCACGAGGCCATGATCGCGCGCCACGATTACGCGTCGGCGGCGTTTGCCCGCACCTTCGACACCTATGACCATGTCGACTGCTTCAACTACATGGATCTGCACGACCAGCTCAAGCTGTTCAAGCACGGCTATTCGCGGGTGACCGACCACGCCACGCGGGAAATCCGCCACGGTCGGCTGACCCGCGAGCAGGGCCTGACGCTGGTCCGGCAGCACGAGCTGGTGCCGCCGCGGCATCTGGAGCGCTTCTGCGACTGGCTGGGCATGCAGCCCGAGTCGCTGCGCTTCATGCTGGATCAGCATCGCAATCCGGCTTACTGGGAGGCGGTGTCGCCTAGCGAGTGGACCTTCCGCGGCTGGAGCACACGGCAGCCGGACACACCCGCAGATCTTGCACCACCGTCGCCTGCGGCCGCCTTCACCGCAACCGCGACGCGTGAACTCGATGCCGGCGACAGATACATCACGATAGGCAAGGGGTGGCCGTGCTGAATCCGCTGGAAAGCGCCCTGCTGCCGGGAGACCCGCACGAAGGCTTCAGCGACGATGAACTGCTGCGCCTTAGCCGCCTGCAGCGCCGGACCGACGCCGGCCTTGCGCCCTGGGCGTCGTGGGAGACCGAGAATTCCAGTTTCGGCCGCACGCTGCGCGCCTGGGCGGGCTATCCGTCATGGCTGCCGCTGTGTGCCACGTCCGATCACGGGGTTCACTGGGAATCGCGCTGCTGGCCGAACGAGATCGAGTCGCCGTACGCCCTGTTCCTGACCTGGAACGGGAAGAAGGCCCGGCTGATGCGCGAGCGGCACGGCAAGCAGGCGCTGCACGTCCCGCATCCCTGGCTGGCATACCGGAAGAAGCACTTTCCGGAACCGGACCCTGCACGCCGCGGCACCGTGGTGTTCTTCACCCATTCCAATGCCACCACCACGCCGGTGTTCGAATCGCTCGACGCTTACATGCAGAGCCTTTGCGATCTGCCGGCCCGGTTCCATCCAGTGGTGATCTGCCTGTCCTTTCACGACGTGCTCAAGGGCATGCACCGGACGCTGCGCCGCTACGGCTTTCCCATCGTGACTGCGGGCACCACCAATGCGCAGTGTTTTGTCGACCGCTTCTACGGAATCGCCCGGCGTTTCCGCCACGCGTGTTCGCCCACCATAGGCTCGCACAGCTTCTATCTGGCCGAGGCCGGGGTGGCCTTCTTCCTGCACGGACCGGCGCCCACCTATGTGATCAAAGGGTCGCGCGCGGTGCGCGACGGCGAACAGGATCTGCGCGACTATGGCGACGAGGACGACATCGAGCGCTTCATGGCCCTGCGCAGGCTGTTCGCCGAACCGCTCGACGCGGTGAGCGACGCCCAGCGCGAGGCGGTCGGCCGCTATCTTGGGCAGGACGCCGATACCGACGCCGGGCGCCTGCGCAGTGCCCTGTGGCAGTCCTTCAGCCGCAATCTGCCGCGGGTGGGCGGCCTCTATCTGGACAATGCCGGGCGTCTGCTGCGCCGTGTCGTGCCTGTTCCCGGAAAATGAATCAGCGATGATGAACAAGACCCTTTCCAAGGCCCGCATGCTGATCGAGCTGCAGCCCCGGGTGACCCGCTTCCGTGTGCCGGATCTGCTGGCCTTCACTGTCGATCAGCTGGCACAGATGCCGGAGGAGGTGCTGTG
Source organism: Methyloversatilis sp. MC4-4 (assembly GCF_049843555.1). Taxonomy (GTDB): domain Bacteria; phylum Pseudomonadota; class Gammaproteobacteria; order Burkholderiales; family Rhodocyclaceae; genus Methyloversatilis; species Methyloversatilis discipulorum_B. Next base: position 236,480 of record NZ_JBBHZK010000004.1, read on the forward strand.
CGCCCAGGTTTCGGCGCGCTTTGGCGCGACGGCCCTGATCGTGCGCTCGTCGGCCGGCGACGAGGACGGTGTGCTCGCCTCCAAGGCCGGTGCCTACGATTCAGTGCTGGGCGTACCAGCGGACGACGGGCCGGCGCTGCTGGCGGCCGCCCGGACGGTGATGGACAGCTATGCACGCGACCGCCGCAGCGCGTCGCGTGACGAAGTGATCTTCCAGACGCTGATCGAGCGTCCGGCGATGAGCGGCGTCGTGTTCACCCACGACCTCAATACCGGCGCGCCCTACTACGTCATCAACTACGACGACGTGTCCGGCTTGACCAACACGGTCACCTCGGGCGGTGGCGAGTATGCCAACCGCACGCTGTACATCCACCGCGGCGCGGCCGATGCGATCCGGTCCGAGCGCTTCCAGCGCCTGATCGCCGCGGTGCAGGAGCTGGAGCAGCTGCTCGGCAGCCAGTTCCTCGACATCGAGTTCGCGCTCGACGAAGCGCTGCAGCCCTACCTGCTGCAGGTGCGCGCGATCACTACCCAGCCGAACTGGAACCGCGCGGTGGCGCGCCGCATCGATGCCGAACTGCGCGGCATCCAGACCTTCGTGCGTGAGCGCCTGCGGCCGGCGCACGGCGTGTTCGGCCACACCACGGTGCTCGGCCAGATGCCGGACTGGAACCCAGCGGAAATGATCGGTCGCGCGCCGCGTGCGCTGGCGCTTTCCCTGTACCGCACGCTGATCACCGATCATGCGTGGCGGCGTGCCCGCGAGAGCATGGGCTACGCCACGCCGGCCGGACAGGCACTGATGGTGTCGCTGGCCGGCCAGCCCTTCATCGACACCCGGCTCAGCTTCCATTCCTATCTTCCGGCCGACCTGCCGGCGCCGGTCGCCGGCAAGCTGGTCGATGCCTGGGTGGCGCGGCTGCGGGCGCACCCGGAACTGCATGACAAGATCGAGTTCGAGGTGGCCATCACCACTTTCAGTTTCGATGTCGATGACAGGCTCGAGCGGCTGGTCGGCGAGGCCCTGTCGGCGGACGAACGCCGGGCCTTCCGCGATGCGCTGCGCCGGATGACGCTGCCGCTGCTGCGCGGCGAGGGTGATGGCGCCATCGCGGCCGCACTGGCCCGGGTGGAACAGCTCGCCGCGCAGCAGTTGCCGGCCGCGGACAGCGGGCTTTGCGCGCTGCTGCCCATGATCGAGGACTGCAGCCGTCTCGGCACAGAGCCGTTCGCGGTGCTGGCGCGGCACGGCTTCATCGCGCGCACGCTGCTGCAGTCGCTGGTGGCGCGCGGCGCGCTGACCACCGATGACGTGGCCCGCTTCCAGGCCGGCGTGCGCACCGTGGCGGGCGATCTGGTTGACGACATGCGTCGCCTCCAGACCGACGCGCTGTCGCGTGCAGCCTTCATGAACCGCTACGGGCACCTGCGGCCCGGCACTTACGACATCCTGTCGCCGCGCTACGATCAGATGCAGGATTTCGCCACCTCCGGCGGTGCCGCGCAGGGCGAGGCGGTCAGCCATCCGCCGGCGTTCGAACCGGATGCCCGGCAGCGCGCCGCCATCGAGGCGCTGCTGCGTGAGGCCGGGCTGGACGGCGTCGACTGCGGGCGACTGCTGGCCTACTGCGCGGCGGCCATCGCCGGCCGCGAGTACGGCAAGTTCGTGTTCACCCGTTCCATCAGCGCCATGCTGGAGCTGATCGCCGATTTTGGTGAACGTCACGGCCTGAGTCGCGAGGAGATGTCGCATGTGCCGGTCGGCTCGCTGCTCGACGTCGCGCTGTGCAGTACTGATGCATCGGTCGAGGAGCGTCTGCGCGCGATTGCCGAACGCGAGGCGGAGCGCCACGCGCTGACGTCGGCGATCCGCCTGCCGCAGGTGCTGTTCGACGAAGCGGGCGTGCATGTGGTGCCCTTCCAGGTCAGCCAGCCCAATTTCATCACCGGACTCAAGGTGACCGCCGACCTGGTGTGCCTCGATGCGCGCCAGATCGCGCCGGCACTCGATGGGCGCATCGTGTTGATCGAGAATGCCGATCCCGGTTACGACTGGATATTCGCGCAGCGCATCGCCGGTCTGGTCACCAAGTACGGCGGCGCCAACTCTCACATGGCGATACGCTGCGCCGAGTTCGGCATTCCGGCCGCCATCGGCTGTGGCGAGCAGCGCTTCGAAGCATTCCTGCAGGCACGCCGGCTCAGTCTTGACTGTTCCGCCGGCCTGATCACTCCCTTGCACTGAACGGAAACGACATGGTTGTCTGGCTGATAGGACTGTCCGGCGCGGGCAAGACCACGCTGGCCGAAAAGCTGGTGGACACCGTCCGCGCGCGCGGACGTCAGGTGGTGCTGCTCGACGGCGACCGGGTGCGCGAACTGTTCGGCAACGACCTCGGTCACGACCTCGACGGCCGCCGGCGCAACGCCGAGCGCATCTGCCGCCTGTGTGCCTTCCTCGACGCCCAGGGCATCGATGTGGTGTGCGCCATCCTGTCCATCTTTCCCGAGTCGCGCGAGTGGTGCCGCGACCATCTGCGTCAGTACTACGAAGTGTTCATCGACACGCCGATCGAGGTACTGCGCCAGCGTGATTCCAAGGGTCTGTACGCCCGCCATGCGCGTGGCGAGATCCGCGATGTGGCAGGGCTGGACCTCGACTTTCCGCGCCCGTCCGCGCCCGACCTGCTCATCGTCAACAACGGGTCGCTTGACGCCCTGCTGGCCCATGCGCCGGTGATCGCGGACCGCATCTGCGGGGTGCCCGCGTGAACTATCCGTACGCCGCCGAGAACCGGCTCGATGCGCCGCATGCGTACATGTATGCGCCGTACGGCGGGCAGGACTTTCTCGCTGCCTATGGCGCAGACCGCAGGGTGCGGCTTGCGCAGCATCTGCAGGGCGCATCCTGCCCGCCACAGGGCGACCTGAAGGCCGCTCTGTCGGCCGCGGCGCGTGCGCTGGCGTCGGGCCCGGCGCTTGGCGGGTTCTCGCCCGCCGACGGTGTGACGCTGCAGCCGCTGCTGGCCGCGCTGCTCGGCGTGCTGGCCGACGGCGATGTCGCGGCGGCACGGCCCTGGCTGAACCGCGTGGTCCAGCGTTTCGAGGTGAGCAAGAAGCTGTATGCCGCCTATGCACCCGGTTTCCGCAAGGGTGAGGGCGAAGCGCGTGACCCGGCCCGCTACGTTGAACTGGCCCTCTGTCTGGCGCTGGCACACGCCCTGACCGGGCACCTGCAGTACCTGAGTACGCAGCTCAAGCTGGTCGACCTGCTGCTGTCGCTCGATGCCGGCACGCTGCGGCCGGCCTGCCCGCCGGAACGACTGGCACTGCTGGTGGAGGCGGAACTCGCTGCGGTCCGCATGCTGGCCCTTGCAGAGGGAGTGACGGTCGATGTCGCATGAGTTCGGACTGATCGCCGCGGATACCTCGCGTACCCGTGCCTACCTGGCGGCGATGGAGCGCCGGGGGCTGAGGCCGGCCTGGGTGCTGCTGCTCGACGCCGATACGCCGGCAGCGATGCCCGGCCAGGCGGCCGCAGACACGTCCATGGCAAGCGCCGATGCGGACTGGCCTGAGGCGGAATTCGATCCGGCGGCGCCGTTGCGACCGTGGCTTGAGCGGCTCGGCCTGCCTTACGTCGTATCCGGTTCGCGCGACATCAACGATCCGGCGGTGGTGGCGCTGATCGCGCAGGCCGCGCCCGAAGTGCTGGTGTATTCCGGCTATGGCGGCGCACTGCTGCGCGCTGCGGTGCTGGCGACCGGCAAGCGCTTCCTGCATGTGCACGGGGGCTATCTGCCCGATTTCAAGGGCAGTACCACCAACTATTTCAGTCTTCTGGCCGAAGGAGCGATCGGGGCATCCGCGATTTTTCTGACCGCCGAGATCGACTGCGGCCCGGTCATACGTCGTCGGCGCTTTGCCCCGCCGGCGCTGCGCACCCGCATCGATCACGTCTATGATTCCGCCGCGCGCGCTCGGGTGCTGGTCGACACGCTGGAGGCCTGGCGCCGCGACGGCGACTGGACTTTCGAACTGCCGGACAATGCGGGTGGCGACACCTACTACATCATTCATCCGGTGCTCAAGCATCTCGCCATTCTTGGCGGACAGTGAGCGAGCCGCAGGACGAATATTTCCGCAGACACCTGGATCACAGATGCGCATCACCTATCGAAGCCGCGGCGTGAAGGACTACTGGGCTTCCCGCTGGGCCGACATTCCGGCCGACAGCGCGATGACCAACGAGGGCGTGTACCCGCTGAAGTACGCGCTGCAGACGGTGGTGTCGCGCGACGGCGCCATCCTGGAAGCGGGCTGCGGTGCCGGGCGCATCCTGCGGTACTTTCACGAGCGGGGCTATGACATCACGGGCATCGACTACATTGATGTTGCCGTGGCCAAGCTGCGAGACGCTGACCCCACGCTCAAGGTCGAAACCGGTGACATCACCCGGCTGCAGTTTCCGGATGGTCGCTTCCGCTATGTGCTGGCCTACGGGCTCTATCACAATCTCGAACATGGCCTGGATGCGGCGGTGGCCGAAACCCTGCGCGTACTCGAACCGGGGGGCAGGGTGTGCGCCTCATTCCGCGCCGACAACATCCAGACCCGCCTGACCGACCGGCTGGCGGATCGCAGGGCGCGCCGCAGCGGCAAGGTTGCCGGCACCGCCTTCCACAAGATGAATCTGACCCGGCGCGAGTTCGCCGCGCTGTTCGAGCGTGCGGGTTTCGTGGTCGAGTCGGTGTCGCCGGTCGAGAACATGCCCATCCTGTACAAGTTCGCTTTCTTCCGTGCCCGCACGCACAAGGCATTCGACGAGAACCGGGCGCGTGCCGAGGGCTACCGCCTGTCCGGCCTGGGTCAGCTGCTGCAGGACGCGCTGATGCGCTTCCTGCCGGACCAGTTCTGCAACATCTACGTGCTGATCGCACGCCGGCCGTGAGCACGCGACCGCTCATCGCCATCAGCCAGCGCGTGGACCGCGTGCCGGCGCGCGCGGAAAACCGCGATGCGCTGGACCAGCGGCTCACCGGTTGGGTGTGCGCGCTGGGGGCGCTGTCACTGCCGGTGCCGAACGCGTTGGGTGATGACCTGGCGGGCTGGCTGGCGGCATTGGCACCGACCGCGGTGCTGTTGTCCGGCGGCAACGACATCGGCGACAGCCTGGAACGCGATGGCACCGAAGCTGCGCTGCTCGAGCACGCGGCGCGAGCCGGGCTGCCGGTGCTGGGCATCTGCCGCGGCATGCAGATGCTCGCGCACCATGCAGGCGCCACCCTGGTGCCGGTTGGCGGCCACGCCGGTACGCGTCACCCCCTGCAGGGCGACGCAGTGTTGTCCGGCGCCATCCCGGCGGAGGTGAACAGCTTCCACAACTGGGGTTTGGCCGCCTGTCCGCCGGGCTACGCCGTGCTGGCCACCGCGCCGGACGGGAGCATCGAGGCGATGCGTCACCGCGCACTGCGCTGGGAGGGCTGGATGTGGCATCCGGAGCGCGAGGCGCGTTTTGGCGCAGGCGAACTGGCGCGAGCCCGACAACTTCTGATTGGAGAATGAGGAATGAAGGCCCTGATACTTGCCGCGGGCGAGGGTACCCGCCTCCGTCCCTACACGCTGGATCGCCCGAAATGTCTGGTCGAGGTCGAGGGCGCGAGTCTGCTCGACCGCCAGCTCGCGGTTCTACGCAGCGAGGGCGTTGCCGACATCACGCTGGTAGGTGGCTATCGCAGTGACATGCTGAAGCGCCCGGGTCTGGGGCTGGAGCTGAATCCGCGTTACGCCGAGACCAATATGGTGTGGACGCTGTTCAGCGCAGAGTCGGCGCTGCAGGGCGAACTGGTGCTGGCCTATGGCGACATCGTCTATTCGCGCGACATCCTGCGTGCGTTGCTGGCGTCGACCGCCGATATCGCGGTGACCATCGATCTGGACTGGGAGCGATACTGGCGGGCGCGCAACGAGAACCCGCTGGATGATGCCGAGACACTGCGCATGGACGCCGCCGGTCATATCATCGAGATCGGACAGAAACCGCTGTCGCTGGACCAGATCCAGGGCCAGTACATGGGCCTGATGAAATTCTCGCCGCGCGGTCTCGACATCCTGCGCGACACCTTCCATCGCGCCCGGGCGGCCGGTTTGCTGCGAGGCAAATCGCCTGAGAAGGCCTACATGACCGATCTGCTGCAACTCATGATTGATGAGGGCAATGCTCTGTCGGCGGTCACGGTGAATGGCGGCTGGGTAGAGGTCGACACCGTGAGCGATCTTGAATCCGCGGTCACCCGCGAGCGCCTGGCCGGCATTGCGGCGGCGCTCTGAGGGCCCGTTTTCCGGCATGACTTCTCTCTTGGCCCGCGTGTTTTCCGACCGGTATGCGAACCACGGCACCATCGGCCACAACCTGCTGCTGCTGGCTATGTACCGTTTTGCCTTCCCGTTCGCCCGCGCGCTCAACGCGCTCGGCATGACGCCCAACCAGATCACGGCCCTGTCCTGCGCCGCCGCTGTAGCGGCCGCTGCGGCGTTGGTACTGCAGCCGGACGCTTGGCTGTTCGTCATTTTCTGGACGGTGTCGCTGCTGCTCGATTTCTGTGACGGCACGGTGGCGCGCATGTCCGACCGGGTGTCACGCAATGCCTTCCGCTTCGATCACATGAGCGATCTGGCCAAGGTGTCGCTGGTAATCGTTGCGGCCGGCTGGCGTCATCAGGATACCGCCCTGTGGCTGTTCGCCAGCGCTGCGCTGTTCGCTTTCCTGTACTACGCTGTCATCAGTCAGGAGTTGAAGGCGGTGCGCCTTCAACTGCCGGAGACGAATGCCGGGAGCGCGATCGCCAGCGGGGGCTTCCAGAGCCGGTTTCCGGCCCCGGTGCGCGTGCTCTACGCGGCGCTGGCTACCGTGAATGGTCACACGCTGCTCGTGTTCTTCGCATTGCCTTTCGGCCGCATCCCGGCCGCGCTCGCGCTGCTCTACCTGACGGCGGTCACGCTGTTCGGTGTGCTGATCCGCGTGCGTATCCTGCTCTCCCTGCCCAAGCCACGCAGGTCATGACCTTTCCGCTGATATCCATCTGCGTGCCGGCATACAACGGTGGCGCCCATCTCGAACGGCTGCTGGATGCCCTGCTGGCCCTCGGGCGCAGCGACTTCGAAATCGTCGTCACCGATGACTGTTCATTGGACGGCAGCTGGGAGGCGCTGACGCGCCGGGCATCGCTGGACGCTCGGCTGTGCTGCGAGCGCAATGCCGTCAACCTCGGCATGGATCGCAATTTCGCCCACGTCGCCTCGCTGGCGCGAGGCCAGTATCTGTGGTTCAGCGGTCAGGACGATCTCATCCAGGCAGACGGTCTGGCCCGTGTGCTCGACTTTCTCGCCGAGCGCCCCGATATCGACTTCGTCCTGATGAACCATGCCAAGCGCGTCGCCGGCCGCTTTGGCGAACACGTGGTGGAAGCGGCCCGGCTGGATCAGCACGTGTTCGGTGTCGGTCTGCAGAGCTATGTGACCCACACACGACACCACCTTCCGACCTTCCTTCCGACCTTCCTGATTCGCACCCAACTGTGGCGCAGTGTGGACGTGTCGCGCTATTTCGGCACCTGTTACTGTCAGGTCGGTGTCTTTCTGGAAGCCGCTCGCGACATCCGCTGGTGTCACTTCGCCGGCAACCATGTGATCGGCCTGCTGCCGCAGGATGGCTGGCAGGCGAATCCGTCGGCCTATGCGAAGATCGCGTTTGGTCATTTCGCGATGCTGGTGCGTGCAGCCACGCGTGCACCCTGGGTGACGCAGGACATGTTGCGCGCCTTTTTCCGTTTGCAGAAGCGCCGCCTGGTCTATTCGTTCATGCTGCTGCGCCATCACCGCCTGCAGATCGATCCTGCTCTCGTGGACGAGGTGACCGAGGCGGTACGCCCCTTTGCAGAGATTGCCCGCCCGGCGTCCATGGTGCGACTTGCTCCGAGGATGTCGAGTTCGCTGATGCTTGGCCTGATTGAATCGCGCCGGGCGCTGCGCGCACTGCTCAAGGCCCGACACCGCTCGTGATGGCGACCCTGAACTCAGTCAGTCGGGCCCCGGTCGCCCTCTTCGTCTACAACCGGCCGGACCACACGCGCCAGACGCTGGCTGCGCTGCGGACCAACACGCTTGCTAACGAGACGCCGCTCTATGTTTTTGCCGATGCGCCGCGGGATGAAGCCACCCGTGCTGCCCATGAGGAGGTGCTGGAGTGCGTGCGAGACGTGCAGGGCTTCGCGTCGGTCACGCTGATACGGCGCGAACACAACCTCGGCCTGGCGCGCTCGATCATCGACGGGGCTGGCTTGCTGTGCGCGCGGCATGGTCGGGTGATCGTGCTGGAGGACGACCTGATCACCTCGCCGCACTTCCTGCGCTACATGAACGATGCGCTTGACCATTATGCGGACGATGAGGCGGTGGGCTGCGTTTCCGCCTACATGTATCCGGTGAACGTGCCGGCCGGCATGCCGGATACCCTGTTGCTGCCGTTCCCGATGAGCTGGGGCTGGGCGACCTGGTCACGCGCCTGGCAGCTGTTCGAACCCGATGGCCGCAAGCTCGTACAGGCGCTTGAAGAGCGCGCTTTGACCGTGGCCTTCGACCGTGTCGGTCCCGGCAATTTCATGCGGATGCTGAACGACCAGATTTCCGGCCGGAATAACTCGTGGTTCATTCGCTGGCACGCCTCGCTGTACCTGGCGGGCAAGCTTTCGCTGGCACCGGTTCGATCGACCATTCGCAACATCGGGCTGGATGGCACCGGTGTTCATTGTTCGTCCTGGCGTTTCGATCCTTACCGGGTACAGCCGTCGCCCGTGCCGCTGACGGTGAGCGATGTGCCGCGTCGGCCAATACCCGAATTCGACCGCGCGCTGCGCGGCTTCTTCATCAAAAGTAAAATACTGCGCTACGCCAATGCACTGGATCGGTTGCTGTCCCGCACCCTGATTCGCGTGGGCATCAGAACCGGGGAGTCGAATGGGAAGCGCTGAGCCGATCAATTACCACTACGAAAAGCTTTACGGACAGGGCGAGAACGCTGCTGACATCGTACTGGCGATGGTGCCCGAGAACGCGCGGGTGCTCGAACTGGGCGCCGGTCCGGGCTCGATTACCCGCCGCCTCAAAGCCGAGCGGGCCAGCCGCGTCACCGCGGTGGAACTGGAGGCGTCCTTCCTGCCCCACCTTGCCCCCCATTGCGAGCGGGTGATTCAGGCTAATCTGAACGAAACGGCCTGGGTCGGCGAGGTCGGTGGCGAGCATTTCGACGCGCTGGTCGCGGCAGATGTGCTGGAGCACCTGAATCAGCCGCAGGATCTGCTCCGTGCCTGTGAGGCGCTGCTGACGCCCGAAGGCTGCGTGGTGATTTCCTTGCCCCACATCGGTCACGCGGTTATCCACGCCTGCCTGATGGACGAGGACTTCGAGTATCGCGACGCCGGTTTGCTGGACAGCACCCACATCCGCTTCTTCGGGCTGAAGAACATGCAGGCGCTGGTCGAAGGCGCCGGATTCAAGGTCGTCGAAGCCGGCTTCGTCAGCCGCGCGCCGGAGGACACTGAGTACGCCGACCTCTGGCGCCGCGCGCCGGACGATCTGAAGACCGCGGTGCTGCGCAATCCGCATGCCACGGTTTACCAGTGCGTGCTGCGCGCGGTGCGCGTGACCGCACCGGGCGATGCGCTGGACCTGATGTTGCTGGCTGGCCATGCGCCGCGGGTCACTCCCCTGATGCAGGTGAACCGGCTGCTCAAGCGCATGCTGCCGGTCAGCCTCTACCGTCTGTGCCGGCGGGCCTATGCCGCCGTGACGAGGGCATGATTTCGGTCTGCCTGGCCACCTGCAACGGGGAGCGTCATCTGCGGGCTCAGCTTGAATCGGTGCTGGGCCAGCTCGATCCAGGCGATGAACTGGTGATCGCAGACGACTGTTCGACCGATGGCACGTTGGAACTGATCAACGCATGCGGAGATTCGCGTATCCGGCTGCTGCGCGGCGAGCGCCGACTGGGCGTGGTGGCTAACTTCGGCCGAGCACTCGCCGCGGCGCGTGGCGACATCGTGTTCCTGTGCGATCAGGACGACGTTTGGCTGCCGAACAAGCGCTCGGTGTTTCTGGAAGCCCTGTCTGACGCGGATTTGGCGGTGTCAGACTGCCAGGTGACCGATGCCTCTCTTAACGTGATCGCACCGTCCTTCTTTGTGCTTCGGAGGTCGGCACCGGGCGTGCTGCGTAATCTGTGGCGCAACAGCTTTCTGGGCTGCTGCATGGCGTTTCGCCGCACTGTGCTCGCGCGTGCGCTACCCTTTCCGGACCGCCTGCCCATGCACGATACCTGGATCGGCCTGATCGCCACTGCGACCGGCCGCGTCCGTTTCGTGGCCGAGGTCACGCTGCTGTATCGTCGTCACGGTGCCAACGCATCGCCCACGGGCGAGCGCAGCCACTTCGGTGTCGTTGAGAGACTGATGCACCGCATCCGTTTCGCGTCCGCGCTGTGCGCGCGCCTGATTTCGCTCAAACTGTCACAGCGGCCCGGACCGGCATGATGTCGCCCGGTTGCCGCCCTCCGGGTACCTGAATGAAGATTTCCGTCATCACCGTCTGCTATAACTCTGCAGCGACCTTGGGCGATACGTTGGCTTCGGTGGCTACGCAGGACCACCCTGACATCGAACACATTGTGATCGACGGCGGTTCTGCCGACGGCACCCGGGCGCTGGTCGAGCGCGAGGGCGGCCATGTGAAGGTGTTCGTGTCCGAGCCCGATCAGGGCATCTATGACGCGATGAACAAGGGGCTGGCGCATGCCACCGGCGATGTCGTCGGTTTTCTGAATTCCGACGATGTCTATGCTCATCCCGGCGTGCTTTCGCGCATTGCGTCGGTCATGGCTGATCCGACGCTCGACGCCTGTTACGCCAATCTGTATTTCGTCGATCCGCAGCAGCTAGACCTGATCCGCCGTGTCTGGCGCTCGCGCGATTACGTGCCTGGTCTGTGCGCGCGCAGTGGCTGGATGCCTGCACACCCCACCTTTTACGCGCGCCGCAGCGTATATGCCGAGTACGGCGGCTTCAATCTCGACTATGCCTTGCAGTCCGATTTCGACATGGCGCTGCGGCTGCTCGACATTCATCACATCCGCACCCGCTTCGTGCCTGAATTCTGGGTCCGCATGCGCATGGGCGGCGCCAGCAATGCCAGCTTGCGCAACGTTCTGCGCGGAAATCTCGAAGCCTGGCGCGCCGTTCGTTCCCACAACATTCCGGTGCCGCCCTGGTTCATTCTGGTGAAGCTGGCCAGTCGTCTGAGCCAATTCGCTGATCGTTCGCTGGATATCCGATGAAGGTGCTCGTGACCGGAGCCACCGGCTTTGTAGGCCGCGAGACCACGCGCGCGCTGAGCGCGGCCGGACATCAGGTAAGTCCGGTGGTACGGGCGGGTGAAGGCTTCCGGGTAGCCGGCATTGACGGCAACACCGACTGGAGCGGCGCGTTCGAGGGCGTTCAGGCGGTGATTCACTTGGCGGCGCGGGTGCATCAGATGGATGACCGCTCGGCCGACCCTCTGGCGGCCTTCCGCGCGGTCAATACCGCCGGTGCTGAGCGTCTTGCGCGCGCAGCGGCGGCGGCTGGCGTGCTTCGTTTCGTGTTCGTCAGTTCGGTCAAGGCGGTTGGAGAGGCCAGTCCGCCGGACGGAGTGATCGACGAGACCACCCTACCACGGCCCACCGACCCTTACGGCATTTCGAAGTTCGAAGCTGAACAGGCGCTGCTAAAGATCGCCATGGACACCGGCATGCAGGTGGTGATCGTGCGTCCGCCACTGGTCTACGGCCCGGGTGTGAGCGCCAACTTCCGCGCGCTGGTACGCGCAGTGGCGCACGGCTGGCCCCTGCCGCTGGCCTGCGTGCGCAACCGCCGCAGCTTGGTGGCGGTCGGCAATCTGGCCGATGCGCTGCGCTGCTGTGTCGAGCATCCGGCGGCGGCAGGCCGTACCTATTTCGTTACCGATGGCGAAGATGTCGGCACCGCAGAACTTTGCCGGCGCATCGGTCGGGCGCTTGGGCGGCCTGCCCGGCTCCTGCCGGTGCCGGTCGTCCTGCTCCGGCTGGCCGGGACGCTGACTGGGCGTTCGGCGGCGGTCGACCGGCTGACCGGATCGCTGGTGTTGGACGGCAGCCGCATTCGGCGCGAACTGGGCTGGCAGCCGCCGCAGACCATGGACGAGGCGCTGAAGGCCATGGTGGCCGCGGAATGCGCGTCATGAGCATGCAGCTCTGGCTGGTGCCGCTGATCGCCTGGGTGGTTGCCACCCTGTGCCTGCACTGGTTACTGGGCGCCGGGCGTGACCGGATGGCGCTTGATCGCCCCAATGAACGTTCGCTACACAGCCAGCCGGTGCCACGCAGCGGCGGGTTGGCCGTGATGGCGGGCTGCTTGTGCGCGTTGCTGCTGATCGATCTGCCCGGGCGCTGGGTGCTGCTGGCAGCGCTGATGCTCCTGATCGGCATCTCTCTGGCCGACGATTTCCGCAATCTGTCCGCGGGGCTGCGCTTCGCGGTACATGGCATGGCAGCCTCCGGTGTTGCGCTCGGTCTGCTGCCTGACAGTCTGGGCTGGCCAATGGCGCTGGCGGCGGTGCCGGCCATCGTGTGGATGACCAACCTGTTCAATTTCATGGACGGCTCCGACGGATTGGCCGGTGGTATGGCGCTGTTCGGTTTCGCCACGCTTGGCGGTGCGGCGCTCGTTGCCGGTGATGCCGGCATGGCCGCGCTCTGTCTGGCCATCGCCGCGGCCGCGCTGGCCTTTCTGCGGGCGAACTGGCATCCGGCGCGCATCTTCATGGGTGATGGCGGCTCAGTGCCGCTCGGTTTTGCCGCGGCCACGCTCGGACTGGTCGGCATGGCACGCGGGCTGTGGCCGGGCTGGCTGCCGTTGCTTGCCTTCTCGATGTTCATTTTCGATGCCTCGCTCACGCTGGCGCGGCGCGCCTTGCGGGGCGAGAAGGTTTGGCGAGCGCATCGCACCCACTACTACCAGCGCATGGTGCGCATGGGATTGGGTCATGCGCGCACCGCGAAGCTGTGTTACGTTGCCATGGCCGGCAGTGGGGGCTCGGCCCTACTGGCACATGCGCTGGTGCCGGACCATGGCGGCTGGTTGCTCCCCGTCTGGCTCATGGTTTACGCGTTCGCCGCCCGCCTCATTGATCTGCGCTGGCAACGCTTTCAGGCTTCAAATCCGGACTCCGCCCGCTGAACATGCCGTTTTCACGTTCTGCTCTCGTCTTCCTGAGTGACGTTTCGCTTGCCGCCTTGGCATGGTGGGGCGCCTTCCTGCTGCGCTTCAACTTCGCTATTCCACCCAATTTCGAGCACAGCATGCTGTACGCGATGCCCTTCATCGTCGCCGTGCAAGCCTTGGTATTCCGCGGTTTCGGCCTCTATCAGGGCATCTGGCGCTTTGCCAGCCTGCCCGATCTGCAGCGGCTGGTTCGTGCGATCGGTGCGGCCGCCGTGCTCGGACCGGTCGTCGTTTGGCTGCTGCAGGGCAAGGGCGTGGTGCCGCGCTCTGTCTATGTGCTCGATCCTATCCTGTTGCTGATGCTGATGGGCGGCGGTCGCTTCGCCTATCGCGCATGGCGCGAGCACCGCGAGTTCGGGTCGCTGATGGCCAAAGGCAAGCCGGTACTCATCCTCGGTGCTGGCGAGGCGGCGGTTCGTCTGTTGCGCGAACTGGTCCGGTCAGGACAATGGCGCGTGGTCGGCCTGCTCGATGACAACATCCGCAAGCACGATCGCACCGTATATGGACTCCGGGTGCTTGGCGCGATCCGCGATCTCGAGCGCTTCGCACGCGAGTTGAAGGTGTCGCACGCCATCATCGCCATGCCCAACGCGTCGCACGAGGTGCGGCGCGAAGCGGCGAACGCCTGCGTGCGTGCCGGCGTAAAGCCGATGACAGTGCCGTCCTTTGACGACCTGATCAGCGGCAAGGTGGCGGTTGCTGCAGTACGCGAGGTCGAGGTCGAGGATCTGCTCGGTCGCGATCCGGTCAAGATCGATGCGCCGCGACTGCGTCAGCTGATCGAGGGACAGGTGGTGATGGTCACCGGCGCTGGCGGTTCGATCGGTTCCGAGCTTTGCCGCCAGATCGCACGGTTCTCGCCGTCGGCCATCGTCGCCTTTGAGCGCAGCGAGTTCTTCCTGTACACGCTGGTCGAGGAGTTCGCCGAGCTGTTTCCGCACGTGCGTATCGAGCCGGTGATCGGAGATGTGCGCGAGGAAGCCCGCCTGCTGGCGACGATGTCGCGCTTCAGGCCAGTGGTGGTGTTTCATGCGGCGGCTTACAAGCATGTGCCGCTGATGGAGGATGTGAACGCGGCGGAAGCCGTGCGCAACAACGTCGGCGGCACGCTGGCCGCGGCACGGGCTGCGCAGGCCAGCGGCGTACCGCGTTTCGTGCTGGTGTCGACCGACAAGGCGGTGAATCCGGTCAACGTGATGGGCGCGACCAAGCGGCTGGCCGAGATGGGCTGCCAGGCGCTGGCGGCGCGCGGTGGCGATACCCTGTTCAGTACGGTGCGCTTCGGCAACGTACTGGGCAGTGCCGGCAGCGTCATCCCGAAGTTCCAGGAACAGATCGCCCGTGGCGGTCCGGTCACGGTCACTCACCCGGACATCATCCGTTACTTCATGTCCATCCCCGAGGCGGCACAACTGGTGCTGCAGGCGGCGCTGATGGGCGAGGGCGGGGAGATTTTCGTGCTCGACATGGGCGAACCGGTGCGCATTGCCGATCTGGCGCGCGACATGATTCGCCTGTCCGGTGCGTCGGAATCCGAGGTGAAGATCGAGTTCACTGGACTGCGCCCGGGCGAAAAGTTGTACGAGGAGCTGTTGGCCAGCGACGAGACGACGCGCCCCACCCATCACCCGAAGGTGCGCATCGCGCGTGCGCGGGCGATCGACGACGCACTGTGGCTGGGCCGGCTCGAGCGCTGGCTGACCGGCCCCTTGCCGGCCGAGCCGGCCGCCGTGCGCGCCGAACTGGCGCAATGGGTGCCGGAATACGTACCGCAGGGTGACGGCCCGGCACCGTCGCCGGCCCCGTCCGGCGAGGTTCGCAGCGGTACCGGCGCATGAGCACCTGGGCGATCGGCGATCTGCAGGGTTGTTTCGACCCGCTCGAAACGCTGCTCGAGCGCTGCGGCTTCGATCGCCGTCGTGACCGGCTGTGGTTTGTCGGCGATCTGGTCAATCGTGGTCCGAAGTCGCTGGAAACCCTGCGTTTCGTGCGCGATCTCGGCGACGCTGCGGTGACCGTGCTCGGCAACCACGACCTGTCGCTGCTGATGATCGCCGCCGGTCACGGCAAACAGCACCGGCTGGACACCTTCCACCACGTACTCGACGCGCCTGACCGCGACGAGCTGCTGGCCTGGTTGCGCGAGCGGCCGATGATGCACGTCGAGGGCGGATTCGCGATGGTGCATGCGGGCCTGCTGCCGCAGTGGGACGTGGTGCAGGCGATGCTGCTCGCGCGCGAGGTCGAGGACGCGCTGCGCGGGCCGCAGCACGCCGAGTTCATGCACCGCATGTGGGGCAGCGAACCGGCAGCCTGGAGCGATACGCTGACCGGCTGGGACCGCCTGCGCGTCATCGTCAATGCGCTTACGCGCATGCGCTTCTGCACGCCGGCCGGTCACATGGAGTTCTTCAGCAAGGGGTCGCCGGACGAGCCTCCGCCCGGACACCTGCCGTGGTTCGACGTTGAGGCCGCGCGCTGGCGCACGCACACCGTCGTGTGCGGCCACTGGTCGGCGCTGGGCTATCGCCGCGCTTCCAATCTGATCGCGCTGGACTCGGGTTGCCTGTGGGGCGGCGAGCTCACCGCGGTGCGGCTGGAAGACCACGCCGTGGTACAGGTGCCTTGCGAGCGCTGCGCCCGCTTCTGATCTGCGCAGTTCGCCGTGCCGGCATCCCGGTTCAAGCCGGTTGCAGCGCTTAGAATGCCGCCAAGGGAGAATTCAAACGATGATCGGCCTGTTCCTCATTACGCACAGCAGCTACGGCGAGTCGCTGATCCAGTGCGCCTGCCACGTGCTCAACACACGGCCGGCGCAGATCGCGCAGCTCGGCGTGTCCGGGCAGGACGATCCGCTGGACCTGCTGCCGCTGGCGCGACGGATGATGTCCGTCGTCGACAGCGGGGAAGGCGTGCTGCTGCTGACCGATATCTTCGGCGCAACGCCGTCCAATCTGGCGCTCAAGCTGTGCGTGCCGGACAAGGTCGAGGCGGTGTCCGGCGTCAATCTGCCCATGCTGCTGCGCACGCTGACCTATCGCGAGCGCGAAACGCTGCACGGGCTGGTCAACAAGGCGGTCAGCGGTGGCCGTGACGGAGTGATGGCGATGAAGGTGGGGCGCGATGCCAAGACGTGAGATCGAAATCACCAACAAGCTGGGCCTGCACGCGCGCGCCTCGGCCAAGCTGACCCAGATCGCCAGCCGTCACGGCTGCGAGGTGTGGCTGGAGCGCAATGGGCGACGCATCAATGCGAAGAGCATCATGGGTGTCATGATGCTGGCGGCCGCCAAGGGCTCGGTCATCGTCATCGAGACCGAAGGCGCCGACGCCGACGCTGCCATGGCTGCACTGGTCGCGCTGATCGAGGACAAGTTCGGCGAGGGCGAGTAAGTGACCTTCACGCTGCACGGTCTCGCCGTTTCCGGCGGCATCGCGATCGGCCACGCCTATCTGGTGTCGCACGCGACGCTCGAGGTGGCCCATTATTCGCTGCCGCCGCGCAAGGTCGATGACGAAGTGGTCCGGCTGGGCCGCGCCTTCGACGCCGTGCGCGCCGAACTGGCCGAGCTGCGCAGCGGCCTGCTGAACGACGGCACCGAGGCGCGCGGCGAACTGCTCGCTTTCGTCGACCTGCACAGCATGATTCTCGACGATCCGCTGCTGCTCGACGAGGCCGGCGCGTACATCCGCAGCCGTCGCTGCAACGCCGAGTGGGCGATCAAGCGGCAGATGGACCGGCTGGTCGAGCAGTTCGAACAGATCGACGACGCCTACCTGCGCAGCCGCAGCGCCGACGTGGTGCAGGTGGTCGAGCGCGTGATCAAGGCGCTGGCCGGCAAGCGCAATCGCGTCAGTACCCGCCGGCGCGACACCGACAGCATCGTCGTCGCACACGACCTGTCCCCGGCCGACACCATACAGTTCAAGGCGCAGCGCATCGCGGCCTTCGTGACCGACCTCGGCGGTGCCACCTCGCACACCGCCATCGTCGCCCGCAGCCTGGCGATTCCCGCGCTGGTCGGCATGCATCAGGCGCGCCGGCTGATCCAGGACGACGACATGCTCATCGTCGACGGCGTGCGCGGTGTGCTCATCATCAATCCGGACGAGCGCATCCTCGACGAATACCGGCTGCGTGCGCGCGAGATCGAGATTGAGCGCTCGAAGCTGAAGCGCCTGACCGGCGCCGTTGCCACCACGCTCGACGGCGAGGCGGTGCAACTGTTCGCCAACATCGAACTGCCGCAGGACGTCGAACAGGTGCGCGAGGTCGAGGCCGACGGCATCGGCCTGTTCCGCACCGAGTTCATGTTCCTGAACCGCGACGACCTGCCGGACGAAGACGAACAGTTCGAGGCCTACCGCAGCGTGGTGCAGGCGATGAAGGGCAAGCCGGTCACCCTGCGCACGCTGGACATCGGCGCCGACAAGGCGCTGCGCGGCGCCGAACGCAGCGAGGCGAACCCGGCGCTGGGTCTGCGCGCGATCCGCTACTGCCTGGCCGAGCCGCGCATGTTCGTCACCCAGCTGCGCGCCATCCTGCGCGCCGCGCACTACGGCAAGGTGCGCATCATGCTGCCCATGGTGGCCTTCCAGCACGAGATCGAATCGGCGCTGGCGATGGTCGCGCTGGCCAAGCAGCAGCTGCGTGAGGCGAACCGCAAGTTCGACGACCGTGTCGAGATCGGTGCCATGGTCGAGATCCCGGCTGCGGCGCTGGCGCTCGGCACCCTGATGAACCACTTCAGCTTCCTGTCCATCGGCACCAACGACCTGATCCAGTACACGCTGGCGATCGACCGCGCCGACGAGGCGGTGGCGCACCTTTACGACCCGCTGCATCCGGCCGTCCTGCGTCTGGTGCAGCAGGTGATCGCGCAGGCCAAGCGGGCCGGCATGCCGGTGGCGGTGTGCGGCGAAATGGCCGGCGAGCCGCAGTTCGCGCGCCTGCTGCTGGGCATGGGCCTGCGCCAGTTCTCGATGCATCCGTCGCAGCTACTTGAAGTGAAGCGCGAGGTACTGCGCTGCGACTGCGGCGACATCGCGCCGCGCGTGATCAAGCTGCTGCGTTCCGACGACCCGATCCGCATCCGCGAGCAACTCGAGCGCATCAACGCCGGCAGCGGCATCGTGCAGTGAGCGGCATGCGCATACTGGGCATCGATCCCGGCCTGCGCATCACTGGCTTCGGCGTGCTCGAAGCCGAGGGCGCGAAGCTGCGTTACGTCGCCAGCGGCCGCATCACCTCGAACGAACGCGAGCCGCTGCCGTCGCGCATCGCCACGCTGTTCGCTGGCATCCGCGAGGTGGTCGACACCTGGCAGCCGACGCATGCGGCGGTGGAAATCGTCTTCGTGAACGTGAACCCGCAATCGACGCTGCTGCTCGGCCAGGCGCGCGGTGCCGCGCTGTCGGCGCTGACCGCCACCGGCCTGCCGGTCGCCGAGTACACCGCGCTGCAGGTGAAGCAGGCGGTGGTCGGGCACGGCAAGGCGAACAAGGAACAGGTGCAGTACATGGTGGCCCGCCTGCTGGCGCTGGCCGCGGCGCCCGGCACCGACGCCGCAGACGCGCTGGCCTGCGCCATCTGCCACGCGCACGCTGCGCGTGGCATGGGCGCCATCGGCGGCCCCGGCGCGCGCCGTCGCGGCGGGCGTATCATCGCGCGTCGTCCGGCCTGACCGCATCCGTCGCGGCAAGCGCCCACAGTCTCCCGGAGTTTTCATGATCGGTCGCCTCACCGGCTCACTGCTGGAAAAGAACCCGCCGCGCATCCTGCTCGACGTGCAGGGCGTGGGCTATGAAGTCGATGTGCCGATGAGCACCTTCTACAACCTGCCCGCCATCGGCGAGCGGGTGACGCTGCACACGCATTTCGTCGTGCGCGAGGACGGGCATTTCCTGTTCGGCTTCGGCGCGCCGGCCGAGCTGGCGGCTTTCCGCCAGCTGGTGAAGATCAGCGGCATCGGCCCGCGCATGGCGCTGGCCGTGCTGTCGGGCATGTCGGTCGATGAACTTGCGCGCGTGGTGGCGATGCAGGAGGCGGGCCGGCTGACCAAGATTCCGGGCATCGGCAAGAAGACCGCCGAGCGCCTGCTGCTGGAACTTCGCGACAAGCTGATGCCCACCGCGTCGCTGGCTGCCGCGGTCGCGCCCGATGCCGGCGCCGACATCCTGAACGCGCTGATGGCGCTCGGCTACAGCGACCGCGAGGCGCAGGCGGCGCTGAAGACGCTGCCGGAAGGCGTCAGCGTGTCGGATGGCATCCGCCAGGCCCTGAAGGCACTGTCGAAGGCCTGATACGGCCGGGACTCACACCGCGGGAGCGGCCTCCGCTGCGCGGTCTTCGGAACCGGAACTCAGAACTCCAGCGTGTCGGCGAACTTCAGCGCCGACAGCTGGGCGCGATTGACGGCATCGGCGCTCAGGCCGAGTGCGTGCGTCAGTTCAGACAGCGCGTCCGCCGAGGCGTCCTCGCAGGCACGGGCCAGCTTCAGGAAGGGGGTATAGGCGCCGTCCTGGCCGAGCAGGGCATCGCTGATGCGGTCCGGCAGCGACATTTCTTCCAGCACCTTGTCCATCGGCGCGCCGAGCAGGCGGTCGAGCAGCGAAAAGGCGCCGGTGATGAACAGGTTGTCGTGTTCCTCGCGCGGGAAGAACTCGGCGCCCAGTACCTCCATCAGCCGGCCGCGGGCGATCGCCGCCTGCATCAGCGCCGGCGCCGACGGGTCCTTGCCGGCGGTCACCAGCAGCAGCGACAGCCACTTGTTCAGCTTTTCGTAGCCGAGGATGACCACCGCGTGGCGGAAGGACTGCACCTGGCACATCAGGCCGAAGCCGGCCGAATTGATGTAGCGCAGCAGCTTGAAGGACAGCGCCACGTCCTGCTTCATCGCGTCCTCGATCTGCTTCGGGTCGGCGTTGCGGCGGACCAGATTCAGCACGCGCACGATCTGCGCGTGCGCCGGTGCGAGCTTCTTCGCCGTGGTCTGTCCGGCCTTGAAGAACCAGCCGGCGGCACCGCCGTAACCGGCCTTGATCGCGGCGTCGAAGGCGGCCGGCTCGTCGATGCCGGTGGCGATCAGGATGCCCGGCACGCGGATGGTGACCGGCTGCACGCGGGCGTCGGCCATCACGAAGCGGAAGGCGAGGCCGGCCGGTATGTCGGTGCCGGCCTTGTAGTCGGACAGCACCAGCGGCAGGCCTGACTGAGCCAGTTGCGAAACCGCCTGCGCGGTCACCGGGTCGGCCAGCGAGGGCGCGGCGACCTCCAGCATGGCGCCTTCGGGCGCGATCCAGTCGGCCAGCGTGGCGTCCGGCCGGCAGCCGGCGAGGCCGACGAAGACCGGGCGCGCCAGCGGCCAGTCATCGCCGATCGATTCGAGCGCGGCCACCGCCGTCGCGCAGTCGGGTGCGTGCACGCGCAGCCGTGTGGCAGTGATCGCCCGCTGCTTGTTGACCACCGGTTCCCGGGTGAAGAAAACGTCCTGGTCCATTACGTCGATTACGTTGAATAGGTGAAGGAATCAGCGTGAAAGTGTTCTATCGGCAGACGGCACTGGCGGGTGAAGTCCTCCTTCGCCGCATCGATCATCGCCGGGCCGCCACAGGCATAGACCTGATGACCCGACAGGTCGGGCAGATCGGCCATGACGACCTGATGGACGAAGCCTGTGCGGCCGTCCCACGCGTCACCGGCTGCCGGCTCCGACAGCACCGGCACATAGCGGAAGCCGGGCAGGGCGCCGACCCAGCTCTGGGCCAGTTCGTGCATGTACAGATCCTGCTTCGTGCGCGCACCCCAGTAAAGCGTGATCGGCTGCGTGTAGCCGATCTTGATCGCGTGCTCGATCACCGCCTTGATCGGCGCGAAACCGGTGCCACCGGCCAGCATGACCACCGGCCGCTCGACGTCCTCGCGCAGGAAGAAACTGCCGTGCGGGCCTTCGAAACGCAGGATGTCGCGTTCCTTCATCGCACCGAACACGTGACCGGTGAAATGGCCGCCCGGCACTTCGCGGATGTGCAGCGTGATGAATTCGTCGTCGTGCGGCGCATTGGCAATCGAGAAGCTGCGGCGCTTGCCTTCCTTCAGCAGGAAGTCGATGTACTGGCCGGCCAGGAACTGCAGGCGTTCGTTGGCCGGCAACTTCAGTTTGAGCAGCATCACGTCGGGCGCGAGCTTCTGCATCTCCTGCACGCGGGTGGGCAGCGTGCGTACGGCGATGTCCTTCAGACCGCCCACTTCGCGGCATTCCAGCTGCAGGTCCGAACAGGCGGTGGCGACGCAGAACAGCGCATAGCCCTGGGCCTTCTCGGCCTCGGTCAGCTTGGCGGCCTGGTACTTGCCGTAATCGACGGTGCCCGACAGCACCTTGCCCTTGCACGAACCGCAGGCGCCGTTGCGGCAGCCGTAGGGCAGGTTGAAGCCGGCGGCCAGGGCGGCGTCGAGCAGGCGGGTTTCGGAATCGGTGGTGAAGTGATGCTGGCTGGGCTGGAGCGTGACCTGATAGGACATGGCTGCGTGAGACAATCCGGTAATGAAGATGACGAGCAGACCGCGACGCGCCACCCCCGCAAACTGGTGCGGCGCCCGGTCAAGACTGCTGATTGTAGGCTGTGGCGACGTTGCGCGTCGCGCCCTGCCGTGGCTTGCCCGCCGGATACGCGTGCTGGCGCTGGTGCGCAGCGACGCCGCGGCGGCCGACTTGCGCCCGCTGGGCGTGCGCTGCGTGCGCGCCGACCTCGATGAGCGGCGCAGCCTTCGGCGCGTTGCCGCGCTCGCCAGCCGGGTGTGGCATTTCGCGCCACCGCCGAATTCGGGGTCGGCGACCGACCCGCGCAGCCGGGCGCTGGTCGACACGCTGGCGCGCGCCGGTCGCGTGCGTCGGCTCTGTTACATCAGCACCAGCGGCGTCTACGGCGACTGCGGCGGTGCCCTCGTGCCGGAGAGCCGGCCGTTGCGGCCGGCCAGCGCGCGCGGCAAGCGACGGGTCGATGCCGAGCGCGCCGTGCGCACGCTGGCGCGGCGCGGCGTTGCCGTGTCCATCCTGCGGGCGCCCGGCATCTACGGGCCGGACCGCCTGCCGCTGGAGCGGCTGCAGCGTGGTGATCCGGTGCTGCAGGCCGACGACGACGTGCACACCAATCACATCGACGCTGGAGATCTCGCCCGCCTGGCCTGGGCCGCGCTGCACCGCGCCCGCGGCGGCCGCACCTTCAACGCCAGCGACGACACCCGGCTGAAGATGGCCGACTATTTCGACCGCGTCGCCGACGCCTTCGCGCTGCCGCGACCGCCGCGCGTCACGCGCGCAGAAGCGGCGCAGAAGCTGTCGCCGATGACGCTTTCCTTCATGGGTGAGTCGCGCGTGCTCGACAACCGCCGCATGAAGCGCGAACTGCGCGTCCGGCTGGCCCGGCCCGACGTCGACGCCGTGCTCGCCGCCGCACTGAAAACCCCTTCCACGACCTCCTGATCCTGTCGACCATGCAAAGCAGCTACCTGTGGGCCAAGGCCCTGCACATCGTTTTCGTCACCAGCTGGTTCGCCGGCCTGTTCTACCTGCCGCGCATCTTCGTCAATCTGGCCATGCTCGGGCCGGACGAAACCGCGGTGCGCGACCGCCTGCTGCTGATGTCGCGCAAGCTGCTGCGCTTCATGGGGCCGCTGGCCGGGCTGGCGGTCGGTTTCGGCCTCTGGCTGTGGCTGGGCGAAGGCATTTCCGGCGGCTGGATGCACGCCAAGCTCACGCTGGTGCTGCTGCTGGTCGGCTATCACCACTACTGCGCGCGCCTGCTGCGCGACTTCGAGGCCGGGCGCAACACGCGCAGCCACGTGTGGTACCGCTGGTTCAACGAAGCACCAGTGCTGGTGTTGTTCGTGGTCGTCATCCTCGTCGTGCTGAAGCCTTTCTGATCCATGAACACACCACCGAACGCATCGAATGCCCCCAAGCCCGGCGTGCGCGCCGTCCGTCGCGTCGTCCGCGAGGAGCCGGAACTGAAGTCCGGCCAGTACTTCTTCTCGCCCTGTCCGCGCGGCCTCGAACCGGTGCTGGCCGACGAGCTGACGCGGCTCGGCGCCGCCGAAGTCAAGGTCGTGCCGGGCGGCGTCGGCTTCACCGGCGACTGGAAGCTGGCCTACACCGTCAACCTGGAAAGCCGCATCGCCACCCGCGTGCTGTGGCGCGTCGGCCAGGGGCCGTACCGCAAGGAACACGACATCTTCAAGCTCGCCTACGGCCTGCCGTGGGAGCGCTGGTTCAGCCCCAAGCGCACGCTGCGCGTCTACACGACCGCGGTGCGCTCGCCGCTGAAGAGCGTTGATTTCGTGACGCTGCGCGTGAAGGACGCGATCTGCGACCGCATGCGCGAACAGACCCGGCAGCGGCCCAGCATCGATACCGCCAATCCGGACGTGCGCGCCCACGTCTTCCTGACCGACCGCGAAGCCACGCTCTACCTCGATACCTCGGGCGAGCCGCTGTACAAGCGCGGCTTCAAGGTGGCGGCGGTCGAGGCGCCGATCAAGGAAAACCTCGCCGCCGGCATCATCATGCTGTCCGGCTGGGACCGGGTGGAGCCTTTCTTCGATCCGATGTGCGGCAGCGGCACCTTCCTGATCGAAGCCGCGCAGATGGCGCTCGACATCGCGCCCGGCCTGGGTCGCAGCTTCGCCTTCGAAAAGCTCACGCCATTCAGCGCGGCCGTATGGACGACGATACGTGATGCCGCCGCCGCGCGCGCCCAGCCACCGCGCGAACTGCCCATCTTCGGCTCCGACATTTCCGGCCGCGAACTGGCTCGCACCAAGGAAAACCTGCAGGCGGCGAAGCTGCCCTGGGTGGTGCGGGTGGAGGGCGCGGATGTGCTTGACCGCGATCCGCCGGCCGACCACGGCGTCATGGTGACCAACCCGCCCTACGGCGTGCGGCTGGAAGACAAACCGGCGCTGGACGCCTTCTACCCGAAGCTGGGCGACCTGCTGAAGCAGCGCTACGCCGGCTGGCGCTGCCATTTCATCACCGCCGATCCCGACTTCCCCAAGCTGATCAAGCTGAAGGCCAGCCGGCGCACGCCGCTGTTCAACGGCGCGCTTGAATGCCGGCTGTTCGAGTACCGCATGGTCGAGGGCAGCCTGCGCACGCGCCGCGCCGGCACCGACGACGAACCGGGCAGCGCCGGGCCGGTCTGACCGGCAAGCGGCGCGTTTGCGCCGATCCGGAGGAGAAGCCATGAAACGCATGCTGTGCGCGCTGTTCTGTGCGCTCACGCTGTCTGCCGGCGCGAATGCCGGGCAGGAGCCGGCGAACACGCAGGACTGGATCGTCGCCGGCCGCCTCGGCCTGATGCAGTTCATCGTCGTGCCCGAAGCGTCGGCGCGCGACCGCGCCTACTACAACCGCGTGATCGAACAGAGCTGCGACAGGGAAGAAACCTGCTTCCTGCGCTTCTTCACCAACAGCAGCGGTGCGGTCCCGGCCGTGCCGCTGCCGGACGCCATCCTGGCCGAGCCGACCGCGATGTTCCAGCGCTCGATCAAGCAGGCGCGCGAACAGTTCCAGTGGAGTTGCCGGCTCGGCCTGGCCGAGGCGAACTGCTTCTGAACGGGTCGTTCTTTCGCGTGCGAAGCGATAGTTTTTGCGCCGCAGCACGCCCTTGATGCACGTCAATCCCCTATCGGGAGTGGGGGATTAGCGTGGCGACATGAGATGCCGCAACGGTTTCACGAGAACCGTCACGGCACCGGACGCCTACATTCATCAGGGAGAAAGACCATGAACACCTTCCGTTACGCAGTTGCAGCAGGTGCCTTGTCGCTCGCGCTCGGCAGCAGCCCGGCGATGGCCGATCCGTCCAAGGATGCTTCGATGCTGAAGCTCGCCGCCAGCAGCGGCTGCACCGTCTGTCACAGCGTCGAGCCGTCGACCAAGGCCGACAAGCCGGTTGGCCCGCCGTGGCGCGACGTGGCTGCGCGCTACTACGGCGTGAAGGACGCCCAGAAGCAGTTGGTGCAGACCGTGATGAAGGGCTCCAACCCCTACGACAGCCACTGGAAGGGCAAGGCCGCAGGGCTGGCGATGCCGCCCAATGCGGTGGCGATCAACGAAGCCGACGCCGGCAAGCTGGTTGGCTGGATACTGTCGATGGACGTCCGCTGAAACTTGACTTGAACCCCGCACCCCCTTAAGGTGCGGGTCCGCGCCGATTTGAGCCTCCAGCTTGCGGGCGCGTTATAAATGCCGCTAAAGCGAGCTGCCCACGACCCGTCAGCACGCTTTCCGCGTTCGGCGGGTTTTTCGTTTCTGTTCCCTGCCTTTCGATGATCACGGGTCGCCGCTCCACGGAGAGACCGATGATTCGTCCAGACTGCACCGAACAGCTCAAGGCCCTGATGGCCCGCCGCATCCTGATTCTGGATGGCGCGATGGGCACCATGGTGCAGAAGCACCGGCTGGTCGAGGCCGACTACCGTGGCACACGCTTCGCCGATCACCCGAAGGACCTCAAGGGCAACAACGACCTGCTGCTGCTGACGCGGCCGGACGTGATCCGCGGCATCCACGCGGCCTATCTCGAGGCCGGCGCGGACATCATCGAAACCAACACCTTCAACGCGACGGTGATTTCGCAGGCCGAATATGGCCTGGAATCCATCGTGCACGAGCTGAACGTCCAAGGCGCGCGCATCGCGCGCGAGGCGTGCGACGAGTACACCGCGAAGAACCCGGACAAGCCGCGCTTCGTCGCCGGCGTGCTCGGCCCGACCTCGCGCACCTGTTCGCTGTCGCCGGACGTGAACGATCCGGGCTTCCGCAACGTGAGTTTCGACCAGCTGGTCGATGACTACGTCGCCGCCGCGCGTGGCCTGACTGAAGGCGGCGCCGACCTGCTGCTGATCGAAACCGTGTTCGACACGCTGAACGCGAAGGCGGCAGTGTTCGCGGTCGAGAAGTTCTTCGACGAGGTCGGCCGGCGCTGGCCGGTCATGATTTCCGGCACCATTACCGACGCCTCCGGCCGCACGCTGTCCGGCCAGACCGCCGAGGCGTTCTGGAATTCGCTGCGCCACGCGAATCCGATCTCCTTCGGCTTCAACTGCGCGCTGGGCCCGAAGGACATGCGCCAGCACGTCGAGGAACTGGCGCACCTGGCCGACACGCACGTGTCCGCCCACCCGAACGCCGGCCTGCCGAATGCCTTCGGCGAGTACGACGAAACGCCGGCCGACATGGTGAATCACCTGCGCGAATGGGCGCAGTCGGGTTTCCTGAACATCGTCGGCGGCTGCTGCGGTACGACCCCGGACCACATCCGCGCCTTCGCCGAAGCGATGGACGGCATGCCGCCGCGCCCCGTGCCCGAGATCGAACGCAAGCTGCGCCTGTCCGGGCTGGAAGCGTTCAATGTCGGCGCCGACTCGCTGTTCGTGAACGTCGGCGAGCGCACCAATGTGACCGGCTCGCGCGCCTTCGCGAAAATGATTCTGGAATCGCGGTTCGACGACGCGCTGGCGGTGGCCCGCCAGCAGGTCGAGAACGGCGCCCAGGTCATCGACATCAACATGGACGAGGCGATGCTGGATTCGGTCGCCGCGATGGAGCGCTTCCTGAAGCTCATCGCCTCCGAGCCGGACATTTCGCGCGTGCCCATCATGCTCGATTCGTCGAAGTGGAGCGTGATCGAAGCCGGCCTGAAGTGCATCCAGGGCAAGGGCGTCATCAACTCGATCTCGATGAAGGAAGGCGAGGCGGAGTTCCTGCGCCAGGCCAAGCTCGCACGCCGCTACGGCGCGGCGGTCATCGTGATGGCTTTCGACGAGAAGGGCCAGGCCGACACCTACCAGCGCAAGACCGAAATCTGTCAGCGCGCCTACACGCTGCTGACCGAACAGGTGGGCTTCCCTCCGGAAGACATCATCTTCGATCCGAACATCTTCGCGATCGCCACCGGCATCGCCGAGCACGACAACTACGCGGTCGATTACATCGAAGCGGTCGGCTGGATACACAAGAACCTGCCGTACGCGAAGACTTCGGGCGGCGTGTCCAACGTGAGCTTCTCCTTCCGCGGCAACGACCCGGTGCGCGAAGCCATCCACACCGTGTTCCTGTACCACGCGATCCGCAACGGCCTGTCGATGGGCATCGTGAACGCCGGCCAACTCGGCGTTTACGAAGACATTCCGCAGCCGCTGCGCGACAAGGTCGAGGACGTGGTGCTGAACCGCCACCCCGGTGCCGGCGACGCGCTGGTCGAGTTCGCGATCACGGTGAAGGGACAGGCCAAGGAATCGACGCAGGATCTGGCCTGGCGCGAATGGCCGGTCGAGAAGCGCCTCGAGCACGCGCTGGTCAAGGGCATCACCGAATTCGTCGTCGAGGACACCGAAGAGGTGCGCGCGCGGCTGGAAGCCGAAGGCAAGCCGCCGCTGGCGGTGATCGAAGGTCCGCTGATGGCCGGCATGAACCACGTCGGCGACCTGTTCGGCGCCGGCAAGATGTTCCTGCCGCAGGTGGTGAAGTCTGCCCGCGTGATGAAGCAGGCGGTGGCCCATCTGCAGCCCTACATCGAGGCGTCGAAGAAGGTCGGCGAAACCAAGGGCCGCGTCGTCATGGCGACGGTGAAGGGCGACGTGCACGACATCGGCAAGAACATCGTCGGCGTGGTGCTCGGCTGCAACGGCTACGACGTGATCGATCTCGGCGTGATGGTGTCGTGCGACCGCATCCTGCAGACCGCACGCGAGCACAAGGCGGACATCATCGGCCTGTCGGGCCTGATCACGCCGTCGCTGGAAGAGATGAGCCACGTCGCGTCGGAAATGACGCGCGAGGGCTTCGACATTCCGCTGCTGATCGGCGGCGCCACCACTTCGCGTGCGCACACCGCGATCAAGATTGCGCCGCATTACGCATCTCCGGTCGTGTATGTGCCGGACGCCTCGCGCGCGGTCGGCGTCGCCACCAGCCTGCTGTCGAAGGATCAGCGCGCGGCCTATGCCGAAGAAGTGGCGGCCGACTACGCGAAGATCCGCGAACAGCACGCCGCCAAGAAGGGCCAGAAGCTGGTGTCGCTGAACGACGCGCGCGACAACGCGTACTGCTGCGGCTGGGGCAGCGAAGTGATCCCCGAGCGGCCGCAGAAGATCGGCCGCCAGGTGATCGAGGACCAGGATCTGGCGATGCTGGTCGACTACATCGACTGGGGCCCCTTCTTTCAGACCTGGGAACTGTCGGGTCCATATCCAGCCATCCTCGACGACGAGATCGTCGGCGAGGAAGCACGCAAGCTGCTGGCCGACGCGCAGGCCATGCTGCAGCAGGTGATCGACGGCAAGTGGCTGGTTGCACGCGCGGTGTATGGCGTCTGGCCGGCCAACAGCCGCGGCGACGACATCGAGTTCTATACCGACGAGACGCGCCTGAACACCGCGATGACCTGGCACAACCTGCGCCAGCAGCACGAGCGCCCGGCCGGCAAGCCGCACTACTGTCTGTCTGACTTCGTGGCGCCGCGCGCCAGCGGCGTGGCGGACTGGGCGGGCGCCTTCGTCGTCACCGCCGGTATCGGCATCGAAACCAAGCTGGCCGAGTTCGAGAAGACGCACGACGACTACAGCAGCATCATGCTGAAGGCGCTGGCGGACCGGCTGGCCGAAGCCTTCGCCGAGTACCTGCACGCAAAGGTGCGGCGCGAGGATTGGGGCTATGCGCGCGACGAACAGCTCGACAACGCAGCTTTGATCGCCGAGAAGTACCGTGGCATCCGTCCGGCGCCGGGTTATCCGGCCTGCCCGGACCACACCGAGAAGGGCGACCTGTTCCGCCTGCTCGACGCGGAAGCCGCGATCGGCGTGTCGCTGACCGAAAGCTACGCCATGCTGCCGACGGCGGCGGTGAGCGGCTTCTACCTCGCCCACCCGGACGCGCAGTACTTCGCGATCACCAAGGTGGGCGCCGATCAGGTGGCCGATCTGGCGGCGCGCAAAGGTATGCCCGAGCCGGTCATGAAGCGCTGGCTCGCGCCGGTGATCTGATCCGCGCAGTGCCGGCCCGCCGTCTGGCGGCGCCGATCTGCGGAACCCTGCGCCCTTTCCGCCTGTCGGTCCTGCGTGCCGACAGAGCGGGCGCGTCTTCGCGGCGCCGCCGCCGCAGGCCATTCACAGGGAGACAACAGTGACGAGCTATCTTGAGCTCATGGAGGCCTTTGACCATTACCCGCCGGAGCTGCGTGCGCTGATCGGTATCGCGCTGATCGCGCTGCTGGCCTGGACGGCCAACTGGATCGTCAAGAAGGTGCTGCTGCGCGTGCTCACACGCGCTTTGCGCATGCTGCCGGTGGGCGAGGGGCAGAGTACCTTCGATGACACGGTCGTGCGCCGTCTGTCCAATGTGGTACCCGCGCTCATCTTGCACAACGGCATCGCGCTGCTGCCCGACGTGCCGCCGACAGCGGTCACCGTGGTGCAGAACGTGGCCGGTGCTTTCATGGTGCTCACCGTGGCACTCGCGATCGGCGCCCTGCTGAGCTGGCTCAACGCGTTGTACGAGCGGCGGCCCGGCGCTCACCTGAAGCCGATCAAGGGCTACATCCAGGTCGTGAAGATCCTGCTGTACGTCGTCGCCGCCATCCTGATGGTGGCTGCGCTGATCGACCGCTCGCCACTCATTCTGCTGTCCGGTCTGGGTGCGATGGCTGCGGTGCTCATGCTGGTGTTCCAGGACACGCTGTTGTCGCTGGTGGCCAGCGTGCAGATTTCGTCGAACGACATCGTGCGCGTCGGCGACTGGGTGGAAATGCCGCAGCTCAACGCCGACGGCGACGTGATCGACATCGCGCTGCACACGGTGAAGGTGCAGAACTGGGACAAGACCATCACCACCATTCCGACCAAACGCTTCATCACCGACCCGTTCAAGAACTGGCGCGGCATGCAGGAGTCGGGCGGTCGCCGCATCAAGCGCAGCCTGCTGCTCGACCAGCAGAGCGTGCGTTTCCTGTCCGACGAGGAGCGGCGCGGCCTGGCACGCTTTGCATTGCTCGAGGACTATCTGGGCGAGAAACAGCGCGAGATCGACGACTGGAACCGCCAGCTCGAAGCGCGCGGCAAGGCGGCCGTGAATCATCGCCGGGTCACCAATATCGGCTGCTTCCGCGCCTACGTCGAACGCATGCTGCGCGCGCATCCGGGCATCCACCGCGACATGACGCTGCTGGTGCGGCAACTGGCGCCGACGCCGGATGGCCTGCCGCTGGAGATCTACTGCTTCACCAACACCACCGCGTGGTCGAAGTACGAAGGCATACAGTCGGACATCTTCGACCACCTGCTGGCCATCCTGCCGGAGTTCGGACTGAGCGTGAGCCAGCATCCGATCGGCGTGGACCTGCGCGAGATCGGCCGCGGCCTGGTCGCCGACGGCAGGATGGAACTGCGCGCTGCATCGTGAGACGGCGCGCAGGTGTCGCAACTCCGCGAGGTGCCGACGCGCATTTCATTTCCTGAGGCCTTGCTGTAACGATGCATCCGATCATCCGCCCGATGCGCGCCGACGATGTCGACGCCGTGCTTGCGCTGCAGGCAATCGCCTATGCCGATGCGGCCTTCGTACCCGAGGGCGCTGCCGTCTATCTGAACCGCATGAGGCTGGCACCGGATCTTTGCCTGGTCGCGCAGTCAGCGGCCGGCGATCTGCTCGGCTATCTGGTTTCGCATCCGTGGCACGACGGCAAGCCGCCGGCGCTGGACACCGAACTTGCCGCGCTGCCGGTGCCGGCGACGCGCTGGTATCTGCATGACTGCGCGGTCGCCGCGTCGGCCCGCGGCAGCGGCGTTGCGGCCGCGCTGTACGAGGCGGCACACGATGCGGCGGCATGCCGCGGACTTCGCTGCGGCGCCCTGGTGGCGGTCGGCGATGCCGCCGGCTACTGGGCGCAGCGCGGCTACCGACCGGCGCGTGGGACTGTGCCTGTGCAGGCGCTTGCAAGCTATGGCGAAGGCGCCTGCTACATGACCCGCGTGCTCGGCTGAGGCGCAGCACGGGCAAGCTTCGCGGGTTTCTGTGAGAGGGGGCGGGTCTTCTGATCCCGACTGCGAACTGTATCGAAGCCTGCGGACCGCAGCGGTCGCGTCGCGGCCAAGGCCGCTCCCACAGAGGGGGGCGCCAGACTCGCGATCGGTGGCCGGAGCCGGGTTTCTGTGGGAGGGGTCTTCTGACCCCGACTGCGGCCTGTATCGAAGCCTGCGGACGGCAGTGGCCGTGTCGCGGCCACTGCCGTTCCCACAGGAGGACGCCAGACGCGTGGCTTGAGCCTCGGGAGGGTGTAGGAGCGGTCTTCCGACCGCGACGAGACGCGCTCAGCGCCCTGGCAGCAGCGCCTGCCTTTCCTGCGGCGTCAGCGTGATCGCGAGGTATACGCGTAGCGCCGCGTAGGCGTCGTTGGCGGCATAGAGCTTCTGCGCATCGCTCAGACGGGGCAGCGACCAGTTGGTGGTGGTCACCGACTTCGACTTGCGGAAATTGCGGTCCAGCACCAGGCCGACGGCGGCGCGTGCGCCCAACGAGTTGTTGTAACCACGACGGCGAAACAGGTGGTCGAGGTCGAGCACCGACTGCAAGGTGGCGCCGAGCTTTGCGTGGATCTGGCTGCGGTCGGCGCTGAGGCCGAAGCCGATCTTCAGCACCGCCGGATCCTCCAGCAGCAGGGACGCCGCATCGCGACTGGCGCTGTCGTGCATCTGGAACAGGACGGCGCGGTCGGGCAGCGCGAACTGCACGAGGTGCGGCCCGCTGCTCACTTCACCCGGCTTGAAGGTGGGTTTGGATTCGGTGTCGAAGCCGGCTTCGCCGGCTGCGCGGATCTCAGCGACTGCGGCAGCGACGGCTTCCTTCGTGTCGGGAATGACGATGTCTTTCAGTGTCAGTCCTTCGAACGCGGGCAACAGATCCGTTTCGGCCTTGTTCGGTCCGGTCTTTCTCATGGGCGGATTGGTCCTGTGCAGGCGCGATGACGTCTGTCGGGCATGCTTCGTCGATGGCGCTGATGGGATCGTCAATCTAGCGCTTTGCCTGGCGCACCGGTAGTGCTCTGCCCTCCACCGCGCGAGCGCCCGGTGCAAGGCGGCGTGGTTACGCCGCCGTCCTTGCGACCGGACGCCCCGGACCTCTACTTGGCCGGCGTCGCGCCAGCGGGTCTCCGCCAGGTGTTCGAATTGCTCTCGATGTAGTCCACCAGCGCGTTCATCAATGGATACCAGTTGTACTGGTCGTTGACGCCTTTCCAGGCGAAGTCGAGCTCGGTTTCCGCGACGAACAAGTCTTCCATCGTGGTCGCGTCGGTCATTACGAGTTGAGCAAACGGCGTGTTGTCCTTCCGGGTGCGCTCAACGTGAATCCACAGGAACGGGCGGTAACGCCGCGCCGCGTTGTTCAGGCCGATGCGATCCGCGATCGTGGGAACTTCGTCGCCCAGCTGGGCGCGGATGATCCGTACTTCCAGTTCGGACCGCGGTATGACCTCGTCGAAATAGGCGAACTGTTCGATCTGTCGTTTGAAGAATCCGTGCTCCGCATCGCTGATAACCACAAGCTTCCTGCGCTGATCGAGATCCAGCGCCACCTGGGTACGGATGTCGGCCTTGGCCTTGGCGGGCAGGGTGCCCGAAACCGGATCGAGTGGCTGGACTTTTCCGATCGAACAGGCCGTCAGCACACATGCGGAAAGGATGAAGGCCAGACTTCGGAGTGCGCGCGCCTGCATGTCACTCTTCTCCCTGGCGGTTTTCATTGACCCAAGCGATCAGTTCGTTGAACAGCGGGTACCAGAATGTTTCATCGGACGTGCCGAACGACCAATCGATGCGTGCCTCGAACAGATCGGTGGCGGTCGCCGCGTCGCGCAGCACAAGGCTGCCGTAGGACTTGTCGTTTTCCCTGACGGTTTTCGGGTGCAGCCACAGGAAAGGCTTGTAGTGCCGGGCTACGCGACTGAGGGCGATCTGGCTGTCCAGAGACACGATGCGGTCCTGCAGGCCATGGCGGATCACCTGTTCCTCGAGCTCGCGAAGGGTGACGACCGAATCGAAAACGCCGATTTCACTGATCTGCGCGGCCAGGAATTTCGCGGTTTCCGGTGTGTATCCGGTCACCAGCAGCAGGTCCTTGTGCTTCGAAAGGTCAACCCGTTCTCCGCGCACGCGTTCGGCTTTTGCGGCGATGGGCTTTTCGCTATGCAGGAATCCTGTTGAAGGATCCACCTTCGCCACCTTCATGGCCGGCACGCAGCCTGCGAGTGTGCACGCTGCCGCGCCGAGCATCGTCCACGAAAGAACGCGCCTGCAGGCACGCGCAATGACGCGCGAAATTAAAGGGCGGGCGTGCACGTGTCCTGGGCGTAGGGACATGCGGGTCATCCTCCATATCTGAAATGAGCAGGCGGGCGTCATTGCCCGCCGAAGGCGGTCGCATGGTAGCGCATGACAATCACGCGTGCACAGATGTCTCATGCTGATAGCGTGGAACGGCTACCCGCCTGTGGGGCCTCCATTGCATGCGCATCCCGTGTGCGTTTCACGGATGATGCGCGTCGCGGACCGGGTCAAGGAAGCACGTCGAGCACCGTTTCCGGCGGTCGGCACAGCCGGGCGCCGCGCGGGGTGACCACGATGGGGCGGTTCAGCAGCACCGGGTGTTCGGCCATCGCAGCGATCAGCGTGTCGTCGTCCAGCGTCGGGTCATCGAGGCCCAGTTCGCCGTACAGCGCTTCCTTGCTGCGCATCAGTTCGCGGACCGGCACGCCGCAGGCGGCGACCAGCGCACGCAGCGCCGCGGTCGACAGCGGGGTTTTCAGGTATTCGACGACCTGGGGCTCGAAGCCGCGTTCGCATATCAGTTCGAGCGCGCCGCGCGAATTGCTGCATTTCGGGTTGTGATAGACGGTGATGACGCTCATGAGACTTGCCGTGATGTCGGAGCGTCGGGACGATAGCAGACTGCGTTCCGCGGCGCGCCGCGGAACGGCGGTCGCTCAGTTCGCCGGCAGCACCACCGGCACGCCCTGCTTCTTCACCATGAACACGGCGAAACGGGCGGGCGCCGTGCTGCTCAGGTTGCGCGCCTGCGTGTGGATGTCGTCCGGCTTTTCCTCGAACACGTCACCCGGCTTGAGCCGGCGCTCGGGTCCGCCCGCCACCTGCATCAGCACTTCGCCCTCCAGCATGTAGACGAATGCATGCGCCCGGTGACGGTGCGCCGGGCTGGCTTCGCCGGGGGCCAGCGTGACGACCAGCAGCACGCCTTCGTCCAGACCCGGCTGCAACGGCTGGCTCAGGCGCTGCGCAACGCCGCCGCCGTGACCGGCTTCGTGCGCGGGGGCAGGCAGCGCGATGAACGCCAGCGACAGCAGCGCGGCGAACAGCGACGCGCGGCGCATCATGACGCCCTCCGCTCGATCGGTTGCTGCATCGATACGGCGATGCGGTTCCAGGCGTTGATGGTGGCGACGGCGAAGGTCAGTTCGGCGATCTGCGTGTCGCTGAAGTGCTGTTTCAGCGCGTCGAACTGCGCGTCCTGCGGTGCGCCGTCACCGATGCGGGTCAGCGTTTCCGCCCAGTCCAGCGCGGCGCGCTCGGCGTCGCCGAAGAAGCTGCATTCGCGCCAGCCAGCGACGACGTCCATGCGCTGGGCATCCTCGCCCAGCCCACGCAGCGCGGTTGCGTGCATGTCGAGGCAGAAGGCGCAGCCGTTCATCTGCGACACGCGCAGATAGACCAGCTCGACCAGCTTCTTGTCGAGCGCGCCACGGCCGATCTGGTCGGACAGGGCGTACAGGGTTTTGTAGGCTTCCGGCGCGAGGCGGAAGTAGGGCAGACGCAGGCCGTGCATGAGAGCTTCTCCATGTGAGGGCGCAGCGGAATCGATGCGCTCATGGACAAGACGACGACCGGCCGCCCGGTGTGACAGCCGCCTGCGTCAGTCGATGCGGAAGCTGCCCAGCTTGTCCGGATTGAGTACGCCGTACAGGGCGAGTACGCGTTCGCCGTCGGTCACGATGGACAGCGTCGAGTGCAGCACGCCGTTGCGAAAGCGCAGGATGGCCGGCTCGCCGTTCACCAGGCCCTCGCGCCATTCCAGACTGATGTCCGGATTGCGCGCGACCGCGTAGTAAAGCCAGGCGATGCGCGAAGCGCCGTGCAGCGGCTTGAGCGTGGCCCAGGTCTTGCCGCCGCCGTCCGACACGGCGATCGCGTCGTCCGCCAGCAGGCTTTCGATGTCGTCGCGCTTGCCCGACTGCGCGGCGGCCATGAAACGGCGCAGCACGCGCAGATGGGCCTCGCGGTCGACGGTGAAGCGCGGCTGCTGTTCACCCACCCGCGTCTTCGCGCGATGCACCAGCTGGCGGCAGGCCGCCTCGCTCTTGTCCAGCGCCTGTGCGACCTCGGGGTAGTCGTAGTCGAACACTTCGCGCAGCAGGAAGGCGGCGCGCTCGTCCGGGCTCAGGCGTTCGAGCACCGCGATGAAGGCGAACGACAGGTCGTCGGCCCGCTCCAGCCGCGATTCCGGCGTGATCAGGTCGTGCTCGGCCAGCGGTTCCGGCAGCCAGGGGCCGACGTAGTGCTGCGCTTCGGCCTTGCGCGCGCGCAGCCGGTCGATGCTGAGCCGGGTCACCGCGGTGACCAGCCAGGCTTCGGCGGAGCGCAGGTCGGCCGGGGCGGACTCGTGCCAGCGCAGCCAGGCGTCCTGCAGCACGTCGTCGGCGTCGGCGCGCGAGCCGAGCATGCGGTAGGCGATGCCGGTCAGTCGCCGGCGGTGCTGATCGAAGGTGTGGGTGGTCAAGGTCATGTGCGGGCGCCAGAGCGGGAGTGGATACGCGTCGAAGACGCGCCAGCGCCTGCACTTGTGACAGCGCGCTCAGCGAAATAGGGCAGATTGTCCGCCCGCCCTACCGTCGCCTTCAATCCCCGCCAGGCGCCGGCCAGCTTTCGGCGAGGAAGTCGATGAAGCAGGCGATGCGTGCGGCCAGCGTGGTGTTGCGGTAATACACGGCATGCACCGGCTGGAAGCTCGCCACGCGCAGCGGTGCGAGCAGCTCGACCAGCCGGCCGCTGCGCCGGTCGTCCTCGGTCATGAAGTCCGACAGGCAGGCGATGCCTTCGCCGGCGAGCGCGAGCTGGCGCACCGTTTCGCCGCTGGACGCGGACAGCGACGGGCGGATCGCGCAGCCTTCGCCGTCCGCCGTGCGCAGCGGCCAGGTGTTCAGATGGGCCGGCGCGGTGAAGCCGATCAGCCGGTGCGCGGCGAGTGCCGCCGCGTCAGCCGGTTCGCCGTGTACGGCCAGATAGGCCGGCGATGCCAGCATGCGCAGCATCGAGCGGCCGAGCAGGCGCGCGTGCAGCGTCGAATCCGGAAGCGTGCCGATGCGCAGCGCGACGTCGGTGCGCTGTTCGATCAGGTCGGTGATGCGGTCGTTGCTGTGCAGCTCCAGTTCGATGTCCGGGTAGCGCGCGCGAAACGCGCCGACGCGCGGCACCAGCACATGCAATACGAAGGGCGAGGCGGCGTCCACGCGCAGCCGCCCGGCCGGGCGCTGACGGCGGATGGCCATGCATTCCTCCGCCTCAGCCAGCGCGGCGACGATGCGCCGCGCATGGTCGGCGAACAGCCGGCCCTCTTCGGTCAGGTCGATGCGCCGCGTCGTGCGCACGAGCAGGGTGCTGTCCAGCCCGCGTTCCAGCCGTGCCAGCGCACGGCTGACGCCGGACACCGTCTGCCCGAGCTGTTCGGCGGCCGCGGTCAGCGAGCCGCCATCGACCACCGCCAGATAGGCCAGCAGGTCTTCGGTGCGCGTCGTCATGGGCGTGGTCCGGTTGATATTTGACGCACAGTCAACAATCAATTGTATTTTCGACGGTTAATGAAATGATAAGCCGGCGGCACACTTGCAGGCACATCAACTGCAAGGAGCTGCACATGGATCTCGAACTGAAGGGCAGGCGCGCCCTGGTCACCGCGTCGTCGAATGGCATCGGGCTGGAAATCGCCCGCGCGCTGGCGGCCGAAGGTGCGCAGGTGGTAATCAACGGGCGCAGCGCGGCCAGCGTGGAGGCCGGCGTCGCCAGCATCCGCGCCAGCCATCCGCAGGCCGATCTGCTGCCGCTGGTGGCCGACAATGGCACGGCTGAGGGGTGTGCCGCCACGCTGGCCGCGCTGCCCGAGGTCGACATCCTGGTGAACAATCTCGGCATCTACGAGGCGGTCGGCTTCTTCGACGAGAGCGACGCCGACTGGCAGCGTCTGTTCGAGGTGAACATCCTGAGCGGTGTGCGGCTGGCCCGGCACTACCTCGCCGGCATGCTGGCCCGCGGCGACGGCCGGGTGGTGTTCATATCCAGCGAATCCGGCATCAGCCCGGCGCCGGAAATGGCGCACTACAGCGCGACCAAGACCATGCAGCTGGGCCTGTCGCGCTCGCTGGCGGAACTGACGCAGGGCACGCGGGTGACGGTGAACGCGGTGTTGCCCGGCCCCACGCGCACCGAAAGCGTCGAGAAATTCATCCAGGACCTGTTTCCCGATCTGCCACCGGCCGAGGCGCAGCGCCGCTTCATGGCCGAAAACCGGCCGTCGTCGCTGATCGCGCGGCTGATCGACCCGGCGGAAATCGGCGCCGTCGTCGCCTTCATCGCCAGCGCCCGCGCCGCGGTGATCAACGGTGCGGCGATCCGCGCCGAAGGCGGGCTGGTGCGCACGGCCTTCTGACCGGCGACGCGCCGATGACACGGTGATCCGTCGGCGCGCGCAGGGCTGTCGCACAAGGCACCGCATAATGGGCCGATGAAAAAACGCACACGCAAGTCGGTTTGGGCCCGCAGTCTCGAACGCAGCCTGGTCGCCATCACCCGCAGCGCGATGAAGACAGGCGCGCGCGCAGTGGGGCGGGCGATGAAGCCGGTGGTCAGCCGGCGCACACCACCGCCGGGCGACGGGGCGTGGGTGCTCGGCATTGCCACCGGTGTCGCCGGTGCGCGCCGCTTCAGGCTCTATCGACCGCCCGGTGTCGCGATCGGCGAGCGCCTGCCGCTGATGGTGATGCTGCACGGCTGTGGCCAGGACGCGAACGCCTTCGCCCGCAGCACGCGTATGAACCGGGTGGCGATGCGCGAGCGCTTCCTCGTGCTCTACCCGGAGCAGGACAGGTTGGCCAACGCGCAGGGGTGCTGGAACTGGTTCGACGCCACCGCCGGCCGCGCCAGTGGCGAAGCGGCGCTGATCATGAAGATGATCGACCAGGTGTGCCTGCTGCACCCGGCCGACTCCGGGCGGGTGGCCATCGCCGGACTGTCGGCCGGCGCCAGCATGGCGGCCCTGCTGGTGACCCGTCACCCTGACCGCTTCCGCGCCGTGGCGATGCACTCGGGTGTGCCGCCGGGCACCGCCCACTCCACGCTGTCGGCACTCGGTGCGATGCACGGCCGTCGCGCCACGCAACCTCTGGCGGCGACCCCGCTGACGATGGAAAGCGGCTGGCCCCCGCTGCTGGTGATCCATGGTGACGCCGATCCGGTGGTGGCCCTGCAGAACGCCCAGGCCGCCGCGCAGCAATGGGCCGACGCTGCGGGCGCGCGCGTACGGCCGTCACGCGACGTGCAGCGCGGTCAGCGGTACGCGATGACGGTGACCGATTTCCGCCGTGCCGGCCGCATCGTGTCCAGGCTGGTCCAGGTACATGGGCTGGCGCACGCATGGAGCGGCGGTGCCGCACAACTGCCCAGCAGCGACCCGCGCGGGCCCGATGCCTCACGCATGGTCTGGGCATTCGCGGCCGCGCAGTTCCGGGCCTGAGCGGTGGCTGCGTGGGCTGCCGAACAGACCGCGTTGTCGCGGGCGCCTAGTCTGCTGCAGGAGGAAGCAGGTACGCGGCGGGTTCCGCTGCGACGACTGCACACCTTCGACAGGAGATGACCATGAACTATGAAGATCGCGACGCCTACGGCATATACAAGCCGGCACGAAACAACGGAGCAGGACCGGATGCGCACACCGGCCCCGGGCCCCATTTGATGGGGGCTGACACCCTCATCGGCAACGAGGTCTACAACAAGCAGTCGGAAGAACTCGGAGACATCAAGGAAATCATGCTGGACATGCGCACCGGCCACGTGAGCTACGCGGTGATGTCCTTCGGCGGCTTTCTGGGCATGGGCGAGAAGCTGTTCGCTGTCCCGTGGGACGCGCTGAAGCTGGACACCGAGAACAAGCGTTTCGTGCTCGACGTGAACAAGGAGCGCCTCGAAAGCGCACCGGGCTTCGACAAGAACCACTGGCCCGATATGGCCGACGTCGCCTGGGAGAAGGGCATTCACGCCTACTACGGCACCCGGCCTTACGGTCAGGCGGACACGTCGTCCATCGTCTGATCGTGCGGACCCTGCCGGCACCTGCAGCGTGATTCACGCAAGTGCCGGCGGGACCTCCGTCCGGCGGTGCGCCTCGCACACCGGTTCAGACCTTGGCCGGGACACCGCTGCGCTGGCGGCGGCGAAAGGTAATCACTGCACCGACGCAGATCGCCAGTTCGAGCGCGAACGACCAGTGCAGCAGGAAGTTGAGCCACCAGGGCGTGTGCAGCGCAGGCACGGTGAACAGCGCGAACGGGCGGTCAATGAAGGGTGCGAACCACCAGATGTCGCCGACGACACTGTCCAGCACCATATGCAGCAACCCTCCCGCCGAGAAGATGCCGAGCACGGCGGCGCCTGCACTCAAGGGCCTCGTGTGCCGCCACAGCAGTGCAAGCAGAAGCAGCGACAGCCACAGGACAGGCCAGTGACTGATGTACTTGTGATGGTGGGTTTGCCGGGCGTCGACCAGGTAGAACCACAGCATGTCGAAGTCCGGCGCGAGAGCGCCGATCACGCCGGCCGCCATGGCGACCCTCGCGCGGACGGGCAGCGTTCGCGCACGATCGACGAACTGCGTGGCGAGAAGATAGCCCGATGGGGCATGGGCGATGAACATAGGCGGCGGGCATCGAGCGGTTCAGAGCGTGCCTATGATATCGCCGGACATGACGCTGGCAGGTCATCCGTCCGGACGACCCGCCCTCATGCCTTCGGGCTTCAGCCCTTCAGCGCGTTGTAGCTGGTTATCAGGTTGCGGTAGTCGGGAATGTGGTTGGACAGCAGCGTGGCCAGGCCTTCGACGTCGTTGCGCCAGTCGCGGTGCAGTTCGCACGCCACGCCGAACCAGTTGATCAGCTGTGCGCCGGCCTGCGACATGCGGTCCCAGGCCGAATGCCGGGCGATGTCGTTGAAGGTGCCGGAGGCGTCGGTCACGACGAATACGTCGAACCCTTCCTCGATCGCCGACAGGGCCGGGAAGGCGACGCACACTTCGGTCACCACGCCGGCGATGATGAGCTGCTTGCGGCCGGTGGCCTTGATCGCCTTGACGAAGTCTTCGTTGTCCCAGGCGTTGATCTGGCCGGGGCGGGCGACGTAGGGCGCGTCCGGGAACATCTCTTTCAGTT
Source organism: Methyloversatilis sp. MC4-4 (assembly GCF_049843555.1). Taxonomy (GTDB): domain Bacteria; phylum Pseudomonadota; class Gammaproteobacteria; order Burkholderiales; family Rhodocyclaceae; genus Methyloversatilis; species Methyloversatilis discipulorum_B. The sequence goes on from NZ_JBBHZK010000004.1 coordinate 277,372, forward strand.
CCGGCATCAGCGGGCCGTTCGGGCCTTGTTCGAAGCTGGTGGTCAGGATGGTGGGCAGCTTGAAGTACTTGGCCAGATCGGCGGTGGCCAGCACGTTGTTGCGGAACTTGTCCGGGTCGATGTCGCGCACCAGCGACAGCAGGCCTGCCTGGTGGTCCACCAGCAGCATCACGGCGTCGTCCTTGTTCAGCTTCTTGTAGGTCTTCGTGGTCATGGCGATTCTCCTTGCAGTTGAGGTTGGGTGCCGGGTGGGTGGCTTTGGCCTTTGTGGCTCCCGGCGGAGTGATCCCTGCGCGCCCCGGTGCGCGCAGGGGGTGAAGCGGTTCAGGCGGTCGCGGTCTCGAAACGCCCGCTGTTGAAATCGTCGATCGCCTCGCGGATCTCGTCCTTCGTGTTCATCACGAAGGGCCCGTAGCCGGCGATCGGTTCGTCTATCGGTTCGCCGGCCAGCAGCAGCACGGTGGCGTCGGTTTCGGCGGCGATCGCGAAACGGCTGCCCTCGCGGTGGTACAGCGCCATCTGCGCCTCGCGCACCGGCTGGCTGCCGTTGGCGTGGATCAGGCCTCGCAGCACCACCAGCGCCAGCGTGTGACCCTCCGGCACCGTCAGTTCGAGGTCGGCGCCGGCTTTCAGCTTCAGGTCCCACACATTGATGGGCGTGAAGGTGCGGGCCGGGCCACCGTGCCCAGCGTACTCACCGGCGATGACGCGCAGATGTCCGGCGCCGTCCGGCAGTTCGACCACCGGAATGTCTTTCTTCGCCAGGTGCTGGTAGCCGGGCGCGGCACGCTTGTCGCGCGCCGGCAGGTTCACCCACAGCTGCACCATTTCCAGCGGGCCGCCGCGGCGGGTGAAGTCCGGCGAATGGAATTCCTCGTGGATGATGCCGGCACCGGCGGTCATCCACTGCACGTCGCCCGGGCCGATGACGCCGCCGGCGCCGGTCGAGTCCTGGTGGGCGACTTCGCCGTCATAGACGATGGTGACCGTCTCGAAGCCGCGGTGCGGGTGGCGGCCGACGCCGCGCGGCGTGTCCGACGGCTCGAAGTTCGCCGGGCCGGCGTAGTCCAGCAGCAGGAAGGGGCTCACGTGGCGGCCCATCGAATCGTAGGAAAACAGCGAGCGCACCGGAAAACCGTCGCCGACCCAGTGCTGGCGCGGTGCGCTGTACAGACCCGAAATCTTCTTCATGGTGTTTCTCCTGTTCGTTCGCACCGTTCCGTCTGAACCGTGCTGCGTTGAGGTGAATACTAGATTCGGGACAATCGACGCACTAGACGGCAAAATCGCTATTCAGTGTTCTATTGATGGAACGATGGAGGCGGTGTGGCAACTGAGATGCAGGACCTGAACGACCTCTACTACTTTGCTCGCGTGGTCGAGCACGGCGGCTTTGCGTCGGCGGCGCGCGCGCTCGACATGCACAAGTCCAAGCTCAGCCGGCGCATCGCGCTGCTGGAGGACAGTCTCGGGGTGCGCCTGATCCAGCGCTCGACGCGCCGCTTCGCGGTGACCGAGATCGGCCAGGCCTATTACGGTCATTGCGTCGCCATGCTGGTCGAGGCGGAGGCGGCGCAGGAGGCGGTCGAGCGCACGCGCGCCGAGCCGCAGGGCATCGTACGGCTGGCCTGTCCGACCGCGCTGCTCGAATACCAGGTAGCCGACATGCTGAGCCGCTACATGGCGGCCTGCCCGCGCGTGCAGATCCATCTGGAGAGCACCAACCGGCGCGTGGATGTGATCCGCGAAGGTTTCGACCTGGCGATCCGGGTGCGCTTTCCGCCGCTGGAGGACACCGACCTCGTGATGAAGGTACTGGGCGACAGCCTGCAACGCCTGGTCGCTCACCCGGACCTGATCGCGCCGCTGGGCGAGGTGCGCGTGCCGGCCGATCTCGCAACGCTGCCCAGCGTGGCCTGGGGGCCGGCGCAGCGCGACCACGCGTGGATGCTGGAAGGCCCGGACGGGGCCAGCGCGCAGGTGCGCCACGCGCCGCGACTGGTGACCGACGATCTGGCCGCCCTGCGCAGCGCGGCGCTGCACGGCGTCGGTGTCGCCCAGCTGCCGACCATGATGGTGCGCGACGACCTCGCCAGCGGCCGTCTGATCGACGTGCTGCCGCACTGGGCGCCGCGCTGCGGCATCGCCCACGTCGTGTTCCCGTCGCGCCGCGGCCTGCTGCCGGCGGTGCGCGGGTTGGTCGATCATCTGGCGCGCGAGTTTGCGCAGCTTCCGGCGTGATCGTCCGTCGCCCGATGCGGCGCGGGCGGGAACACGCCGCACCGATGCACACTCTGCACAACACGGCCGGCGACCTGCGCCGGCCCGAACGAGGATGAGTGGATGTTCCGTACCCTGAAAGAGCTGTTCGACAGCTTCGCCGCACCGGCGGTCGATCCGGTTGCCACCGAACACCAGCTGCAGCTGGCCACCGCCGTGCTGCTGGTCGAAGTGATGCGCGCCGACCCGGACATCGGCGACGACGAGCGTGCCGCCGCGATGCAGGCACTGCGCGACAAGTTCGCGCTCGCCGACGACGAGATCGAACGCCTGATCGAACTGGCCACCACCGCGGCGGCCGAGGCCTACGACTATCAGCGTTTTACCGGCCAGCTGAACCGCGCCTTCGACGCCGCACGCAAGCTGCGCGTGATCGAGCTGATGTGGCAGGTCGCCTATGCCGACGGCCACCTGCACGCGCACGAGGCGCACGTGATGCGCAAGGTGGCCGATCTGCTCTACATCCCGCACGCCGACTACATCACCGCCAAGCTGGCGGCGCGCGACGGCGTCGGTGTGCGCTGACGCCGCACTGCAGGCGCTCCGGCGGCGACCTCGTTGCGTGGCGGGGCAGCGGCCCGCACAATCGTCGCTGATTCCACGGTAATGCCCATGTCCCACGCGCATCCCACGCTGCCCGCCCAGACCATCGCCTGCCACGAGTGCGATCTGCTGCAGACCGAGCCCGAACTCGCGCCCGGGCAGACTGCGCGCTGCGTGCGCTGCGGCGCCTTCCTCGCGCGCAACCCGCCGGACAGCCTCGATCGCACGCTGGCGCTGACGCTGACTGCCGCCATCCTGTACGTGATCGCCAACGTCTATCCGCTGGTCGGCCTCGAACTGCAGGGCCGGCGCGTCGAGGTGACGCTGATCGGCGCGGTGCAGGTGCTGTGGCAGGACGGCATGACGCCGGTCGCCGCGCTGGTGTTCGGCACCGCGCTGCTGTTCCCGCTGCTCGAACTGCTGATGATCCTGATGGTGCTGCTGCCGCTGCGCCTCGGCCGCGTGTCACCGCGGCTGGCGCCTTTCTTCCGGCTGGTCCGTTCGGTGCAGCCCTGGGGCATGGTCGAAGTGTTCCTGCTCGGCATGCTGGTGTCGCTGGTGAAGCTGTCGCACATGGCGACCGTGCTGCTCGGCACCGCCTTCTGGGCGATGGCGACGCTGATCGTCGCGCTGACGCTGGCCGGGCGCGCCTTCGACACGCGGCTGCTGTGGCAGGTGCCGCCGGAGGGCGCGAACGGATGAGGCGCGACCTGACCGCACGCGAAGCCGGGCTGATGAGCTGCCACGTGTGCGGCCAGCTGGCGCACATTCCTGCTGACCACGCGGCGCTGCTGCGCTGCCCGCGCTGCCGGGCGCCGATGCACCCGCGCAAGCCGGCCAGCGTATCGACCACCTGGGCGCTCATCATCGCCGCGGCCGTGCTGTTCGTGCCGGCCAACCTGCTGCCGATGATGACCACGTCCTCACTGCTCGGTCGACAGCAGGACACGATCATGAGCGGCGTCGTGTTCCTGTGGCAGAGCGGTTCGTGGCCGCTGGCAGCGGTGGTGTTCTTCGCCAGCATCATGGTGCCGCTGCTGAAGATCATCGCGCTCGCCTGGCTTACCGTGACGGTGCAGCGCCGCTCGCGCCGCAGCGTCATGCAGCGCACACGGCTCTACCGCATCGTCGAATTCGTCGGCCGCTGGTCCATGCTCGACATCTACGTCATCACGATACTGGTGGCGCTGGTCAACTTCCGTGGCCTCGCCACGATAGAGGCCGGGCCGGCGGCGATCGCCTTCGGCGCCGTCGTCGTGCTGACCATGTTTGCGGCGATGAGCTTCGACCCGCGACTGATCTGGGACCCCCTCACCGAACCCGGGAAACCTGCCACCCATGTCTGACCCGACTCCGCCCGCGCTGCCCACCGCCGTGGTCGACCCGCCGCGCCGCTTCCGCATCCCGCTTGTCTGGGTCATTCCCATCGTCGCCGCGCTGATCGGTCTTTTCCTCGCCGCCCGCACCTGGTACGAACAGGGGCCGGTGGTGACGCTGCAGTTCCGCACCGGCGCCGGCCTCGAGCCGGGCAAGACGCGCATCAAGTACAAGGACGTCGACGTGGGCCAGATCAGCACCGTTCGGCTGGCGGAGGACGGCAGCCACGTCGTCGCCATCGCGCAGATGGCGCGCGAGGCGGCACCGCTGCTGGTCGAGGACACGCGCTTCTGGGTGGTCAGCGCCAAGGTGTCGGGCAGCGCGGTGTCGGGTCTCGATACGCTGCTGTCGGGTACCTATGTCGGCATGGATGCCGGCAAGTCGGGCGAGGCGCGCCGCGATTTCGTCGGGCTGGAGGATGCGCCCGTGGTGTCGCTCGGCGTGCCCGGGCGCAGCTTTGCGCTGCACGCCGACTCGCTGGGCTCGATCGACGTCGGCACGCCGGTGTACTTCCGGCGCATCCAGGCCGGGCAGGTCACCGCCTTCAAGCTTGACGACGCCGGTCAGCATCTCGACATCCAGGTGTTCATCAAGTCGCCGTACGACCGCTTCGTCACGATAGACACGCGCTTCTGGAACGCCAGCGGCATCGATCTCAAGCTGGGCGCCGAGGGGCTGCAGCTGAACACCGAATCGGCGACCGCGATACTGGCCGGCGGGCTGGCCTTCGAAACACCGCCCGGAGGCGATACCGACGCAGCCCCGGCGGGCCAGGACTTCCGTCTGTTCTCGACCCGCGCCGAGGCGCTCAAGCAGCCCAGCTCGAACGCGCAGATCTGGCAGCTGCGTTTTACCGAAACCCTGCGCGGCCTGTCGGTCGGCGCGCCGGTGGACTTCCGCGGCATCCAGATCGGCGAGGTGATCGCGATCTCGCCCGACGTCGATGTCGATGCCGCCGACGTCGGCCTGCAGGTGGACATCGCGGTGTTCCCGGAGCGCATGCAGTCGCGCAAGGACACCACGCAGGACATGAGCGAGGCCGACTTCCGCGCCTTCGTCGACCGCCTGATCAAGCGCGGTCTGCGCGCCCAGCTGCGCAACGGCAACCTGGTCACCGGTCAGCTCTATGTCGCGATGGACTTCTTTCCCAATGCGGACACGGCGAAGGTCGACTGGGCCGGGCGGCCGCCGCAGCTGCCGACGCAGCGCGGCAGCCTGGACGAACTGCAGGCGACGCTGAGCCGCATCGCCGCCAAGATCGACCGCCTGCCGCTGGACGACATCGCCGCCGAAACGCGCCGCGCCATCGCCGGTCTGGCCAGCGCGGTCGAGCGCACCGAGGCGCTGATGCAGCGACTGGACGGACTGGCATCGAACGAAGTGCGCGCCGCCGTCGCCGAAACGCAGCAGACCATGGCCGAGGCGCGCGCCGCGGTCGCCGACGGCCGCCGCCTGCTGGCCAGCGACGCGCCGCTGCAGCAGGACCTGCGCGACAGCCTGCAGGAACTGTCGCGCGCCGCGCAGTCGCTGCGCCACCTCGCCGACACGCTTGAACGCAACCCGGAAGCGCTGTTGCGCGGCAAGCCCGAGGAGAAACCGTGATCCTTCTTCGTCTGATTCCGGTCGCCATCGTCGCACTGCTGCTTGGCGGATGCGGCAGTTCGCCCACCGTACGCCACTACACGCTCACCACCGGCGAAGCGCCGGTCGCTGCCGGCGCAGCGTCACCAAGCGTCGTCGTCGGTCCGATCAGCCTGCCGGAAGCGGTGGACCGTCTGCAGATCGTGCAGCGCGTCGCCGGTGCGCGCGCCGAGCCGGCACAGGGTCACCGCTGGGCGGGGTCGCTGAAAGCCGAACTGGCTCGCCGGCTCGCCACCGCCATCGCCCGCGAGCGCGGATTGGCGCGCGTGGTGGCTGCCCCGCAGAACAGCGTCGCCCGGCCCGACCTGACGGTGCCGGTGGACGTGCTGCGCCTCGATGCCGACGGCTTCTCGTCGGTCACGCTGGAAGCCGTGTGGGCCGTCCGCCGCGACGGCACCGACATCGGCAGCGGCCGCTTCAGCCGCAGCGAACCGGTGAGCGCGCAGACCTACGAAGCGCTGGTCGAGGCGCACGGCCGGCTGGCCGATGCGCTGGCCGCGGACATCGCAGCCGCGATCCGCTGAGGGGCTGCGCATGGCTGTAGCGGTCGCGCGACCGGTACAGTGCGTGGGCGGTGCAAGCCGTTGAGCTGTCGATGTTTTCGCCGCATGGATGATCCGAACGGCTCACCCGCGAGGCGGTAAGCCGTTCGAAGATGTAATCCGGGGTCGCTGTAATCCGGCGGTTTTCTTCCGGATGTACCGACCATGAACTTCCATGCCGCATTCGTGCGACGGCTGCGCATCGCCGTCGCCGCGCTGGTGTGCGCCTGCGCGTCGCTGAGCGCAGTCGCAGCCGACATCGTTCCCTACCTGCAGACGCCGACCGCGAACTCGATCTGGGTATCGTGGAAAACCGCCGAAGGCGACGAGTCCGTCGTCGAATACGGCGTGGATGGCGGACCGCTGAACCGCACCGCCTCCGGCTCGGCGCAGACGCTGGCCGCGAACTACCGCCTGCACGGCGTGCAACTCACCGGCCTGCAGCCGGAAACGCTGTACACCTACCGCGTGCGCACCGGCAGCCAGGTGTCGCCGGTGTTCCGCTTCCGCACCCAGCCCACGGCGGCGCGCAAGAGCGGTCACTTCCGCATCCTGCTCACCGGTGACCATCAGCTGCGCAATGACGATCGCCACACACCGCTGCTGCAGGCGGCCAAGGCCAAGATCCAGTCCCTGACCGGTCTGCCGCTGGAAGAGTCGGTGCAGCTCATGCTGAACAACGGCGACCAGGTCGACGTCGGCACGCTCGATCACTACGAATTCGTGCACATGAAGCCGTCGGCCGTCGTGTCCGGCAATCTGGCCATCATGACCGCGCTGGGCAATCACGAAACCTACTACGACCCGGGTCTGGCCAACTGGCGCGCGCACAACTTCTACGACCAGATCAGCTACAAGGGCATCGCCGCCGCGGCCGACGAGAGCTATTACGCGCATCAGGTCGGTCGCGTACTGCTGGTGTATCTGAACTCGGAATCGGGCTTTTCGGCACAGGCCGAATGGCTGCGCAAGGTGGTGACCGCGGCCGACGCCGATCCGGACGTCGACTGGGTGATCAGCGTCGTGCATCGTCCCTATCAGGCGGAACAGTATGTCGGAGACATTTCGCAGTGGTTCCGCGACACCGCGATGCCGATACTGGCCGGCACGCGCAAGCACGCGCTGAACATCGGCGCCCACCACCACCTGTACGCGCGTGGTCAGACCCGCGACTGGCCGATCTACCACATCATCAGCGGCGGTACCGCCTGGGACCAGTTCTGGGGCCAGTCGACCGAGCGCGACATGGATGACGTGCAGAAGACCATCGCCAACTGGACCTGGCAGCTGATCGACTTCGATCTCGACGCGCGCTCGATGAAGGTGTCGACCTATGCCGAAGGACACCCGAAGCTGGGCTTCGCCTACAACAGCCGGCTGATCGACGAATTCGAACGTCGCCTCGATGCGGCCGCACCGGAGAAGCCCGAGCTGAACGGTGCGGCCAATGGCGAAACGGTCACGCTGCCGCAGTCGTTCAAGCTGTCGTCCTTCATGTCGATGTCGGGCATGGCGCTGAACAGCACGCAGTTCCAGATCGCCCGCGATGCCGCTTTCTCCAGCACCGTGGTCGACCTGATCCGTGACGTCGAGAACGTCTACGGCGACACCGGCGCACCGGATTACGAGCCGGTGGACATCCATGCCGGCGTCGATATCGAAACCTATACCGTGCAGCAGTACGGCCTGAACAACGGCAGTTACTACATCCGCGCCCGCCACCGCGACGCGAATGCCGAATGGTCGCCGTGGTCGGAGGCGCGCAGCTTCAAGGTCGAAGGCAGCGCCGACGGCGACCCGGCACTGCGTCTGGCGAAGAAGGTGTGGTCACCGGACGAGCCGGTGACCGTCGAGTACCTGAACGGTCGCGGCAAGGCCAAGGACTGGGTGGCCATCTATCGCAAGGGGCAGACGCCGGGTTCGGCCACGCCGTCGATCAAGTGGGGCTATGTGTCGGGCGTGAGCGGGCAGATGGCGTTCTCGGGACTGGCGGCAGGCGTCGAGTACTTCGCTGCCTTCTTCACCGACGACAGCTACGTCGAGATCGCGCCGCGCATCGCGTTCTATGTCGGAAACATGCCGGAACTGGCGATCAACAAGACCCAGTTCAACGTCGGCGAGCGCCCGACCTTCAGCTGGAGCGGCGCGCCGGCCGGCGCCAAGGACTGGATCGGCGTCTATCGCGTCGGCCAGACGCCGGGCGGCATCGGTTCCACCACCTGGGCCTATGCGCCGACCGAAGCCGGCAGCGTCACGCTGGGTACGCTGAACAAGGGCTACTACTACGCGGCCTTCTTCATCAACGACGCCTACTTCGAAATCTCCGACCGCGTGCCGTTTGCCGTCGGCAGCGAGATCGCGAGCGTCAGCCTGGTCAAGACCGCACTGGCCAGCGGCGAGCGTCTCGACATCCGCTTCTCCGACGGTCCGGCCACGGCCAAGGACTATATCGGCGTGTTCCGCAAGGGCGCTGTGCCGGGCATCGACCTGCTGGTGAACTACTACTACGTCGATGGCCGCGCCAGCGGCAGCCTGTCGCCGCCGGAGCCGCTGCCGGATGGCGAGTACTTCCTCGCGCTGTACATCAACGACTCCTACACCGAAGTATCCAACCGCGTGGAATTCACGGTCGGTGAGGGCAGCGAGCCGGAACCGGATCCGCGCGTGCTCGGCGTCACCCGCAACCTCATCCGCACCGGCGACACGCTGGAGGTGAACTGGTCGGGCATGCCGGGCAATGCGAAGGACTGGATAGGCATCTACCGCTCGACCCAGACGCCGGGCAGCAGCAGCCCCTCGGTGCTGTGGCGTTACGCCGGCGCCGCCGCAGGCACGGCGTCGTTCAGCGGCCTGGCTGCCGGCGAGTACTACGTCGCCTTCCTGCTGAACGACGGCTACGAAGACGCCGCCCCGCGTGTGCCCTTCGCGGTGCGCAAGCGCGGTGACATCAACGGCGACGGCCGCATCGACGTCGCCGACCGCGACGTGCAGCGCGCAGCGATCGGCAGCTGCGACGGCGATGCGCGCTACCAGCCGCTGGCCGACTTCGACAGCGACCGCTGCATCACACAGGCCGACTACAAGCTCTGGTATGCGCTCTTCACCAAGCAGTGAGCGCCCGTTCAGCACTGAAGGCGGGGTCTGACGGCTCCGCCACGCAAGGAGAATGAAGATGATGATGAAAACCCTCGTCGCCGCGCTGATCGCCGCCGGCACCCTGTCGGCGCAGGCCGCCACCGTTTCGCTGTCCGGTACCGCAAGCGCGGCGGTCGGCCAGACCTTCACGCTCGATGTGTCGCTGCTCCAGCCCTTCGACGGTGAACGCGCTGGCGACGAACTGCTCGCCTTCGGCATGGCGTTGTCCTTCGACAGCAGCCTGCTGAAGCTGCTGGGTGTGTCGCTTGCCGACGGCTGGAGCGACGATTCGGCCTTCACCGGCCTCGCCCTGTCCGGTTCCGCCTTCCCCGGCGTGGCCGACGCGGGTCAGACCTCGCTGACGCTGGCGACGCTGTCTTTCGAAGTGCTGGGCAGTGGCCACACCTCGGTCGGCGTGATCAGCGATTCGGCGAGCGACTTCAATCAGGGGCTGTGGTACGCGATGGCGCCGACGCTGGACGTGCAGGCGACGCATGCACTGGCGCTCGCGGTGCCCGAGCCCGGCAGCTACGCGATGATGCTGGCGGGCCTCGGCCTGCTGTCGCTGGCGGTGCGTCGCCGCGCCTGAGAGACGCCGGGCGGTTGGCGTCGGCCGCATCGCGAGCAAGCTCGCTCCCGCACCCTCGGGTTCGGAAAGCGAGCCTGTCGTGGGAGCGAGCTTGCTCGCGATTCCTGCCCGCAGCGAAGCCGCGCCCAGCGGCGCAAGAAGGCAACGGCGCTACGCATGCCAGCGCCTGCACACCGCCGTCGTCGGTCCTCCGCTGACGGCGATCGCCGCGACATGTCCCGGCGGCGCCGGCAGGTCGCGGCAGTGCAGTGGTGGTAAGGCACTGCCGGCCGGAGCGGCGACGTCGTCGTACGCGGCGGCGTGCACGCTGAACTGCTGCAGCGGGCCGTCGAGGCCGCAGCCCCAGGCTTTCAGGCAGGCTTCCTTGCGCGTCCACAGCGTGTAGAAGAGATCGGTGCGCGCTGCTGCCGGGCAGACGTCGAGCGCCGCTCTCTCGTCCGCCGAGTACACCTGTTCCGCCACCGCGCGCAGGTCGTCGTGCGCGATCACGGCTTCGATGTCTACGCCGAGTTCGCGGCCGCGGGCGATGCCTATCAGTACCGCCCGGCCGGCGTGCGCCAGGTTGAAGCAGAGATCGCTGGCGTGGACGGTGGCGAGACGGGGCTTGCCGTGCGCGTCGCAGTCGATCTGCACGCTGCGCGCGGCGATGCCCAGGCTGCGCGCCAGCACGTCGCGCAGCGACGCGTGTGCGAGTGCGAACAGTGCGCGGTCCTCTTCGCGCTGCAAGCGGGCAAGGCGGACGCGTTCGGCGTCGTCCAGCCAGGTGGCGAGCGTGTCGGTCGGCGGCGCGTCGTCCACCCGCGCCAGCCACAGATGGACCTCGTCGACCGCCAGCGCGGGTGTACCGTCAGTCGGTGGCGGCATCGAGCTCATCCAGTCGCTGCCGCAGCATCTGTGCGATTTCGCGCACGCGCGGCGGCTTCACCATCAGGCCGTGACTGCCTTCCACCGGGTGCTGTACCAGCGGTCCGGTGACCCGGCTCGACCAGCCGAGACAGGGCGCGCTCGCCTCCAGCCGTGACGCGTCGGCGACGTACAGGTCGACGCGGCCGGGATAGGTGGCCGGGCGGTAGCTCCAGTGCGCCCACCAGTGCGCCGACGCGGCGTCCGGGAAACGGCGCGGCGACAGACCGGTGAGCGAACAGACGAGGTGCTGCAGGCGTCGTCGGTCGGTGTAGGGGCGCAGCGGCGCGATGAGGCGATCGAACAGACTCCCGTCCGGTGCGCGCAGGTAGGTGCCGGGCGCCCAGGTGTCGAGCAGGCCGAGGAAGTCGACCTGCTCGCCGACCGCGCGCAGTTGCTGCGCCATCTCGTAGGCGACGGTGCCGCCGCTGGAGAAGCCGAGCAGGCGGTAAGGCCCTGCTGGCTGCGCGCTGCGCATCGCGCTGACGCAGTCGGCGGCGATGTCGGCGATGCGGCTGCGCGCCGGCTCGGCGCCGCCGACGCCGACCGCGTTCAGTCCCATGACCGGTTGTCCGTCCGGCAGCGCCTTCGCCAGTTCGTAGTAGTGGAACAGGTTGCCGCCTATCGTGTGCACGCAGAACAGCGGACGGCGCGTGCCGCCGGGCCGGATCGGCACCAGCACCGGCCAGCGCAGCGGTACGCCGGCGCCGCGCAGCAGGCCGGCGATGTCGCGGATGGTGTTGCCGCGGAACCAGAAGGTGTCCAGCGGCAGGCGTACGCCAAAGGTGCGCTCGATCGCGTCGACCAGACGCACGGCGAGCAGCGAATGGCCGCCGATGGCGAAGAAGTCGTCGTCGGTGGACAGCCCATCGCGCCCGAACAGCGACTCCCAGATCGCCAGCAGGTGGCGCTCGGCCGCATCGGTGGGCGCTCGCCTCGTGCGTGGCGCATTGAGCGCGTCGGGCGCCGGCAGTGCGGCGCGATCGAGCTTGCCGTTGGCGGTCACCGGCATGCGTTCGAGCGCGACCACGGCGGACGGCAGCATGAATTCCGGCAGCGTCTGCGCGAGCTGTACGCGCAGCGCTGCGCCGTCCAAGCGCTCTCCGCTTGCCCAGGCGAACAGGCGGCGCTCGCCGTCGGCTGCGGTGCGCAGCATGACGGCGGCCTGATTCACACCGGGCAGCGCAGCGATCGCGGCTTCGATCTCGCCCGGTTCGATGCGGAAGCCGCGCAGCTTGATCTGCTGGTCGTTGCGGCCGACGAAGGCGATGCTGCCGTCGTGGCGCCAGCGCACGCGGTCGCCAGTGCGGTACAGGCGTGCGTCCGGGCAATCCGCGAAGGCGGGCGCGACGAAACGCTCGGCGGTCAGCCTGGGCGCGCCGATGTAGCCGCGGGCGAGACCGGCGCCGCCGATATACAGCTCACCTTCGACGCCGTCCGGTACCGGCTGACCCTGCGCGTCGAGGATGTAGACCGTGGTGTTGGCGATCGGCCGGCCGATCGGAATGGCGGCCCAGTCTTCTGGCGGCGGGTTCGGAATGCGCTGGCAGCAGGTGAAGGTGGTGCTTTCGGTCGGCCCGTAGCCGTTGATCAGCGCGACGCCCGGCAGGGCCGCCAGCGCGCGCTTCACGTGCGGCAGCGACAGCGCCTCGCCGCCGGTCAGCAGCTGGCGCAGTCCACGCAGCGCCGTCGGCCGTTCGTCGATCACCGCGTTGAACAGCGCCGCGGTGAGCCACAGCGTGCTGACGCCGTGCCGTTCGATCGTCGCTTCGAGACCGGCGGCGGTCGCTGCTGCCTCCGGATGGATGACGCAGCGTGCGCCGTGCAGCAGCGCACCCCACAGTTCGAAGGTCGATGCATCGAAGGCCATCGGCGCCAGCAGCAGGAAGGTTTCGTCCGGGTCGAAGTGCGCGTAGTCGCAACCGAACACCAGCCGCGCGATGCTGCGCTGTTCGACCATGACGCCCTTGGGCTGGCCGGTCGAACCTGAGGTGTAGATGACGTAGGCCAGGCTGCGACTGTTGCCCAGCGGCGGCGGATCGGAGGCCGGTTCGGCCTGCAATGTCGCGTCGTCGGCGTGCAGCACCTGCACCGCCAGGCCATCGAGGGGCGTGTCGCCCTCGTGCCCGGCGACCACCCACGCGGACCGTGTGTCGCCCAGCAGTCGGGCGATGCGCGCCGCCGGCCAGGCCGGATCCAGCGGCACGTAGGCGCCGCCGGCCTTGACGATGGCCAGCGCGCCGACCACCAGCTCGACGCTGCGCGCCATGCACAGACCGACGCAGCAATCCGGCCCGACGCCGAGCGCGCGCAGCCGGTGGGCGAGCCGGTTGGCGCGCGCGTTCAGTTCGCCGTAGCTCAGCACCTGTTCGCCACTGATCAGCGCCGGGGCGTCCGGCGCCTGCCTGACGCGGGCTTCGAACAGCGACGCCAGCGTGACCTCCGCCGGGTAGTCGGAGGCGGTGTCGTTACGGTCGATCAGCAGGCGCTGGCGTTCGGCCGGCGTCAGCAGCGGCAGGCGGCCGACGGCGCTGCCTTCGTCGGCCACCATGGCGGTGAGTAGCTGGCGGTAATGACCGGCCATGCGCTCCAGCGTGCCGCGATCGAACAGTGCGGTGGCGTAGGCGAACTGCGCGGCGAGACCGTCAGCGGTTTCGGTCAGGTCCAGCGTCAGGTCGAACTTCGCCACCGGCCGTGCCGCCGGCAGCGCGCGGGTCGATGCACCCGCCAGCGTCAGCGTTTCGGCCGGCGCGTTCTGCAGCACGAACATGACCTGGAACAGTGGATTGCGGCCGCCTTCGCGCTGCGGCCGCAGCGCCTCGACCAGACGGTCGAAGGGCAGTTCGGCGTGCTCGAAGGCGCCGAGCGAGGTCGCTCTGACCTGCTCCAGCAGTGCGCGCACGTCAGCGTCGAGATCGATGCGGGTACGCAGCACCAGCGTGTCGGTGAAGAAACCGATCAGGTGGTCGAGTTCGGGCTGGGCGCGGCCGGCCATTGGTGTGCCGACGGCGATGTCGTCCTGTCCGCTCCAGCGTGCGAGCAGCAGCTGGAAGGCCGCCAGCAGTACCATGTAGAGCGTGCAGCCGGTGCGACGCGCGAGCGCGCGCAGGGCGGCAGTGAGTGACGCGTCGAGTGCGAAGTCGACGCTGCCGCCGCGGTGATCCGCGTGCTTCGGCCGCGGCCGGTCGGTCGGCAGTTCGAGCGCGCCCAGGCCGTCCAGCTGCTGGCGCCAGTAGCCGATCAGGCGCTCGCCGGCCGGGCCGTCCAGCAGCGCGCGTTGCCAGCGTGCGTAGTCGGCGTACTGCAGCGGCAGCGCAGGCAGCGTGGCGTGGCCACCGCGGCGCGCTGCGGCGTACAGCGCACCCAGTTCGCGGTTCAGCACCGCCTGCGACCAGCCGTCGGACACGATGTGATGGATGACCGTCTGCAGCACCTCGGCGCCTTCGTCGTCGCGCCACAGTGCAACACGCAGCAGCGGCGGCTGCGTCAGGTCGAAAGGGCGCTCGGCGTGCGCGTCGGCGTCCGCCGCGGCGATCCGCTCGACGACGCAGCGCGCGTCGGCGTCGATGCGCAGATGCGGTCGTCCCTCGCGTTCGACGAAGCCGGTGCGCAGCGCCGATTGTCGGGCGAGCAGCGCGTCGAGCGTCCGCTGCAGCGCATCGACGTCGAGTTCGCCGGCGATGTGCCAGCGGTTGACGATGTGGTAGAGCCCGCCGCGGGTGCCCATCCGCTCGATGAACCACAGGCCCGCCTGCGCATGTGCGCAGGCTGTTTCGAGCCCGCCGGTCGACGGTTGCGCGATCGGGTGTGCGGGCGAAGCGTCGTCACGCAGCGCTTCGAGACGGGCGGCCATCGCCGCCACGGTGGGTGCCTCGAACAGCGCGCGCAGCGGCAGTGGCTGGTCGAGCAGCGTGCGCAACCGGCTGACCAGACGTGCCGCCAGCAGCGAGTGGCCACCGAGCGCGAAGAAGTCGTCGTCGATGCCCACGCTGCGCCGGTCAAGCACGTCCGCCCACAGCTCGACCAGCGTCTGCTGCAGCGGCGTGCGCGCGACGGCGTGAGTGCCCGCTGTGGCGTGGTCGTCGGGTGGCGGCAGCGCGTCACGATCGATCTTGCCGTTGGTGGTCAGCGGCAGCTGTTCGAGTACGACGATGGCGCTCGGCAGCATGCTGGCGGGCAGCATGCGCGCGAGTGCGGCGCGCAGCGCGGCGGCATCCAGATCGCGGCCGCCGGCCCAGGCGACCAGACGCTGACCATCGGCCTGTGCCATGACCGCGGCCTGACGCACGCCGGGCAGGGCCGTCAGGGCGGCCTCGATCTCGCCTGGTTCGATGCGCACGCCATTCCGCTTGATCTGGTGATCGGCACGCCCGGCGAACATCAGCGCGCCGTCGGCGCGCCGGCGCACGCGGTCGCCGGTGCGGTAGAGGCGGGCGCCGGGCGTCGGGTCGAAGGGGTCGGGTACGAAGCGTTCGGCCGTCAGTTCGGGCCGTCCGACATAGCCGCGGGCGAGGCCGGCGCCACCGACATAGAGCTCGCCTTCGACGTCCACCGGCACGGGCTGCATCCGCTCGTTGAGCACGTGGGCGCTCGCGTTGGCGATCGGGTGACCGATCGGTGGTGGCGTGTCGCCGTCGCGGTCGCTGCAGGTCCAGAAGGTGGCGTCGATGGCCGCTTCGGTCGGGCCGTACATATTGTGGAGCGCTGCTCGACAGCGGCTTCGGAAGGTGCGCGCCAGCGCGGCATCCATCGCTTCGCCGCCGCAGAACACATGGCGCAGCGTGCGGCATTCCGGCAGCGCCGGTTCGTCGAGCAGCAGGCGCAGCAGCGCCGGCGTGAAATCCCACAGCGTCACGCGCTCACGCCGGCTCAGTTCGATCAGTGCGGCGGCATCGCTGCGCAGCGCGTCGCCGGCCAGCACGCAGCGGCCGCCGGCGATCAGGCAGGCGAACAGCTGGCCGACCGACACGTCGAAGCCGATCGAGGCATGCGCCAGCATGGCGTCGCCAGCGCCGATGCCGAACTGCCCGACCAGCCAGCGCATGCGGTTGCCGATCGCCGCGTGACCGACCATGACGCCCTTGGGCGTGCCGGTCGAGCCGGAGGTGTAAAGCACATAGGCCAGGGTGTCGGCCGTGCCGTCGTGCTCAGGGTTGTGCTCAGGGTCGTGCTCAGGGTCGTGCACTGGCTCGTCACGCAGCCAGTCTTCGTCGTCGAGGTGGAGCGCAGTGACGCCCGGGGCCTCCGACAATGCCGTGGTGCGCGTGGTGAGCAGCAGCGTCGCCCCGGCGTCGGCCAGCATCCACAGCGTGCGTGCCGGCGGATTGCGCGTATCCAGCGGCAGGTAGGCGCCGCCGGATTTCAGTACGCCGAGCACCGCGGCCACCAGGTCGCACGACAGTTCGAGCTGCACGCCGACCGGCGTGTCGGCGCCGACACCGCGCCGGCGCAAGGCGTGCGCGATGCGGTTGGCGCGCGCATTCAGCTCGCCGTAACTCAGCGTGCGTCCGGCGTGCACCAGCGCCACCGCGTCCGGCGTGCGCGCCGCCTGTGCTTCGAACAGTGCGTGCAGTGTCGCCGTGTCGTTCGCGGTCACCGCGGTCCGGCCGTCCAGCCAGCGCGCCATCGCCTGCACGCTCGGTGCGTCGAGCAAGGCGCCGAGCGGCACGTCGATGCCGAAGCGGGCGCGCAGCCTCGCCGCCAGTCGCGCGGCGAGCAGTGAGTGGCCGCCCAGGTCGAAGAAGCTGTCGCGCGTGCCGACTGCCGGAAGGCCCAGTACCTCGGCCCACAGCGCCGCCAGTTCGCATTCGAGCGGCGTGCGCGGCGCGTCGTCACCGGCTGCGGCGGAGTCGGGCTGAGGCAACGCGTTACGGTCGAGCTTGCCGTGCGAAGTCAGCGGCAGCGCGTCGAGCAAGACGATGGCGGCTGGCACCAGATGCGCCGGCAAGCTGTCTTGCAGTCGGCGGCGCAGCGCGGCGGCGTCCGGCCGGTACCCGGCGCCGGTCACGTAGGCGACCAGACGCTCTTCGCGTGCGACGACGACCGCCTGCTCGACGGTCGCGTCGGCGCACAGCGCGGCTTCGATCTCGCCCGGTTCGATGCGGAAGCCGCGCAGCTTGATCTGGTGATCGACGCGGCCGACGAACACCAGTGCGCCGTCGGCGCGCCGGATGACGCTGTCGCCGGTGCGGTAGAGGCGTGCACCGCCGCGCGGGTCGAAGGGATCGGTGACGAAGCGTTCGGCGGTCAGCGCCGGCTTGCCCAGGTAGGCGCGCGCGAGACCGATGCCGCCCAGATACAGTTCGCCGGCGACGCCGACCGGCACGGGCAGCATCGCTTCGTCCAGTACGTAAGCCTGCATGTTGCTGATCGGCCGGCCGATCGGTACCTGCGCGCCGGGCGCGCCATCACAGGTCCACCAGGTGGCGTCGATGGCCGCCTCTGTCGGGCCGTACAGGTTGTGCAGACGCGCCGTGCTGCGCGCGAAGAAGGCGGTAACCACCGGCGCTTCCAGCGCTTCGCCGCCGCAGAACATCTGCCGCAGCGCCGCGCAGGCGGCGAAGCCTGGCTCGGCCAGCAGTGCGCGCAGCAGCGACGGCACCACCTGCATGACGGTGATGCGCTGTGCCTGCATCTGTCGCACCAGCGACGACGGATCGCGCTGGCTGCCCGGCTCGGCCAGCACCATGCAGGCGCCACAGAACAGCGGCGCGAGCAGCTCCCATACCGAGGCATCGGCCGAGATGCCGGTCTTCTGCAGCATGCGGTCGGATGCGTCGAAGCCGAAGGTGGCGAGCATCCAGTACATGTGGTTGCAGATGGCGGCGTGCTCGATCATCACGCCCTTGGGCTGGCCGGTGGAACCCGAGGTATAGATGACGTAGGCGAGGTCGCGCGGCCCGGCCAGCGGCGCCGGGTCGTGCGCCGGCATGTCGGCGCAGTCGTCGTCGTCGAGGCAGATCACCGTCGCGGCGCGCGCGGCGAAGCGTGCGCCCAGCGCACGCTCGGTCAGCAGCACCGGCGCGGCGGTGTCGTCCAGCATGTAGTCGATGCGCGCGTCCGGATAGTCCGGGTCGATCGGCAGGTAGGCGCCGCCTGCCTTCTGGATGGCGATGAGCGCGATCACCAGTTCGAAGCTGCGCGTCATGCTGACCGCGACGCAGCGGTCCGGCCCGACGCCGAGTGCGCGCAGCCGGTGGGCGAGGCGGTTGGCGCGCGCATTCAGCTCGGCGTAGCCGAGCACCCGGTCGCCGCAGGCCAGCGCAGCGGCGTCCGGCGATCGTGCGACCTGCTGCGCGAACATCGATGCCAGCGTGGCGTCCGCCGGGTAATCGACGGCGGCGTCCTTGCCGTCGCGCGCCGCATCGCTGGCGTGTATCGGCAGCCGGCCGACCGGCAGACCGTCGTCGGCCACCATGCTTTCGAGCAGGCTGCGGTAGTGGTCCGCCATGCGCGCCGCGGTCGCTGCGTCGAACAGTGCGCGGGCGTATTCGATCTGTGCATTGATGCCGTCGTCGTGTTCGCTCAGCTCCAGCGTCAGGTCGAACTTGGCAATGTCGCTGCGCAGCGCCTGCGGCTGCGCGTCGACGCCGGGCAGCTGCAGATCGGCCCGCGGCGCGTTGCGCAGCGCGAACATGACCTGGAACAGCGGGTTGCGCCCCGGGTCGCGCGGCGGCTTCAGTTCCTCGACCAGTTTCTCGAACGGCATCGCTGCGTGGTCGAAGGCGCCGAGTGCACTCGCGCGAACGCGGTCGAGCAGATCGGCGACGCCGGCCTGCAGGTCGAGCCGGGTGCGCAGCACCAGCGTATTGGCGAAGAAGCCGATCAGGTGGTCGAGTTCGGGCTGGCCGCGACCGGCCACCGGCGTGCCGACGACGACGTCATTCTGTCCGCTCCAGCGTGCCAGCAGCAGTTTGAAGGCGGCCAGCAGCGCCATGTAGAGCGAGCAGCCGTGGCGGCGGGAGAGCGCGCGTACCTTGCCGGTGAGTGCGGCGTCGAGACGGAAATCCAGCGTGGCGCCACGGTAGTCCGGCTGCGCCGGGCGGGGCCGGTCGGTCGGCAGCGCCAGCAGCGGCAGTCCGGTCAGCGTGTCGCGCCAGTAGCCGAGCAGTGCGCCGTAAGCGCTGCCGTGCAGGCGTTCGCGCTGCCAGCGCGCGAAATCGGCGTACTGCAGCGGCAGCGGCGGCAGTGCGGCATCGTCGCCGCGCAGCGCGGCTGCGTACAGCGCACCCAGCTCGCGCTGCAGCACGCCCTGCGACCAGCCGTCGGACACGATGTGATGGGTCACCAGCTGCAGCCTCTGCGCGCCGTCGTCGGCGTGCCACAGCGCGGCGCGCAGCAGCGGCGGCTGTTCGAGATCGAAGGGGCACTGCGCGTGCGCGTCGGCGTCGGCCGCGGCGATGCGCTCGAGCGGACAGTGCGCGTGCGCGGCGATGCGCTGCACCGGTTCGCCGTCGAGGGCCGGGAAGCCGGTGCGCAGTGATTCGTGCCGTGCCACCAGCGCGTCGAGCGCCTGCTGCAGCGCTGCTTCGGCGAGTGCGCCGTCGAGTCGCCAGCGACTCACCACGTGGTAGAGCGCGCTCGATCCTTCCCACTGTTCGAGGAACCACGCGCGCGCCTGTTCGCAGGAACAGGGTTCGCCATCGGCCGCGCGCGGATGCGCACGCAGCTGCGACGGCGTCGCCGAGGCCGCCTGCATGCGCGCACGCAAGGCATCGAAGCGCGCGCTGTCCAGCCGCCCGGCCCGTGCGACCGGTCCGCCGGTCAGGGCATCCTGTCTGCCGATATCACCCACGACGCATCCTCATGCGCTCCCCCTCGCGATCAGCTTGCCAGCGGATCGACCTGTAGTTGTATCAATGCCGACCCGTCGCCGCCCAGTGCCCGCGCGAGTGCTGCCGGCAGCGTCGCCGGACCGTCTGCCTGTTCGATGCGCACGCCGAGCTGCTGCGCCATCAGGTCGTAGCGCAGGCCCTGGCGGTAGGCCAGCAGGCGCTCGCCGTGGCCGGCCGGAAGAACCTTGCGCTGACGGCGTTCGCCGGACGGACCGTCGTTGTTCAGCAGTATGACGACGAGCTTGAGTCCGTGCCGCACGGCCGTTTCGAGCTCGAAGAAATTGAGACCCAGCGCCATGTCGCCGGTGACCAGCACGACCGGCCGGCCGCGGCCGGCGCGCGCGGCGGCGATCGCGAATGGCAGGCCGCTGCCCATGCACCCGCTGGTGCCCGGCGTCAATCGCGACAGCGGCTGGCGGACGACGATGTGCTTCTGTGCCGCCAGCAGCGTCACGTTGCCGTCGAGCACGGTGAGTGCGTCGGCGGGCAGTGTGGCGGCCAGTGCCGCCGCGACCTCGTCCGGTGTTGGCTGGTCGGTGGCTGCGGCCGGCGGCGCTGCGATGACGCACTCCGTGCTGTCCGGCGCCGTCGCAGGAAGAGGCTGGCGCTGCCGGATCCGGTCGAGCAGGGCCGGCAGCAGCGTGCCGGCGCGACCGGCCAGCGTCAGCGCGCGCGGCGGGCCTTCGGCGAAGGCGGCGTCGCAGCAGTCGATGTGCACGATGGGCGTGCCGCGGCGGATTTCTGCGCCGTAGCGGAAGGTCCAGTTCAGCCGGGCGCCGACCAGCAGCACGCAGTCGGCGGCGGCCAGCGCGCGGCCCTGATCGGCGGTGCGCGACAGCGGGTGATCGTCCGGCAGCAGGCCGCGGCCCATCGGCGAGGCGACGAAGGGCAGTTGCAGATGATCGACCAGCGCGCGCAGCGGACGGTAGGCGTCGTCCCAGCGCACGCCCTTGCCGAACACCAGCAGCGGCGCGCGCGCGCCCAGCAGCAGGTCGGCGGTGCGATCGAGGGCAGTGGTGTCCGGCGGCGTGTCGGCGGGTGGTGCGCCGATGTCCATAGGTGCAGCGACGGCGAAGCCGCTCAGGCTGTCTTCCGGCAGGTCGACATGGACGGCGCCCGGGCGTCCGTCGCAGGCGATGCGGGCGGCGGCGGTCAATGTGCGGCCGATGTCGGCGGTGCTGCCGGCGCACAGACAGTCCTTGGCCAGCGGACGCATCGCGCGCATGCCGTCCAGTTCGGTGAAGGCGCCCATGCCGGCGGCGGCCTGCTCGACCGCACCGGCAAGCAGCAGCACCGGCCAGCCATTGTCCTGCGCGACCTGCACGCCGGTCATCGCATTGGTCACCGCGACGCCGCTGGACACCATGGCCACCGCGGCGAGGCGGCCGGCGATGTAGTTGTGGGCGGCGGCCATCATCACCGTCGCCTGCTGGTGACGGGCGCCGGTGACGGTCAGGCCGGCCCGTGCGCAGGCGCCGATCGTCTCGTCGATCGGCAGGCCGGGCATTGCGTACAGATGGGTGACGCCGAGTGCGGCCAGCGCCTGCGCGACCGCGTCGTGACCGCGTACGCGGCGCGCCTGCAACGCGTCGCGCAGGGCGTCGCGATGCGCCGGCGCGAGCGCGGCCATGCGGTCGAGCACCGCGTCGGTCCGGCGCTTCCGATCAGACGGGGTGCGCATCCCGTTCGTCGCCGGCCGCGGGCAGCGGCGCCAGTTCGTCGAGGATGCGTTCGATTTCGGCGATCACCGACGGGTCCAGTGTCTGCCGTACCGCGTCGGCGAGGGTGGCCACTGTCGGGTGGCGGAACAGCAGCGCGGTCGGCAGTTCGACCGGCAGCACCGACACGATGCGGGCGGCCACGCGGGTGGCTTTCAGCGAGTCGCCGCCGAGCGCGAAGAAGTTGTCGTGCACGCCGATGTCGCCGCCCAGCACTTCCTGCCAGCACTGGACGAGGATGTCCTCGACCACGTCGCGCGGCGCGACGAAGTCCGGCGTGCGCAGCGCCTGCAGTCTTTCGGCCAGACCGATGCGCTGCACCTTGCCGGTCGGTCCCTTCGGAATTTCGGCCAGCAGCAGCACCTCGCTCGGTACCTTGAAGTCGGCCAGCCGGTCGAACAGGAATGCGCGCAGGGCCTCCGGACCGATGGTGCTGCCCGGCCGCGGCACGACGGCGGCGGCGACGTCCTCGCCCAGCGTCGCGTGCGGCACCGCGAAGGCGACCGCCTGGGCGACGTCGGGGTGAGCGAGCAGCGCCTCGTCGATTTCGCGCGGCGTGATCTTCTCACCGCCGCGGTTGATCATTTCCTTCAGCCGTCCGGTGATGTGCAGATAGCCATCGACGTCGACATAGCCTTCGTCGCCGGTGCGGAACCAGCCGTGGCTGAAGGCGCTGCGGTTGGCCTCCGGGTTGGCGTGGTAGGCGCGCATCACGTTGGCGCCGCGGATGGCGATCTCGCCGCGCGTGCCAGTGGCCAGCAGCGCACCGGCGGCGTCGATGACGGCGATTTCCGGGCCGGCCGGCAGACCGACCGAACCGGGCTTGCGCGCGGCCGGCGGCAGCGGGTTGCTGGCCATCTGGTGTGCCGCCTCGGTCATGCCGTAGGCTTCGATCACCGGACAGCCGAAGTGCGCTTCGAGCGCGGCCAGCGTGGCCGGCGCCAGCGCCGCCGACGACGAGCGCACGAAGCGCAGCGGGCGTTGCGGCCGGCGTCCGTCGGCGGCGGCGAGCACGGCCTGGTGCATGGTCGGTACCGCCGAATACCAGGTGGCGCCGCAGGCATCGA